>NZ_JBFEFG010000280.1:300000-600000 GCF_040718835.1 Bremerella sp. JC817 | reverse complement strand
GTCCTACGATAGTAGTTCACCTGGTTTGGGGCGTACGTCGTGGCGGTCGCCGGGGCCACGGTCGGTGCCGGCTGGTAATACGACGTGGTGACCGGCGGAGCGTAATAAGCCGTCGTCACTTCCGGCGCAGCGTAGGTGGTTACCTCGGGGGTGTAATACGTCGTCGTCGGAGCATAGTTCGTGGTGATCGGAGCGTAATTTGTCGTGATCGGAGCATAGTTGGTCGTAATCGGCGCGTAATTCGTCGTCACGACTGGGCTCGCCACGTACGAGGTAGCAACACCAGGGGCCAGCACAGGCTTCATCTGGGTGCGCAACCCAAACAGCCCTGTACGCACCGGGACGTAGCCAATGGCGGTCGGTGGTGTGACGGTGGTGACGACCTGAGCCGTTGCCGTACTGGCGGCAAACAACGGAGCCAACGCGACGGCGCCGGCAATCATTAGATTTCGGAACATAACGATCCCCCCTCGGGTATGGATTAGATGTCTGTTGGGTCTTGGCAACGGAGGACTGATTCGTTGGGAATTGTTCCTCGGCCTGTTTTAGAGACAAGGCAAACCCGATACCAATGTCTCAAAGGAAAAGGATTCTGCTCCAAGTCTAGGACACGGTTGGTCGCCCAGGCGTCGCGCTGATCGATCTGCGACACCGGCTGTAACTCTTAAAACGATTGTCAGCTTCGGATGGTCAAATTGAAACAATTGTTATCAAAATGACTCGGCAATAATGACAAGGGTGGAACTGCCTAGACGGCAAAATCAGCGCAACTTCAGGGGGAGTGGGCGTTTCCGTGAGAATTCTTGAAGAGTTGGCAGGTTGGCATGGGGTCTGCATCAGTTAAATCGTGCGCTAAGTCTTTGCACTTTGCCCAACGATCGGAACGGTGAATGTCCCCATGTAGGTCGCATTCCATCGCCGCGGCGGATAAACGCGGCATACCCCCCAGTGCCATTCTCCGATCATGGTTGCCAGATACTCATAAAAGGAGTCTTTGCCATGTCACGTCCATCCGTATGGCTGACCGGCTTGTTGATTGGCTTGATCAGCCTGCCGGCTCTCGGCCAGGCGCAAGACAAGAAAGATCGCGGCGGATCGCGCGGTTCCGAGAACCGGCGTAGTGCCCAGCCTGATCGAGGCAAGTCTGCGCCAAGTCCGAGCGCCAGTCGCGAGCGAAGTCGGCCGCAGCCAAGTGCTCGACCGACCGACAGCTCGAAGAGTTCGCGTCCAACGCCAAACATTTCGCCACGTCAAAGCTCGCCCCAGGCGACGCCAAATCGTGGCAACAGCCGTCCCAGTAATACCCCATCGGCCCGAGATCGTGGTCCATCGTCGTCGCTAGAATCGATGCGGAATCGTCTGCAGTCGACGCGCCCCGACAATGCCTCGCGTGACCGTGGCCCGTCGTCGATCGATTCGCTGCGGGAACGCATGCAGTCGACCCGTCCTGACAACACGCCACGCGATCGCGGTAATTCGGCATCGCCAAATCGGGATGCCACGCCAGGTCGATCGGCCCAAGACATCTTCAATCGTTTGAATCAAAACCGACCGGATAGCGGTCGCCGGGAAGTGAATCGCCCCGATCTCGATCGTGAGAACGCTGCGCCGTCCAACGGCAATCGTAATCCAGCAGGACGCGATTTCCGCGAGATGTTTAACCAACAACGCCCTGGTAACCCCGCTTCAGACCGCGATTCGGCTCGTCCCGATCGTCTGCAGCGAAACAACCTGAGAGAAGAACTGCAGCGTGAAGTCGATCGCATGCGTAACCGTCCAGGTGATGCCAGCGACATTCGCGAACGCCTGCGTGACTTGAACAGCGATGGTAACAACGGTCGCGATAACGGCCTGAATCGTCCGAATACGCCGAACATCCCAGATCGTGCCAACGGTGGTCGTGTCGGCTTGCCAGACCGAGATCGCCCTTCGGCCACTCTGCCTGGCAGTGGTCCTGGCGAACGTCCCGACCGAACGGAAGGTCCGAACCGTGGTCCTGGCGAACGCCCTGACCGAACGGAAGGCCCGAACCGTGGCCCTGGTGAACGTCCCGACCGAACTGAAGGTTCGAACCGTGGTCCTGGCGAACGTCCTGACCGAGCTGAAGGCCCAAACCGTGGTCCTGGTGAACGTCCTGACCGAGCTGAAGGCCCAAACCGTGGTCCTGGTGAACGTCCTGACCGAGCTGAAGGCCCAAACCGTGGTCCTGGTGAACGCCCTGACCGAGCTGAAGGCCCGAGCCGTGGTCCTGGGGATCGCGATCGTGGTGACAACGACGCTCGTATCGCCCGTCCTGATTTCGACTGGCGAGATCGTGCCAACCGCGATCCACAGTTCCGTGACCAACTGAACCGTGTTCGCGACAAGGGCTCGCTTGATCGTGGTGCAATTCGCGACCAACTCGTAAATGTTGAAAACCGCGACCGGGATCGTGATCGCCATCGTGATCGTCGCCCAGGCGGTAACTGGGATAAGGACTGGGATGGTCGCTGGGATCACAACGATCGTCGCCACGTCCCGGACAACTGGTATCGTTATGCGAACAACGTTCGCCACAACTCCCACCGTCATTTCAACTACGGTTGGAACAACCGCTGGTACCCCAACAACCGCTTCTTGAACAGTTGGTACTTCCACACATACCGACCTCGTCCAGGTTACTGGTGGTCGTGGGCTTCGCCATACCGCTTAAGTAACTGGAGTTTCTGGGGTAGCTACTCGACCGTTCCGGTTTACTACGACTACGGTTCGACCATCGTCTACGACACGCAGTATGTCTATGTCGAAGACGATCCGATCGCTACCCGCGAACAGTACGCTTTGCAGGCCATCGCTTTGGCGAATGAAGGTCGCCAGATCCTGCAGAACCGTCCTCCAACGCAAGGTAACGGGAACCCAGACGACTGGTTGCCATTGGGTGTTTTCGTCCTGACCGATACCGCATCGGGTGATGGCGATATTTACCTGCAGTTGGCGGTCGACAAGCAAGGTTTGCTGGCTGGTACGTACTACAACGCCGTGACCGACAACTCGTTGCCGGTCTGGGGTAAGGTCGATCCAGAATCGCAGCGTGCCGCCTGGTTGATTGGTGACTCGTCGGCAACGGTCATGGAGACCGGTATTTACAACCTGTCTCAGGAAGCCAGTTCAGTTCTGGTGCATTACGGAACGCAGCGCGACGAAACTTGGATGCTGGTTCGCTTGCCCGAAGATGAAGTGACCAACACTTCGCTTCCATAAGAACTTGTTGACTTGTTTGCTATTAAGCGTGGGGGCCCGTAGTCTAGTGCTATCGGGCCCCTTTTTATTGCGGGATGGTCGCATTTGTTGGCCTGGCCAATCAAATGCTCAAAAAAGCACGGAATCCCGCAGTTTTTCCTTTGTTGTGTAAGAAGTTTTCAGCGAAAACTTGTTTATTGTTCGTAGCCCCCCTGATCGCGTGGAGGATTTTATTACCCCAAACCATCAGTGGGGCGCTGCTAAGCGCACTAAGTCGTTATTGCAAGGCAATCTCAAGAAAATGCGGCCCGAAACAGATTCCCGTCGGTTTGAACTGGAATCGGAACCTATATTTACGATGAGCCAGATTTCCGCAGAAAGTTGCTCGCCAAAATTGCGGTTGGGGCGCACTCAATACCATGGTTTGCCTGTTTTGTGCAGTCTTGCTAAACAAAACATGAATACAGTGGCTTTTATTTGAGGCTTTGGCGACGATATCCGATGAGAAATTTGGGAAGGGGAATCTGGCTCAACATTTGTTAAGGTTTTAGTGACACTAGCGAACATGCTGGTGCGATCTAAAATCGGCCGTTTCGTCCTTCCCGGTTCCAATCGCATTGCATATGCAGTAAGAAGTTCTTACCAAGATCTCGCTGGATGACTCTGGTTTCGACCAGGACACATCATGGGGCAGTGGGACTCCAATCTTGGAAGAACTGAATCAAGGGCAGCAACAGGACTAGGGGTAAAACAGGCATGACCGTTTTCCTGGGTAGACAGTTTGCATCCCATGACTTCAGAACCGATTGTTCATTTCGTCGACGATGATCCCGCCGCTCGCGACTCTTTGTTGCAGCTGGCCAAGTCGGTAGGCTTCACCGCCTACACCTATGGCTCTGGCGAGGAATTTCTCGAACAAATCCAACCTACGCAGCCTGGCTGTGTCGTTCTCGACATTCGTTTGCCAGGTATTTCGGGGCTGGAAGTGCATCGTCGTATCAACCAGGCAAACTTGCCGTTGATCGTCATCTTTCTGTCGGCCCACGCCGACGTACCGACGACGGTCCAGGCAATGAAGCTGGGGGCGTTCGAGCTCTTCCAGAAGCCTTGCAACACGACGCGTCTGATCGATGCCATTCGCCAGGCGATGGATAAGAATCAGCAAAGCTTCCAGAAGCACGTCAAACGCCAAGAGGCCGAGCAGCTGCTCAGCGATCTTTCGGCGGAAGAGACCAAGGTGCTGGAGCTGATGTTCCTCGGACGTACCAACCAGGAAATTGCGGACCACCTGCAATTGAGCCTGCGAACGGTCCAGTTCCGACGTTCGAGCATCTTCCGCAAGACCAACGTCAACACCAAGGCACGTCTGTTCGACATGCTGTTCGACGCCGGCTGGAGCCCAAGCACGCAGATCGCCGAGACGGAGGAAGCCGCTCGCAACGGAGGCTAACCGTTCATATCCGGACTCCCCTTCCCTACCCTTCTATAATGAAGGGAGTTAGCAAGGGTCGTTGCCGGGAGGTTGCCGATGGACGAGTCGCTGAATCCTTTTCGCTCTCCACAGCCAGAACAACAAGCGGAAGCGTATGTTCGTGCCGAGGTCTTTCGTGGGGCGACGGTTACCGGCTTCGTCGATCGCTACGAGTTCTTCGTCCCCGAGATTACCCAGGTCGTCCCCCAGGCAATTGCATTCTACGAAGGGACCAGGGCGAAGGTCGTCTCAGAGGATCCTCTGACGTTTCGTCGCGGCAATCTCTGGTCGACGGTCCTTGGTCCGGAATCTTACGCTCAGCAGCGTATCGTGCTGCGTGTCGACCCTCAGCAGCATCGTGTGAATCTCGAGTACCACATTCAATTGCTGCTGACCGCTCGGGTCTATAACACCAGCCATCGCGAAGCCGTACGTCTGGCACAGCATCTGGGGGCCGTTCATCCCGACGCGCTGGGCATCTAGCAAGGTCGGGTTACGAAAAAAGGCGAAGCGGATTCCGCTTCGCCTTCTTCATTGGCTTGTCTGCCGAGTTGGCCAGGTCGCTTAGACCTTCCATTGAGGCCAGCTGCCGTAACGCTGCAGTTCCATGAACAGCAGGATGGCGCCCGTCGTCAGGGCAATGAACGACAGGATCAGCATGACGGTGTATACGTTCGGGCTCGATTTCCGTCCCGACTTATCCGAGGTTTGTGGAGACATGATCACCCTTCTTAATCAGGCCGCGGCGGTATTCACGAATGATTTCACCGACCGCACGATCCGGAGCGGTCTGCTTGATGATGATACGGCCGAGGTAGGTCTGGCCGCGGAACACGTCGAGCGTGTTACCCTTCTGGATCCCGTCGTCCGAGCCGACCGAGATTTCGACCATGTTGTTGTCGTTCACGGCGGTCACTCGACCGTACAGTTCTGGCGGAATGCCATCGACCGGAGTGAACTCGTCCTTACCGAAGGCGGTTAGAACACGCTTCATACGAGCGGTCTGCTTGGCCAGCTCTTGTTCGCGTTCACGCAGGCGGTCTTGTTCGACTTTGTACTGCTGCAGCTTGTCGGTCAACGCAACCACGTCTTTGAACGTCGAGTCGCGATCGGTCTGGGCGACCTTGATGTCTGCACGCAGCCCATCGACTTCAGTCTTCAAGTTCTTCGAGTTGGTTTCGGCCAGCTCGAGCAGCGTCTTCATGTCGGCTTCCGACTTCACCAGCCGTTCGTTGGCCTGGCTCAAGTTCAGCAGTTCGACATCCTGCAGTTTGGTACGTGCATGCAGTGCGGCGATCGCATAAGCACGAGCAGCACGTTCCTGCTCCAGCTTGGTCTGCAGCTTTTCGTTCTGATCTTGCAGTGCCGCGGCAATCGACTTCTGCTCCGCGATTAGCTTTTCAAGCCCTTGGTTGCCTGCACCATCCCCTTTGACCACCTCACGCCAGTTCTTGTGCGTGGCATAAACCGTCATGGCTACAGTCATGAAGACCAAGCTCATGATGAGGATCAGGTAGGTAAAGATCTTTCCGATCAATGTCATGGAAGTGACTCCTTCGATGGCTTCTGCCACGGCCTTGCCTGGGTCGGTTTCTCGTCACTTGCGGCCACGTGGGTGAATTCCACGCATGAAAAGCAAGCCGCATCCATGCAGATTGACGGATCCAACAACCGAGAAGGTGCACTCAAGAGACCGCGCTCTATGAGTGACTGGTGCCTGTAAAGGGACAAGATGTGTGAGTATTTACGGCCAGTATAATTCTGGCGTTTGAACAGTGTCAACAAAATGGACAATTTAGTTTAGGTGTTCTGGGAAAGTTGGCTGCATAACCGATACGCGAGCCGCACGTTGCCCAGCCCCTGCTCTAATATAAACGACAATAACGTTTTACGTCGGATTGTTGGTCGGAAAATTACCCAGGTTACCGGCCACTTCCGTCCAACGGGGGAGCTTCGTTCCGTTTCTGCGGCTCGTTAGCCGAGAGCCGGCTACGGAAAACCCCCCATTAGCGAACCTAATTGCCCTTCTGGGGAGCGGTAGGTGGCGGTCTTCGCGAGACTATCCACCCGGCAATCGCCCCGATAACCGTCAACGTCAGGCATAACCCGGCGAACCAGTCCCCGTTCTTGGTGTACGACGAGATTGGTCGCACCGTGGGCGCTACATCAGCCACGAGATAAGTGGTTTTTCGGGTGGGCGAGTATTGCAGCAGCTTCCCCTGCGAGTCGATCACGGCTGAGATCCCCGTATTGGCAGCCACGAGCATCGGTCGACGATTCTCGACCGCTCGAAACCGGGCACACGCCAGGTGCAGATCGAGGATGCTGGAACCCCAGAACCAGCCATCGTTGGTCAACGTGACCAAGGCGTCGACATCGATCCCCGCCTGATCAAGCTCTCGAACCTGCCCCGCAACGAGGTGGGGTACGGTGTTCTCGAAGCAGATACAAGGGACCAGCGAGACACCGTCGACATCGACCGTGACCGGGCCTTTGCCTGGGGTCAGCCCGCCACCGATCGGCAGCAGATCGTAGATCCACGGAACGTAATCCCCCAGCGGGACATACTCGCCAAACATCACCGGGTGGACTTTGTCGTAGCGGGTAACGATGGTTCCTTCGTGCCCGACATAGATCGCGGCGTTGGCGTGCTCCATCCGCTGGTTGCCATACCGAACGACCGAAGTCCCCAGCAGCAGCGGTGACTTCCAACGGTTCACACCCAGATCGTGGAGGAAGCCATTGAACCCGTCGGCTCGTTCGAGAATCCGTTTTCGAAATTCAGCCTCGTCGATCTTCAAGTCTTTCGGCGCGGCGAAATCAGCACCGATCTCGAAGACCATATGGTCCCCCATCGTCGTCTCTGGCCAGACGATCAGGTCGAGGTTCGGATGATTTTGGACCAGGTGGTCGGTCAGGGCCGTGTACTGCTCGAAGGTACGTTCCGACTGCGTTGGATCGCCGAAGACCGTATCGATCGAACCCTGCACGAGACCGATCTTCACCGGTTCAACCGGATCGCGTTGGCCCCCGTGCGAATAGCCCCACTCCAGTTTGCTGCTGGCGTGGAACAGCATCGTGCCCCAAACCACGTAACCAACAGCCATCAACAGCGAGCAAACAATCAAGCCAGTTCGGGCCAGCCAAAGCGGCAGCTGCCGAGTCGCCGGATGTCGCCGAGCCCCCGGCAATGCGGCGACTGCCAGACCCAGGACTAGCAGCATTGCGAAGCCCACGCCGTACGCCCCCGTGAATTCCGCGACCTGAATCAGCAGTGGAACAGTGGCCTGCGTATGGCCAAGCTGTGCGATCGAGAATCCGGTCGCGAAATGGGCTCGAATGTACTCCAGACCGGTCCACACGACTGGAGCGGCCAACGGGAGAGGGACATAGGCTCGTAGCACCAGCAGTCGTGACAAGCCGACAAACAGCGGCGTGTAGACCGCCAGATAACTACATAAGATCGGCCAACCGAGCAGCCGGGTCGCCCAGTGAGCATTGCCGATGCCGTGCAGCACGGTCATCCAGAACAGAAACCCGCTGAGGTAGATCCACCAATAGCTTCGCTTGGGCAGCGTATCGACACGGATCAGCATCAGCCAGCCGATCGGCGCCACCCAAGCCAAGGGCCACAGGTTGAGAGGTGGATAGGCAGCCGCCAGCAGCAAGGCACTGGCACAACTTAAAAACAGAACACACCGCCAGCTAAACGAAAACGACGCACTCGAAACGTCGGGAGTTGAGGCAGCTTGGGAATCGGATGCGTGCACGAGAATTCTCGATCGGTACCGCGAATAGAGATAGAATCCCGTAAATCTACGCGGTTTGCGGGGCAGGTCCTAGAGCGACTTCCGCCCTACTTCGGATCTTGCGAACGATTGGGGCTTGGCTTCGTCGCCCCGACAAAGATCTGCAGCATCCGCCCCTGGTTCCAACAGTCCCATCCTTCGATGAACTTGTTGTTTTCGTTGACGCGGAGCCAGGTCATGCCTCGCAGCGTGACACGCGAGTGGGTCGGTGTGAAACCAAAGCCATCGCCGGTGTGCGTCCCGGTCAGAAACCAGCGAACAACCACGTTCGGCGGCTGCTCGATCGTATCTTCAACGTCGATCCGCACGTCCGGCATCGCTTTGAGCACGTTGTCGCGAAACTCTTTGAAAGTTTCCATGCTGAAATAGCGGACGTCCGACTCGGCGTATCCCACGGCGTTTTCATCAGAGAGTTCGAAGATGGCGTTGTCGTTACGTTGGTTCCAAACCTCTTCGAACCAGGTCTCGGCAAGCTGGGTGAGTTGGCTCACTTTCTGTTCCGACTGTGAATGCCCCACGAATGTCGGCGGTACTCCCGGCGCAAAAGTCCCCCGACTGTTCGGAGGAGTGTAACCCAACAGCAGTAAATGGCCAACGCCCTAAAAGAAGTAGTTAGACCATCACTGCAGAGATAAATTGGCCAGCTTCATACTGGCTGTTGGCGTCGAAACAGGCCAGTGCATTGGCCTTAGCCAACGTCGCCAGGTCGGCCGAGCCCTTCCAGTTGAGTGGCGCGATTGTCGCACCGGCTCCTTCTTTTCGACATGCGTACGCCGGAAAGAAAACCGGGCGGTCGCCAGGGTTGGCAAAGTCGCGCGTCAGCAGGAAGCCCGGAACGAACGGAGAAACAGCGGTTCGGCCCATCATGGCATTCAATGCCGAACGCACAAACAAGTGAAAACAAACGAGGCTGCTCACCGGATTGCCTGGCAGTCCAAACACGAGCGTCGGCGTGCCACTTCCTTCGCGCTTGCCGAACCAGAGCGGCTTGCCCGGCTTGAGATTGACTTTATGGAACACCTTCTCGACGCCATGTTCGGCCAGAATGCCAGGCCCTAAATCTTTGACGCCAACCGACATTCCACCAGAAATTAACAGAATGTCCGCTTCCAGACCTTCCTGGATCGCGGCGTAAAGGTGTTCGCGGTTATCGCGGACGATACCCAAACGCTTCGCTTCGGCCCCTGCTTCGGTTGCCATGGCGGCCAACATGGGGCCATTAGTATTGCGGATTTGGCCCGGGCCAGGCTCTTCGTGGGCTTCGACCAGTTCGTCGCCGGTCGAGATGATGGCGACCTTCGGCTTGCGCCGGACGGTGACACGTCCGCCTGCCAGGTCGGCCAGAATACCAACTTCAATCGGGCGAATGATCGACCCGGCCGACAGAACAACCTGACCTTTCTCGAGCAAGCCTCCGCGTTTCAAAACGTGGCTGCCGGTTGGAACTTCATCCAGGATCTGCACGCGATCGACGTTTTCGGAATCGATCTGGGTGTGTTCGACCATCACCACAGCGTCGGCACCTTTGGGCATGGGGGCGCCGGTCATGATCCGGGCGGCCATCCCTTCCTGGATCGATTCGCTGGCCGTGTTGCCGGCGGTGATCTCTTCGACGATTTCCAGATTGGCCGATCCACCGCAGGTGTCGGCCGAACGCAGAGCGAAGCCATCCATCATGGCTTTGTCGAACGCGGGCGATTCGACGGGGCTTACAAGATCTTCTGCGAGTGCTGCGCCAAGTGCTTCAAAAGCACTGCACTCGTGGGTTGGAAGCGGGTAGGAATGTTGCGATACCTGTTCGAGTGCCTGATTGACGGACAGCATGGTTAGACTCCTCTAGGAACTCGGGGCTGGCTGAATCTCCAGAAAACGACGCAACATGTCGGTCCCCGTTTCGCTCAGGAAACTCTCAGGATGGAATTGCAGTCCCATCAGAGGCAGCGTCTTGTGGCGGATCGACATGATCTCTTTCTCGCCATTTGGCATGATACTCCAAGCCGCAACTTCGAAATCTTCTGGGAGCGTGTCTGGTTTGATCACCAGGCTGTGATAACGAGTGGCGATAAACGGATTGGGCATTCCCTCGAACAGACCACGATCGTCGTGATAAATCTCGTCCGTCTTGCCGTGCATCAGACGTTCGGCGCGCACGATCGTTCCGCCAAAGGCCTGCCCCATCGATTGATGGCCCAGGCAAACGCCCAGGATCGGCAGCTTGTCGGCGAAGTACTTGATGGCTTCGACCGAGATGCCCGCTTCATTCGGCGTGCAAGGACCGGGCGAGACGATCAGATGGGTGGGGGCCATCTTTTCAATCGTCGCACAGTCGATCTGGTCGTTGCGATAGACCTGCAGATCGAGCGTAGGATCGATCTCTCCTAGCCGTTGGACCAGGTTGTAAGTGAACGAGTCGTAGTTGTCGATCAGCAGAATCATGCGTCTTTTCGGCGGGGAATACTTCGGTTGAAGGGGTAAATCTATTCTTTATCAATCCGCCGGATGGGACAACATCGGTCCCGTCGCAGTTCGCCCACGCCGGAAGAATTTCTGGGGCGATTATTCAGACGAACGATCCTCAGAAGAGGGAGCGGCTGGATCGGCCTGGTCAGGCTTCTTCTTCTGGCCGCGAGCCATCGCCAGAATGTCCGCCGTACTTGGCTTCTTAGGGGCAGGCGATTGATCCGCTTCGCTCGGCTCGGAAGGCTCGGCTTTCTTCTCGCCTCGCAGCAAGGCCAGCTTTTCCGCGGTGGTCAACTCTGTAGATGGGGAAGTAGAACCCGCATCCTTTTTTTCTTCGGCGGCCTTCCTTCCTCGTGCCATCGCCAAAATATCAGCGGTGCTCGGCTTCGCCTTGGCGGGTGCTGGATTGTCTTCCGCCGGCTTGGCTTCAGGCTTTTTCTCGCCACGCAGCATGGCCAGCTTGTCGGCGGTGGATAGAGCCTTGGTATCCGTCTTCTTGCCCTCGGCAGGCTTGTCGTCGGCCGCTTTCCCTTTGCCGCGAGCCATCGCCAGAATATCGGAGGTGCTGGGCTTCTTCTTCTCCGCAGTGTCTCCGTCGGCCTCTTTCTTTTTGCCTCGCGCTGCCGCCAAGATATCAACGGTGCTTTGCTTGGCAGGCTTCTCTTCCGCCGACTTCTTGGCCCGGGCCATCGCCAGGATATCGGCCGTGCTGGAACCAGTCTTCGCCCCGCCTTTTTTCTCTGCGGCGGGCTTGGCTGCCGGCTTTTCCGCCGGGGCGGCCGCTCGGGCTGGCTTCTTTTCTGGTTCCGGCTCAGGGGGCTTCTCGACGATCTTCAGGAAGTCGATGTCGATGTCGTACCAAGAGATATCGCTGGTTCCGAGGAACTCGACCAGGGCCCGGCCGCTCATGTTGACGGTGCGGACGATCCCGGTTCGGCCTTCGAATCGCTTCAATTCCGGCACCATCCGCGCGATGGCGACGTACTTGTCGGTGAATTCCCGTTTGAGCTTTTCGATGTGTTCGAAGACCATTAGCGGCTCGCGCAGTGCGGCTTTTCCAGGCAGATCGAAGGGTGAACCAGCGTGGCACCCTTCAACTCATCATAAAGAATGGCCCCTGCCTCGGGAAGTGAACGCCGCTTTCAGTCTCGTTTAGCGAGAAACCGGACCGCTGCCCAGCGTTTGCTGGATCTTCTTCGACGAAGCGGTGTAGGCGGCGCTTTTTTCCGAGTCGCCCATCTCGCGGTACATCTCGGCCAGGTTATCGAGCGGAACGATCAGCTTCGGCTGCAAGCCGGCGTCCTGGGCGATTGCCGACTCGATCAGGCCCTTGCCCTTCTCGGTCAGCGAGATCCCTTGTTCGCGTCGGCCAATCGACCAGTACGAAACGCCCATACTGACCAGCGATTCACCGCGACGATCGAGCATGATGTTGTTCACCGAAGGATCGGTCAGGTGGCTCATTGCCAGATCGTACCACTGCACGGCGCTATCATGCTTCTGTTTCTGCACGGCACAGATCGCACCGGCACGGAAGTAAAGGTTACCTAGCAGCAGGTGATCGGCAATGGTGATCTCGCGACCGACCTGGCCACCCTTCAAGAAGGTGTGGGCTTGTTCGGCCAGCTTCAAGGCTTCGTCATGTTGCTGACGAGCATGCTGGATGAAGACGGCCTGCGAAAGGGCCTGACCCGTTTCCCATTCCAATGTTCGGTGGAAGAAGGGATCGTCGGTCTGGCTGACCATCTCGCGGTATTGTCCCAGGATCTGGTCGACCGAATCGCCTGGATCGAACGGCGCACCATAGAAGCTATGGGCCATCAGCGACTTGGTTAGCCAGGCCATGCGAAGTTCGCCGGTGCCATCCTCGTTGCTGACCATGTCGTCGATGTAGACCTTTGACCGCTGCAGCCATTGGTTGACGACTTCTTCCTTGCGTTCCCAGTCGCCGGTTGCGATGTCGATCGCCAGCGACAAGTGAGCATCGACCAGAACACGCTTGGCGGCGCGACGGGTCTGCTGGTTAGTATCGTTCACCAGGGGCGAAGCCAGTTCAATCGCTTTGACGTGATGCTGAACCGCTTCACGATTCTTTTGCGGGCCTGCCAACTGCAGGAAGTCGCCCCACTGGCAATGTGCCTTGGCGCGAATCTGCGGGTCGACCGTCGAGTCTTCAGCAATCTGCTGCGTGCTGTGGATCCCACTGGCCAGCTTGCCTTGGGCTGCCGACAGCAAGGTGCGGTACAAACGGTATTCAGGCAGCGAACCGACGCCGGCAGTTGCCTTGCGGGCCGCCTCGAAGGCTTCCTGTTCGCGGCCGAGACGATGCAAGATCGTCGACATCTGGTACCAGGCATCCGCGTAGTGCGGTTCCTGATCGATCGCCAACTGGCAATCGGCCAGACGATCTCGGAAGGCAAGCGGCGAACGGCCATGGGCTCGTAGCATGAACGCTTCGGCCGAGGGAGCTTGAATGATGATTCGTTCGACCTGGTTGGTGTCGGCCGACATCGGCAGCATCACGCCCTTTTCCGGGTAGATAATCCCGAGGCGTCGCCCGCTGGTGTCTTGGACCTGGGCCGGATCGAGATCGACCAGGGCCAGTCGTTGTTCGAGCGAAGTACGCGGCATCGGCTTCTCGAGGATCATGTAGACCGAAATGATCTGGTCCCCTTCGATGGCGATTTCAACCTTGGCACATTCATCGCGTTGGTCGTATTGGCGGACACGCTTGTCCTCGTCGATGCGACGCTGCTGCGAAGGTTCGCCCCATGCCGCATTGATCTGGGCCAGGGTCGTTTGCTGCGGAATGACTTCCCAGGCGGTCAATGGTTTGGGGGTAGCAACCGGCTGTGGTGCTGGCTCAGGGGTCTGAACCGGCGTCATCGGAGCAGCAGGTTCTTCTTTCGGAACAGGGCTTGGCTGCGGAGCCAACTGCACCGCAGGCTTCGATCCAGGAGTCGGAACGACGCGTGGTCGAGCGTAGCGATAGTTCGGGAAAGGTCCCGCTGGGTTGTCGGTCGTGGCGGCGGATGACTCGGCCGAAGGAGTCTCTGGCTGCGTCGCTTCCGCTGGGGCTGGCTTGGTTTCCTGCGTTGGAGCGGCCGGCGCAGGCTGTTCCCTGTAGACCGAGGTTCCGCTAGGTGCGGCTGGGTTTTGAATGGGTTCTTCGTGGATGCGGAAGATGCGTAGCGGTCCGTCGCTTTCGGGTAGAACGACTTTGGCACCATCCGGTGTGCGCACCGAGACATCGGTACCATCTTGCGGCTGCGGTGGCATCTCGGCCGAGACCTGGCGCACCGAAGGGATCTCAGGCGGTTCGCCATCGGCGGTCAACGACAGCGAGAACGGCCGATAAGGGACCGGCTGTGCTGTTTCGGTGTAAGGAAATTGCGAAGGGACCTGATGCGGAATCGGCTGATCCGACTCGCCCAGGTTCAAGCGGATCGGTTCCGCACTGATCTGTCCGACAGCGATCCAACAGCAAGTAGCGACAACAGTTAATTGCAGAATGGTGGAATAACGCATGGTTTCCTCGGCCAAGCTTTTCTGTCCCTTTATGCATCCGTGCTTCAATCGAGACAGCCCGCAGGCGGGCGAGAGTATAGCGATACCCCCGCTTGGACCAAGGCCAATTTTCGCTAGCAAGCGTGACGATGTCGCGAGTTATGTCACGAGGGCGGCATCTTCTTGCCGTAAGATCTCGAGTAACCGGCGCTGCGGCGGGGTCGAGGTGCGATGTCGATTCCAGGCCGCGGCGATCGTTCGGAACGGCTGAATCTTGCGAATCGGCCGATAAACACACGATGTATCGTCAGGATCGATCGCCATTTCGGGCAGCAGTGAGATCCCCACCCCCAGGCGAATCATCTCCTGGATCGTCGAGATCTGGGCACTTTCGCAGACAACATGCGGCTGAAACTCTTGCTGCCGGCAGAATCCCAGGATCTGCTCTCCGAGGCAATGGATCTCGTGCAGCAGCACAAACGGTTCCTGGCGAACCTGGCTGAACGAGACCGCCGGCTTGTCTGCTAGCGGATGGTCTGGGGGCATCGCGACCATCAGCGGTTCGCGGAAGAGGGGCTCGACTTGCAGCCGGGCATCTTCGATCGGCAGGGCCAGGATCGCCACGTCCAGCGTCCCTTTCAGCAGGCGATCGAGAAGATGGTCGGTGTAGTCCTCGACCAGCGTCAGCGCGACCTTCGGCATCTCTTGGCGGAAGTGCTGCACGATGGTCGGAAGCTTGAAAGGAGCGATCGTTGGCAACGCCCCGACCCGCAAGCTGACCACTTCCGGCCCCTCAGGCTGCTTGAACCAACCTTCGGCGGCGTCGACTTCTTTCAAGATGCGACGTGCCCGGGGGAGTAGTTCTTTGCCGGAATCGGTCAGAACGACCGTGCGTCCCAAGCGATCCAACAGCCGCGTATCGAGCTCGCGCTCGAGCTTGGCGATCTGCTGGCTCAAGGAAGGCTGCGTGACGTGGCACTGCTCGGCGGCTCGGGTAAAGTTCTCGAGCTCGGCGACCGCCACGAAGTAGCGTAGCTGATGAATTTCCATAGGTAGCACTTATCGTCCAGATAGGAATAACGTATTTCCGTTATAACTCGGCGATGGCTATTCTGGAAGCGAGAGCGAAAAGCTTTCTTCACTGGAAAGACGCGACGGTCGGTAATGTCGATGTGTGGGAACGGTGACTTTGCGTCGGCCGTCGCGTTTTTCTGTTTCTTTTGAATTCCCAGCGGACCGAAGCTATTTGCGGTCGAGCATCCAGACGGGATGGTCCGAGGCGACTTGCCGTGGATTCTGCAGCAAGGTCAGGGCTCGATCTCGCAGGCACTTCGTCGGCCCGTCGAAATGGAATTCCTTCTCACGCGTGATCAAATCGAGCGTGTTGAGTGCTTCCAGGAAGTTTTGCTGGGTGAACTGCTGATAGGCAGCTTCGTACAGCGATTGAAGCTGAGGCCAGTTGGAAGAAGGATTCGCGGCGATCTCGTGCACGCGGACCGGCTTGGGAATGTTGATTGCCCGGATCGAGCCCAAGTAACGCGAAGGCAACTCGTACATCAACGCGACGCGGGTCGCTTCGGTAATCAGAATGGTCGGCGGAGTGAACTTGGCCGGAGTGTCGTCGTCGATTGGCTTGGGGCTGAACTGCTTGGTGGCACCTTGCACGCGACTGGCGATATTCACCGTCGGTCCCAGCGGGCCCCACATATATTTGAAGTCGGTTCCCTTCCGGCCCACCACGCAGTCGCCGGTGTTGATCCCGATGGTCAGCCCGAACGGCAACATCTCGGCCGGAATCCGATCGGCCCAGCTTTCGTTCAAGGCTTCGAGTTTGCCGACCATTTGGACGGCTGCCTGGCAGGCAAGATCGGCGTGGTTGCGTTGCTCGTCCGGGGCACCCCACATGGCAACGAGCTCGTCGCCGACGTACTCCAGCAGGACGCCATCGTTGCGGATCACACATTCCGAGAGCTCGCCCAGAACTTCGCGCAGCCACTTCATCGTCTGCAACGCGCCGAGCTCGGCACTGATGGCACTGAATCCGCGGATATCGCAGAACAAGACCGAGATGTTCTCTTCCCGAGTTTCGAGCAGCGCCGGGTCGTTCAAAATTCGATCGGCGATTCCCGGCGGAAAGAACTGGGCCAGGCAAATCTGTTGCTTGGCAACCTCGCGTTCCTTTCGCAGACGTTCGAGCCCGACTGCCAAACAATCGCGGATCACTTCAACGAACTTCACTTCGCAGTCGACCAGCATCTGATCGCTGATCGGCTGGCGTTTCTTCGAGGCGTACAACGCTCCGACAACGCTGTCGCGCGACAGGACCGGGGTGACGACCACGCGATGGTCGTCGGTGTGTTCTTCCAGACTGGTTGGCGTCGACCAGGTCTGGCGATTGTTCCAGATGAAGTCGAGCGCCTTGCTGTCGAAGCGTGGTGTCTCTTCCGCTTCCTGATGGGGTGCTGGCCAGGTCACTTCGCACTGCCACTGGTTGGCCATCTGATCGAGCCCCAGGTACGAGCACGAATCGAAGTTGCCAAGCTTGCAAACATTCTCGGCGGCCGAACTGTAGAAGTCGGGCGAGTTGGCCGCTTTCTCCAGCACGGCGCTCACGGCACTCAAAATCCGCTGGACATCGTCGCTCGATGGACTGTCGGGCGTCGGTGCGCCTTCGCTGGCCCGGGTTTGACTCAGCATCCGGGTGACGTCGGCGACGCTTTGCGAAAGCATCCCTTGAGGTGGCTCGTTGAATTCGGCCTCGGGGTTCGAGCGACTGGTGCTCAACTGCAGGGCGATGTTCGACCCCACCATCAAGCGAATCGGTTGCTGAGTCAGGTTCTGGGTGACGAACGTCTTGACCTGCTTATGGGCGATCCGCCCTTCCGTGGCGGGCGAGACCGGAACCTCGTGGTTGCCGACGTTCCCCACGCGGAGGTAAGCACCGCCGCGGTCTGGAGCGATTTCCAGCAGCTGTCGCGAGACCTCGCGCTGGTGATAGGAAGTGATGATCAGTTTGCGGCGGTCGGTGAAGCTGATCGTACGAAAGGGGCCCGGTTCCCCTTTGGCGACATCCTGGCGACCAATCACGAAGCGATCACGAACCTTGATCTCGTGGACTTCTTTGCCAAGCCGGTCGTCGAAGATCGGTTGGCGCTGCCCATGCACGTAGATGCTTAACAGAATCTCGGGAGGGTTCTGCGAGTCATTGGATCTGGGATGAGAATCGTGCATAAGAGGCTGACAGAGCTAGGCAAAGTGTCAAACGAAGAATCCGCCGTGAAGATTCGTTGGCCTTGGTCCCTTGCGGGATTGCCCCATACAGACGATATCGACAAAAAACTGGGCCCGAGTTCGTCAAGAATACCTGAAAGGTGGACAATATAGCAACGTCCGGAGCGGTTATGTTGCTACGGAAAACCTCAATCGGAAGGGAAGTTCTCAGAGCGAATTCAATTGGTTCTGCCGTTGCCAGGCGATAGAATAGACGGCGGATCTCCATCGCACCGCATCGAACCAACTCTCTCGCGGTATGTGTTATGGACTTACTTAAGTACATCTTCGGGCCATCCAAACGCGATCAATTCGCCCAGCGTCTTCTCCAAAGGGTGAAGGAGGCTGGGGAGCAGCGAGAGATCCGATACGAGCCAGACGCTTACCAGTTCTGCTTTTACGACCAGGGCGAACTCGCAGGCGTGGCCAATCTCGGCAACATTTTTAGCGAATACAGCCGCCTGCCAGCCGATCGTCGCGACGACTACATCGGTCAGATCACACGGGCCATTTTATCGCATCACAAGTCGATACCCGATGCGTTCGAGGATGCCGAACCCGATATCCTGCCAATGGTTCGCAGCCGGGCCTACCTCGAAATTACCTCGCTGGAATACCGACTTGCCGGCAAGGAAAATCTGGGCGTTTCGTATGTTCCGATCGGAAGTCACTTATTGGCGATGCCGATATTCGACCTGCCCGAAGCCATGCGTAGTATCGACGTCGATCGAATGCAGCAGTGGAATCGATCGCTCTACGAACTGATGGAAGTCGCGCTCGACAACCTTGGCGGAATGGGGGCCACGGTCACGAAGCTTGATGACCGGGTCTTTCTGTTTCGCAACCAAGATCATTACGACGCTTCGCGGATGCTGTTACACGATCGGATCCGCCAGTTGGAAGTACGTGGCTTGCCGGTGGCCATGGCACCGACGCGCGACTGCCTGATTGTGACCGGCGATGAAGATGAAGTCGGTCTGACCTTGATGAGCGAGTTGGCCTGGCAGAAGAAGGACGACCCGCGACCTTTAAGTATGACGCCATGCCGTCTGACTTCGGACGGATGGGAGACATGGCTCCCACCGGAAAACCATCCGCAGCATGAAGCCTTGCTGGAATTGCATCTGCATGGACTCGCGCACGAGTATCGCGATCAACGAGAGGCGATTGAGTTGGGATTTTCCCAATCGGGGCAAGAAGGTTTTGTAGCGAATTATTACCTGATTCGCGATTTGAAGACCCGTCAGTTGCAATCGTATTGCGTGTGGCCTGAGTGCGATCACGCACTTCTGCCGCAAACCGACGTGGTGGTTTTTATGGATTCGACGCACATGAAACCGTTGGCCAGTGGTACCTGGGAAACGGTGCGATCGGTGCTCGGTTCTCAGTTGGAAGACCTGGAAACATACCCGGCACGCTACCGGGCCCTCGGTTTTCCGCAAGCGGACGAGTTGAGGCAAATCGGTTCTATTCCTCGTTTTCACCAGTGATTTAGCGGAAAACCCGCTTCCGATTGCGCTTTGGATTTTCGGCGTTATGCCGATTCGCGTACTAGGCTTTAACTGCCTTTCGCGCCCGGCTCGGATAGGTCGTCTCCTCTGAATCTCTGACCGAAAAGCCATCAACCTGATAGCCTGATCCATGAATGCGCACTGTGATCTCGGGAACTTGTCGGCTGAAGAACTTCGCGAACTGTATCACGTTACCGCGGAGGACATCGAACTCATCCTCGAATACGCCAAGATCGTAATGCCTCGGATGGATGACTTCATCCGCGAGTTTTACGACTGGCTGAAAACGCAACCCGACTACGAGATGTACTTCTCGGACCCGGCGACGTTGCAGCGGGTGAAGATGCTTCAGGTCCGCTATTGGCAAGATTTCTTCTCAGCAGAAATCACCGATGTCTATGTTCAAAAACGTAAATCGGTCGGCGCGAATCATGCCCGTATCGGTTTGCCATTGCCGGTCTACGTGTCGGGCATGTACCGCTCGCTACGAATCTGGACCGATGTTCTGTACGACCGCAGCCTGGCGGGCGATCGTTATGCCAAGGCCATCAAAGCCGTGACCAAGCTGATCATGCTCGACACGGCGATTGTGGTCGATACCTTCATGCGGCAGACCAACTGCATCATCGCCGAGCAGCACGACTCGTTGATGCAAATGTCGACGCCGGTGACCGAAGTGTGGAACGATGTGCTGATGTTGCCGATCGTGGGGATCATCGATTCCAAACGAGCCCAGGACATCATGACGGCCGTGCTGCACAAGATTGCCGACACCCACTCACGAACGCTCATCCTCGATATCAGCGGGGTGGCAGTCGTCGATACGGCAGTCGCCAATCACTTGATCAAAATCACCAAGGCGACACGGCTGATGGGATGCACGTGCACCATCAGCGGCGTGTCGCCAGCGATCGCGCAGACGATTGTCGAACTTGGTATCAACGTCGGCGACATCCGCACGACGGCGACGTTGAAAGACGCGCTGCGTGGCACTTTTGAAGCGATGAAACTTGTCTTGCGGGAAGATGGGACACGCACATGAACCATGACTCCGCGCATGTTCCGCGGATTCCAATGCAACTCACGGGCGGCTGCCTGGTGGCTTCGATCCAGATCGACTTGAACGATTCGGTTCTGTTTCGTTTCAAACGCGACCTACTCGAAAAGATCCAACAGACACAAACCCGCGTGGTGCTGTTGGACGTATCGGGCGTCGACGTGATCGATTGCGTCGAGTTCGAATCGATTCGCGAGATTATGCGGATGTCGCGATTGATGGGCGCGCGTTCGATGCTGGTCGGGGTGAAGCCTGAGATCGCTTGTTCGTTGATGGACTACGATCTCGACTTCAGCGGATTGGAAACCGCGTTGACGTTGGATCAGGCATTCGACCTGCTTCAACCGCAGATGGGTAGCCAAGGGAGGTGCGACGGGGCAATCGGATGAACCTGCCGGAACTGAGGATCTGGGTAAGTACCGAGGCCAGCCTGGCCCGGTCCATCATGGCAACTCGCAAGATGGCCCAGTCCGTTGGCATGCAGGGAACTCAGGTCGCACTCGTCGCGACGGCAGTATCCGAGTTGGCACGCAACATCCTGAAGTATGCCGACCACGGAGAGATCATCCTCCGGCAGATCACGCGGGGAACAAAACAAGGGATCGAAGTGGTTGCCTGGGACCATGGGCCCGGGATCGAATCGATCGAGGCAGCCATGCAAGATCATCACAGCACCGGTGGCACGCTGGGCCTGGGTTTGCCAGGCGTCAAGCGATTGATGGACGAGTTCGCGATTCAATCGAACGTGGGCGAAGGGTCCAGGATAACGGTGAGGAAATGGAAGTGATGACAACCACCCAACTGCAAACCGGTCGCTTTGTTCGGAACGCGGTCGGTCATTGTGTCGGTGGTGACCTGGCGATTGTCGAGACCGAACCAGAGTTTGTCTTTCTGGCTTTAGTCGACGTGCTGGGGCACGGCCCGCAAGCGTATTCCACCGCGATCGAAATCGAAGAAGCGATTCGTGGCTGGACTCCGAAATGGGACCTGCTGTCGCTGATGCGATACTTGCAAGAGCATCAAGCGAAAGGGCGCGGCGCCGTCGTCGGGCTGGTGACGATCGAGCCTTCCACGGGCGACGTTCGTTACGTTGGGATCGGCAACACCGTCTGTCGTACGCTCGGTTGCCATCCGCGGCATATGCTGACCCGCGAAGGGGTGGTTGGACAGACCATGCGCACTCCTTCCCTCGAAACGCTAACGCTGCGGGAAGGGGAATTGCTGTTACTGCACAGCGATGGCGTGTCAGGTCGATTTGAACTCGATCAGTGCCCCCAACTTCGATGCGATACCAGTCAACGAGCAGCCCAGAGAGTCGTTGAAACGTTCGGTCAGCCGCACGACGACGCCTCTTGCATCGTGGCGAGGTTCCAATGAAAACCCAACTCGGAGATATCCGCCTGTTCGACGAGTCGGCGATTGTCGAAGTGCGTCGCAAGATTCTGGGACTCGGTGCGGCATTCGGATTTAGTTCCGCCATGGCAACGCGCATGGCGACGTCGTTGTCCGATCTTGTCCGGCAATTGCTCACGCACCCGGTGCCAGGCTGCTTATTCGTGCATGTCGAAGAAGCCCACGCCGAACTGGTGCTAGGATTGCAGTTCTTGACGTCGAAGCATACGCGCCTCTCGACCGCACTGTACGAGATCTTCGATGAAGTGCATCAGTACGCCAGTGGTGAGGAAGCGCAAGAGATTGTCTTTCGTAAGCAGGTGACCAATTTCAGCGGTTCGTTATCGAGCCAATTTCTCGACCGCCAGCGGGAAGCAATCAACATGCGATCGCGGGCCGCGCTACTGGAAGAGCTTCGGGAGAAGAACCAGCAGCTCGAACGTTACAACGCTCACCTCGAAGAGCTTGTTCGCGAACGTACCCAAGAGCTGGAACGCACCAACGAGCGAATGCAACGCGACCTCGACGCGGGTGCTGACTATGTGGCAAGGTTGATCCCGGAGCCAGCGTCAGGGCCGATCGCGATCGACTGGCGTTACGTTCCGTCGGAAGACCTCGGCGGGGATGCGATGGGTTATCACTGGATCGACGACGATCACATGGCGATCTATCTGCTCGACGTGACCGGTCACGGAATCGATTCCGCTTTGCTCGCGGTCAGTATCGTGAACGTGGTTCGGGGTGCTTCGCTACCGGGCGCCGACTTCCGCAACCCAAGCGAAGTGCTGCAGGGCTTGAACGAATCGTTCACGATGGACCGGCACGGCAACAAACTGTTCACCATGTGGTATGGTGTCTTCCATCGACCGACGCAAACCTTGCGTTGGGGCGGCGGTGGTCATCCGTCGGTGCTGCTCTACGAAAGCGATTCGTGCAAACCGATTCGCCTGGCTTCGGATGGGCCGCTGATGGGGATGATCGATTGGCCTCATTTCGAGACCCACTGCATCGAGGTCCCCTCCCCTTCCCGGCTGTTTTTATTCAGTGATGGCGTGTTCGAGATCCATAAGAAAGATGGCAAGGAATGGACGTTCGACGAGTTCGTGACCTTCATGAACCAGCCTGTCGAACCAGGTCGCTCGAAAATGGATGAGCTTTATCGTTACGTGCGGCATCTGACCGGCAGCAACAAACTTGCCGATGACTTCTCGATCCTGGAGGTCCGCTTCGATTTGCCGAAGGTGATGGCCAACGCCGGCGACGATGTTCGCTGGACTACTTGAGCAAGTGGTCGAGATACGCCCCGATCACCAAGTCGTCTTCTTGGATGCCAAGTCGCTGCATCAGGTCGTTTGCGATGACGGACCCTTCTTCCTCGGTCTGATCGTCGTTGAGCACGACTTCCAGTTCCAGATAGCTTCCGAGGCTCTCGACTTCGTCCAGATGAATTCGCGACTGACCGACCAGGTACAACGTTCGCTCTTTCACGACGGTACCCAGCGGGGTAAGAATGTCGCCGAGCAGTGCCGTGAGGTCCTCGGGATGAATGACCGGCACGCGGCGATAGCTCGACGTCTTCGGGCCAGCCGAGTCAGATCGATGGTACGAGATCAACTCGGCATGTTCGCCATTGATTTGCCGCAGTTTCAATCGCCCGTCTGGCACGCGAAAGAAGTGGTCGACTTGATGCAACGTGATCGGACCGGAGTCGATCAGCGGTATCAGTCGGTCTTCCACTTCCGCGCGATTGGCGAGACGAGCCTTGATTTCGATGTTCCGCGGCACGGTGGTCTCCGTGAGAGTTAGACCATTTCGTCAGCGATGTAGCTCTCGAACGTTTGACGACGACGGATCGTTCGGGCTTCGCCGTTTTCGATCAGCACTTCGGCTGCCATTGGCTTCGAGTTGTAGTTCGAGCTCATGCAGTAACCGTAGGCACCGGCACACTCGATCACCAGCAAGTCACCAACGGTGGCGGGTGGAAGCTTCCGAGCACTGACGAAGCCACCTTCTTCCTGCGTGAAGATGTCGCCCGATTCGCAGAGCGGACCACCGACGATCACGTCATGCTCGGCTCCGATCTGCTGACCATCCAGGCGAGCGACCGAAATCGGATGATAGGCACCGTACATGATCGGACGAGCCAGGTTATTGAAGCCAGCATCGGCGACGTAAAAGAGGTTGTCCCCCATTTGCTTGACGGCACGGATCTCAGTGATCAGGTAGCCTGATTCAGCCGACAGGTAACGACCTGGTTCGATTTCGAGCGAGATCTTGTGATCAAACGCCTTCTCAAGGTTCTTACGCGTGGCGTCCCATAGTTCGAAGTACTTGTCGAGATCGACATACGACTGCGAGCTGTTGTAAGGAACCGGCAGGCCACCGCCAGCGCTGATGGTCTTGATGCTGCGGCCCACTTCCAGAGCGGCCTTTTCCATCGAATCGCAAACTTGCGACAAGTGCTCCAGGTCGGTGCCGCTACCGATGTGCATGTGCAGACCGGTGATCTGCAAACCGTTGGCGTCGGCCAGCAGCAAGCAGTCGTTCAGCTGTTCGTGCCAGATACCATGCTTCGACTGCTGACCGCCGGTGTTGGTCTTTTGGCTGTGACCATGACCGAAGCCAGGATTGATTCGGAGGGTGATCTCGCGACCGGGAGCCATTTCGCCGAGTTGGCGAATCATGTCAGGCGAGCCGCAGTTGACATGCAGGCCATGCTCGATGCACAGCTCGAGGGCTTCGCGATCGAAGATGTCGGCGGTGTAGACGATTGGGGCTGGTTCGCCATGGGTCCCGTAACCAGCGGCCAGGGCTCGGCGAATTTCCCAGGCGCTCACGGCGTCGACCATCACGTTGTTCTCGCGAACCAGTTTCAGGATCGCCAAGTTCGAGCAGGCCTTCTGGGCGTAACGCACCACGTCGAACGAAGCCAGGTCCTTCACGCGCTCGACAATTTTAGCGGCGTCGTAGACATAGGTCGGGGTGCCGAACTGCTGGGCCAACTGCTTGACGGAAACTCCGGCGATTTCCTGGCGCGACGTCGAGAACGTGGGGACTTGTGGCATGTCGTTTACCAAACCGTGAAAGAGGGCATGAGATCAGCACTTTATTGTAGTGAGACACACGTTTTCGCCCACCCGGCGCAAAAAAAGAGACCTTTCCAGGAAAGGTCTCTTTCAGGTTGATTTAACGGCTGATCCGTCGACCTTAGAAGGCCGGGGCGTCGTCTTCGAAGTCACCACCGGCTGGGCCAGCAGCGTTGGCAGCGGCAACGCCAGCACCAATCGCCTTGATCAGGCCTTCCTGCATCATGATCCGGATGCGGACGACGCGATCGGTGATGTCACCCGAGACGATGAACTTATCGTTGCCACCCGAGAGGGCTTCGATTGCTTCGTCGACGCCTGGCATAGGCCGTGGGCTGTTTTCCTTGGTCATCTTCAAGATCGGCAGAGCGGCAAGGTGCATGGCGAAGATCGACGACTTGGCATCGGTTGCGGCCATCGAATCATCGATGCCCTTCTTGATGCGAGCCATGGCATCGTAGCCACCGACGATGTAAACACTCTTTTCGCCAACACCCAGAACGACTTCTGGAGAGTCGCCGAGGATCTTCTTGGCTTCTGGTGGAGCGTCGTCCATCGGAACCTTCAGCACGTGCAGACGAACGGTCTGGTGCGTGCCGGCGTTCCATTCAACCGGTGGCAGGCCATCTTCGGCAGCCAACTTGACCAGTTCCTTAAAGCCGTCTTCCACACGCTGGCCATCGGCAACGTGAGCGGCAGCCAGGAAGACACCCTTGCCGTCGGCCAGATCGACCGACATCACGCCGTCGATGCGACCTGTTTTGGCGGTTTCGATCAGGGTATCGATCGCGAGATCGATCACCTTCTTGGCCGATTCCAAATCTTCGCCATCCAGTTCGCCATCGGCAACCAATTGGCGGACAGCCTGATCTCGCAGATCGTTCATCTGCTTACCAACACGCTGCATGTCAGCGTCGGTCAGCTTTTCGGTGACCTGGAAGCTGAAAGCGGAAGCGGGATTGGTGAACCCGGCGAACTCGGTGGCGAGGTCGCTGTTCAGAGCGAGCGACTTGGCGAATTCGCTGCCTTCACCGGCGGTGTAGGCGATGTCGAAGTAAGTACCCTGCTGGGTCGCGTCGACGTTCCAACCAACGGTGATGTCTTCCAGTTCGGTGAAGATGCGATCGATGTCGGCCAACTGGTTGTTCAGCTGCTCTTTGCGAGCGGCGAACTCTTCGTCGGTTTCATCTGGTTCCTGCTGCAGCGACAGTTCGATACCGGTCTTCAGCTGTTCGATGAAAACGGTGCGGTACAGTTCAGGAATGTTGCCCGGGAAAACCTTCAGAGCCAAATCGTAATCGGCTGGCAAGGTCATCAGCAGTGCGGTTGGGTCCGCCAGCGGATTGGCCAGCTTTTCCTGATCCATCGCAACTACGGCCCACTGACCGATCTGCTTGACGAAGACTGGCATCTGGCCAGGGGTGAACATCTTAACCCCTTCACCAACATCGGTTGGTGGACCGATTTGTTCGGTTCCGGTGGCAACCAGCTTGTCGAAGTCTTCGACAGGCAGGTAAGCGGTCGGGGCGAAGTCTTGACCGTTGGTCATCACCACCACGGCGATCGGTCGAGCCTTGTCGATTCCGCCCGTGAAGGGAGCGGCCATGAAGGCTGCCATTCGACCGGCATCGGTCTGCTGAGCAGCGTCGGCCAGGTACTGAACGTCGCCAAGAATCTTCTTCAGTGGAGCGACCGATACGACCGCTACGGGCTTCGATTCGGCGTCCTGGGCATGAAGGGCGACCATCGGCATGGCGGCAAGCAACAAGCCTGCGACAGCCATGCGACAACGTTGGATCAATTTGCTCACTGCATCCGTCTCCTGAGAGGGGTTGATTAATCAGAGTGGCCTTCCCCCATCAAAAGCGCGGGAAGGGAAGTCGGCTGGTAGCCCAACCTTCGGGGGAATCTGTCCAAATGTACCGCAGACCGAGCGGCCGTTAAAGCCAAGGAGCCGAGGCCCAAAGAAGTTCGGCGCGTACATTTCCAGCAAGCTTACCACCGTTTTTCCGCGGAAGTTTCAACGGTGGGGAAAGAATCTTGGCGCAACGGAAAGCTGCGTCGCCGGAAATGGCTGGATGAACCCTCTGCCGTGGTAAGGCAGGCAACTTTTCCCCAGAAAACCAAGGGCGCTGCCGGAACAGACCCAGCCCTCGGACAGGATTCGAGGGGGAATCAAGCGAGAGTACAGAAGCTTCTCGCCGGGCGAGCTATTAACGCTCTCGGAAGACGATGCGTCCCTTGGTCATATCGTAGGGAGACAGTTCGACGCGAACACGGTCGCCAGGAACGATACGGATGAAATGCTTACGCATTTTGCCGGCAACGTGCGCCATGACCGTCGGACCGACGTCCAACTGGACACGAAAGCGGGTGTTGGCCAGGGCCTGGGTCACCGTGCCTTCGACTTCAAGAGCCTCTTCTTTCTTAGACATAACACTCCTTGGGGTTGTTACTTAATGGACCATGCGCGGGAACAATGACAATCATTCCATCCTTAGTATATCGGGAAGCGTTGGGAAAGCAAACGCAGATTGCGTGCCGGGAGCGTCCCCGCGGCACGCGATGTCAGACGAAAACCATATTTTCGAGGCCGATTATTCGGGCGTTTTCTCGGCCGGAGAGTAATCGTACATGCGATAAGTCTTCGACTTTTTCGCCCCACCCCGTTCTAAAGAAGCACGCGAGAGGTGGTTGCTTTCCAGCACCCACGAGAATTCGACTTCCTTCACACCCCATTTTTTGATGTCCGGAACGAGCCGTTCCAGGATCACCAGGCCAATCCCCCACCGCTGATATTCGGGGACCACATTGGTCGAAATCAGACGCATGTTTTTGATTGCCTGCTTATTCCATAGCAGCCGCATGAAGCCGAACGGGAACAGCTTGCCGTTGATCTTTTTGATGCGCGGGTTGTAGTCGAGCATGCCGAACATCGACCCGATTACCTGGCCGTCGACCTCGCAGACCGAAGTCAGTTCCGGCACTAGCAAGTGCTTCAGATCGGCTGCCATCTTATCGACTTCCGACTTGTCGATCGGCACGAAGCCCCACGTCCCAACGAGCGATCGGTTGTAGATGTCGAGAAATGTGTAGACGTCTTCCTTGAAACGCTTCCGGTCCATCCGACGCAGCTTCAAGTTGAAGCGGCTCTTGGCTTCGTCGACGATGAACTGCAATTTGGGGTCGAGCCCCTCCAGCATGTCGATATGCCCCCAAAACGCATACATGTCCTGTGTTTTGGTGTAGCCGTAGTCTTCGATCAGCCGCGCGTAGTAAGGCGGGTTGTAGGTCATCATGAACGCGGGCGACGTATCGAACCCTTCGACCAGGGTCCCGACCTCATGATTGAGCGAAGGGTTTGCGGGTCCCCGCATCTTGGAGATCCCTTTCTCCGCGAACCAGGCTTTTACCGCGTCGAAAAGGGCACCGCTGACTTCGGTATCGTCGACCGATTCTAAGAAGCCCCAGAAGCCTCGCTTCTCTTTGTAACGTTCGTTGTGACCAACATTTAAAATCGCAGCTATCCGGCCGACAACTTCGCCGTCGCGGCGTGCCAGAAAGCACTGGATCTCGTTCTGGTTGTAGAACGGATGGGGAGCGAAGTTGACTAACTCTTTGAGGTTCTGACGCAGGGGCGGAATCCAAAGTGGATCGTCTTGATACAGCTTCCACGGAAACTCCACGAACTCGCTTTGTTGCCGTTTCGTAGTAACTGGCTCAGTGCTGATTACGGACATTCGTCTCCGCTTTACGGAAGATGGTTCGGCGGTGATCACCGACCACAGTTGAGGGGGGCATCTGCGATGGTTGTTCGCCAGCATCCCAAGCTGGCTTTTCGGTAGTGCCACGATACTTGCTGGGGCTACCTGTCGCAAACCCAGTCTGTAGCTTGCTATCGCTTAGTCCGATAGGGATTCCGTGTGAAGGTTGAACTGCAAAAAACTGTGAAATTTGAAAGAACGTGCTGTTTACGTTCCCGAATTCTGCAATAATCTGAAGTTCGTGAGAACGACTAGGAACCAAGAAGTAATTATGCAATCATTCCTGGACTCTTTTTAAAAGGGTGTAGAATGATGCGTATCACATAGACGTACACTTTGAGATGAAGCTGAGGGCGCTCGCGTCCTTAGCATCGGCCCCACAGGCTCTGCCCCGTCTGTGGGGTTTTTTATGCGCCTTCTTCTGGGGCACCAACTTCCACCGGCGAAACGGCAGCTCCGACGGTCAGCGATGCTTCGGGCGAAATCAAAACCTGCTCGCCAGCTTCGATTCCTTTGATGACTTCGACTTCGAGATCGTTCATCAGGCCGAGTTGCAGATCGCGACGTTCCAGCCGACCCTCGTTCGCAACGAATGCCTGCCAGCTTCCCGATGCATTGCGGAAAATGGCAGATCGGGGAATAACGAGTGCCTGAGGCTTCTCGTCGGTGTAGATCCGGGTTTGAACGCGATAGTCGACGCCCAGCCCATGTTGCTCCAATGCGTCAACGGTGACGCCTGAATCAAACCGCAGGATCACCAGCACGCGTTGCTGTTCGACCCCCAACGAGCTGACTTTGGTGAACCCAGCCGGGTAGACCCGTTCGACTTTCATGGCGATCCCCTCCCCTGCTTGTTTGCCAAGCGAGGGGCCATAAATCTCTGCCCGATCGCCTGCCTTGATACGGGTCGCATCCTGACTCAAAACTTCCGCTTCGACTTCCAGTTGGTCTAACTGTCCAATCTCAAGCAGCCTTGTTCCTGCGGCAACTTGCTGCTCGCTTATGAGGTCTTTGGCCAGGATCACACCGTCGACGGGGCTGGTCATGGTCGATCGTTCCAGGCGAAGTTGGGCCGTTCGCAGCCGAGCTTCCGCTTCCGCTTTTTGTTGTTGCAGCACAGCGACCGAGAGGTCTTTGCGATCGATGTACTGACCCACCATGCTGGGAAGCAGCCGCGTGGCGGCATCGATCGAAAGGATCGCCTGATAAGTGAGAACGTCGGTCTGGTATTCCGTTTCGCTTTCAACCTTCTGCAGGTTCGCCCGGTCGAGATCGTCTTCGGTCTTAGCCCCCTTTTCGATAAGCCGTTGAACCCGACCGAGGAAGGTGCTGGCGTACTCGTAGCGAGAACGGCTGGCGGTCATCTGCGTCTTGGCGGCTTCGACGGTGTTGACCATCGACTGGACGAAGTACTCGGCCTGCTGCCGAGTGGTCTCTTCGACCGACTTGTCACCCGTTTCGCGGATCGAAGCTGCCAGACGTTCGACGGCCGCCTTCGCTTCGGCAAACTCCGCTTCGACGTCCTCTTGCACGATGCGTGCGACCTGCTGCCCTTGGGTGACAGGGTCACCCTCTTCTAACGAGATCTCGCCGATGCGGGCATCGAACGGCATCGAGATCACGTAGGTTCGCGGCAGGCGGGTCTTACCTTGTTCGTCGATGTACTCTTCGATCGGCCGATGGGCCGCGACAACAACATCGACCGGTGGTCCGCCTGACTGGGTCAGGTACCACACGCCGCCGACAACCAGCAGCAGACCGACGACAATTGCAATCGTTTTGATCATGGTCTCTTCTCTCTTTGCGAAAACGTGCCGGAGGAAGGCACTCACTCGCGAACTTTCAACGACTCAAGCCAATTCATGCCCTGGATCCGCCATTGAACGACTCCATGGGCCAGCAGTGTGAAGGCCAACGCCGTGATCAACGCACTGATCCAAATCCAATGAGCCATCACGATTGGAAAACGCACCAGATCTTGATCGATCATCTGCGTCATCAAACCAATCAACACATATCCAAGCGGCAACCCAAACAGGGCTCCGATTAAGTTCAAAACCAGGCTTTCTCGCAGAAACAGCAGCCCGATCTCCCAACGGGTGTAACCCATCGCTCCCATCGTGGCGACTTCGCGCTGGCGTTCGGATAGGTTCACCAGCGAGGCGTTCAGCACGTTGCCGAAGAAGATCGTTCCGGCAAACAGGACGATCATGCTGATCGCCACGTTTTGATTCTGCACGATCGTCTCGCGCATGTTCTTGATCAATTCCAATCGCGAGTTGATGGCTTCCATCGCCGGCATCTGCTTGAGCGAACGATACAGTTCGTGCTGAACGCTCTCGGCTGGATTGATCTTCAACTGGGCACCACTCATCGCGAACGACTCGCCACGCAGACGGCAGAGGTACTCGAGATCCGCGTACACATTCAAGCCAAACTGGCTATCACTGACGGCGGTCAGTGGGATCGAAAGAGGATCGCGACGCCCTGCCTTTGGGTTCACTTCGACCAGGTCGCCCACCTTCAAATGCAAATGTTCGGCCAGTCGTCTTTCCATCACCAGGCCGACGCTCGGGATCAATATCCTACGATCGTTTTGATCGGTCGGCACGGTCAATTGAGCATCGCGCAAGATTCCCTGAATCGCCCCCTGACGCTGGTACGGACCATGCACAAAGTCGCAAGCGACGTTGAACAACGGTTCCGCGCGATCGACGCCATGCAGGTGCGAGAGGTCGTACCAGGCCTGCCGATCCAAGGCATCTTTGAAGGTCAGATCGATGTCGCTGCGATTGCGACGTTCGAATTCGTCGCGGATGAAATACTCGGTGGCTTCCATCATCATCAAACCGCTGACCAGGATCCCTGCCCCGACCGTTCCCGCGAACAAAGCAATTGCCGAACGCGTTCGATGCCGGACCATCGACCGCAGCGTCACACGCCAGCCCGGCGAAAGGTGATTCCAGAAGAGCGTGAACCGCTCGAGCAGAATGCGACCACCTTTCGCAGGCGGCTCGGGTCGCATCGCTTCCGACGGCCGCAACAGCAGCATTTGCCGAGCACCATGTACGCTGCCAAGCATCGCGCAGATCACGCTCACGCTCCAGCCGATCAGATGGGTCTGCGGATAGAAATCGTTTCGCAGGTCAGGGAACTGAAAGAAGTTTTGATATTGGGCCAGCATCCCCATCGTGACCAACGTTCCCAGCAAACTCGCCAGCAGCCCGGCGATCAGCCCGACCGCCGCTCCGAACTGCAGGAAATGGAGAAAGATGGTCGCGTCGCTGTAGCCCAGTGCCTTCAGCGTTCCGACGGTGGTTCGCTGCTGTTTGGCAAGTCGTGTCATCAGCACGTTCAAAATCAACGCCGCCACAATCAGGAACATTGTAGGCATGAATGCCGACATGCTGCTGAGCTGGTTGATTTCGTTGCTGACGAAGTAGTTCGAGGTAAAGTCTTTCAGCAGCGTCGAACTCATGAAGCCAGACGATTCAAGTCGCCGCTTGGCGAGTTCCATCGCTTCGTCGGCCTGCCTGCCGATTTGCGGAGTGAAATGGCCGACAACCTGGTTTGCGGCTCCTTCAAAGTCGAACAGCTCTTCCATCTGCTTCTGCGGCAAATAGAAGACGCCGAAGTTCTCTGGGTCGGGCGTCAGGCTGCCGGGACCGATCAGGTACGTGAACTCGGCACTAATCGCGGTCCCCACAATCAGGAACTGCTCGCGGCGATTGTTCAGCAGCAGATGCAGCTTCTGTCCAGGATGGAGACGGTTCGCCTCGGCGAACTTGTCGTTGACGATGACTTCCGGTTCCCCCTTGTCAGTGAAATAGTCGCCTCGAACCAGCACGATATCGTTGGTGACTGCGCGCCTTTGATTCGGCATCGAGATCACCGTGCCGTTCAGCGGACGAACGCGGTCCTCTAAATCGACGGTCACGGGAAACTGGATGCGAGGTTGCCAGTTCCGAATGCCATCGATCGAGTTCAAAACTTCGAGTTCGGCCAGCGGGGCTTTCTTCAGGTCGATCCAGAAGTCAGCCATCTTGCACTGGCGATAATAGCGATCCTTCGCGGCCCGCATGTTGTAGAACGTCGACTGCATGCCGATCAGCAAGGCGGAACCGAGCATCATGATGCTGATGATCGCGATCAACAAACCGCGGGCAGCGAGCAGGTCGCGAAGCAGCTTCCGATTCAGGATGCTCACCACACCACCTCGGACGGTGGCAGAGGCTGAGCGTTCTCATCGATCTTCACGATCTCGCCGCTGCGCAAATGGATCACGCGACTGGCGACATCGGCCAAAGCCGTGTTGTGCGTGATGATCAGCACGGTCGTTCCCAGGTCACGATTGAACTCGAGCAGCAGTTCCAAGGCACTGATGCCGGTTTCGAAATCGAGGGCACCGGTTGGTTCGTCGCATAGAAGCAGTTTGGGATTCTTGACCACGGCCCGAGCGATCGCGACGCGTTGTTGTTCGCCCCCTGAAAGCTGCGAAGGAAAGTGGTCCATGCGATCTTTCAAACCGACTTTCGCCAACATCTCTTCGGCATCGAGTGGATGGTCGGCCAATTCGGCTGCGGAAAGAACGTTCTCGAGCGCGGTGAGGTTCGGCACGAGGTTATAGAACTGAAAGACGAATCCGACATGCTTCCGTCGGTAACGCGTCAGGGCTCGCGACGAGACCTTCGCCAGGTCGATGTCGTCAAAGAGGACGCTGCCATGGTTGGGCTGATCGAGGCCGCCGATCAGGTTCAAGATGGTCGACTTGCCAGAACCACTAGGGCCGACCATCGCCAGGACTTCGCCGTCGTAGACATCGAACGACAAGTCCTTGAGCACCTCGACCTTCACCTCGCCCATGGTGAAGGTGCGCTCGACGTGACGGACCGTCAGCAGAGACGGTCGAGACGGAGGTTCCTCTTCGACAGGATTATCGCTCATTCCACCATGTGGGGCTGTGGATGCGTTGCGTGTTCGCTTGCCCAGAATCGCGGGGCAATGCCTACCTTCCTTAAGGATATTCCATAACGAAGGAGGGTTCATCCAGAAATTACCCGGCGCGAAAGATTAACCTTTGTTCCGGCTAAATGGGGTGTTTCTGGTGCACATCGATCCGAAAAATACGCATTAGCAGCGGTTTGCGAGGTCCGGATCAGGCGAGCGGTGGTTCTTCCTCCGGCGGCTGAATCGGAGGAGAGCTCCAATTCGGGAACGGCACGAAAGAGCTTCCCAGGCAGCGCAGGAAGTAGTCGAGCGAGTAAACCGTCGCCCCAAACACAAGGGCGAAGCCAGGGCCGAGAGTCAACGCGGAGATGCCTCCGATCGAAAGGCTTAGGCTCGACGAAAGGAACAGGGCACAAGCAAACATCAGCGGCCACATGCCCCAGGTATGCCCATATTTGCGATACAAAAGCGGGAGCGTGACCGTCAGGCAGATGCCGCTCATAAGAATGATTCGAGCCAAGTGCACCTCAGGCGTGAAGGGCTTCTCCACCGCCAAGCTCCAGGCAACGCCTGCCACGATGATGCCGATGGCAAGCAAGAGCCAGTGAGCGGTCGACATACGGACCGTGTAGCGCGAGCGAGACGTTTGCAGCGACAAGAATAAGTCGGCAGTCAATGTCATGATGAAGGCAATCATCACGCTTGCTGCGAAGGAGTCTACTTCGGTCTGATGCAGTCTTCTGGTCTGGTAGGCGGCGAAGTAAATATACGGGACCAGCGCAGAGCTGAAGAGCAATCGCTGCCCGAGAGGTGCGTTGCCGCAGCCAAGCCAGACGCCAAAGACAATTGCTTGGATCATCAAGACATCGCGCAGCAGCGCCGCCGATAGGGTCAGCACCAAGAGCGAAAAGACCACCGCCGCCAACAAAAACACCGACGAGAGAATCCCCGCCGGCGAATTGAATGTGCCCGGCGGAGGTGGCGGCAGAAGCTCAGGCCCAACACGAACGGTCGAGGAACCGGAGTTCGATCCCTCGACCGTCGCTGGAGATGCAAAAGGATTCGGTTCGTTCATCGCGAAGCACCATAAAAGATATGGAATTACTTCGCTAAGTGTAGTCGAACTTTACCGACGTGGTTCTACCCCGTGCAGCTTTCGCACAAAGAAATCGCGCGTTCGACGCATACCGTAAGCACTGCTGCCGCTGCCATGGCCACCGCCAGGAACGACCAGCAGGTCGAAGTCTTTGTTGGCTTTGACCAGGGCGTCGACCACTTGCATGGTGCTGGCCGGATCGACGTTGGTATCCATCTCGCCAACAATCAGGAACAAGTCCCCTTTCAGCTTGTGGGCGTTGACGACGTTCGAGCTTTCTTCGTACGACTTGTCGATGGGCCAACCCATCCACTGTTCGTTCCACCAGATCTTGTCCATGCGGTTGTCATGGCAACCACAGTCCGAGACCGCGGCATCGTAGAAGTCGCCATGGAACAGCACGGCGGCCGTCGCATTCTGACCACCGGCCGAACCACCGTAGATGCCGACCTTGTCGAGATCAATGCTGGGGAACTTCTTCGCGGCGGCTTGCATCCACAAGATCCGGTCGGGGAAGCCAGCGTCCTTCAAGTTCTTAAAGCAAACGTCGTGGAACGCCTTGCTGCGATAGTTAGTCCCCATGCCGTCGATCTGCACAACGATGAAACCCAGCTCGGCCATCTCGCGAAGTTGGCTGCCGGTGCTGAACTGCTTCGGCACGAATGCCCCTTGCGGCCCAGCATAGATGTACTCGATCACCGGATATTTCTTCGCCGGATCGTGGTTGGTGGGGAAGTAGATGACACCATAAATGTCGGTCTCGCCATCGCGAGCCTTCGCCACGAATCGCTCGGTTGGCTTCCAGCCGGTTTCGATCAACTGCGAGCAATCCCCCTTTTCCAGTTCGCACACCAGCGAGCCATCGTCCGCTTTACGCAGCGTGTGCACCGCAGGCATGTCGACCCGCGAATACTCGTCGATCAGGTAACGTCCGTCCGGCGAGTACTGGATTCGGTGTGTTCCGTCCCCTTCGGTGAGCATCGTGAGCTCGGTTCCGTCGAAATTGACGCGGCAATGATGGATGTAGTAAGGGTCCTGGCCTGGTACGATGCCGCCTGCCTTGAAGAAGATCTGCCGTTTCTCCGGATCGACCTTCTCGACTTCGCGCACAACCCAATCCCCTTCGGTGATCGGGTTCTTCACCTCGCCCGACTTGGCGTCGACCAGATAAAGATGGTTCCAGCCGCTGCGTTCCGACATCCAAATCAGTTCGTTCGACTCCGGCAGTTCTTCCAGAAAGACCTTGTTCGTCCAGTCGATGAAGGTTGGTGTCGTTTCGTCGATTAGCGTCCGCACGGTACCATCCGCTTGAATCGCCAGGTAACGCATCACCTGGTGACCGCGTTGGTTGTACAGCAGGCGGATCTCGCTGCTGTCTTCTTCCCATTTTACGCGATCGATGGCCCAGGGATTATCCATCAAGCTGTTGTCGACGGCGATCTCTTCCATCTTCTCGATGTCGAACAAACGTGGCCGACGAAGTCGGATGGCGTCGCCTGGCTTGGCGTACGACAGCGTATGAACCTTCGGTTGAAGTTGATCTTTCGGAGAGGACTCGACGATGGTGATCTCGCGTTGATCGCCCGGCGTGGTTTCCATCACCAACAGTCGCTTCGAATCAGGCGACCAGTAAGCGTTGCCTTCGATGAACTTCTTATCGGTGCCACCCTCGGTCAGTTGCACGCGTTCGCTGCCACCCTGCTTTAGCAGGACGAGGTTGTGGTCTTCGATGGCGACGTTCCACTCGCGATTAGGCGAGAGACGACGCGAACCTTCGCCCGAGGGACGTCCACGGCGGCGGCGTGGCATGTCCCACGCATTCTTGCCGTCCAGAACCAGGTGATTGTCGCCGTCGGTTGCTTCATAGATTGAAAGGGCCTGACCTTTGGCGTTCAAAACCATCCAGACATGCCCCAGAAACGTGCGCTGGGTGAACTCGCCGCCTGCTTTCAAATCGTCGTAAAGCTGCGGACGACCTTCGCGATTGATCCAGAACACTTTGATCGGTTCAGCCGAGGAGTTGACGATCTTCATGCTGACTTCGCCACCCTTATCGACCGACGGGTAAGGACGAGTCTGCGATGGTCCGGCCGGCTTGGCGGCATCTTTGTCGGAAGGATCGACCGTGCTCAGTGTGTTGCTTTCCAGTTCAAAGCGATATAGGGTCTTCTCGACGTCGAAGAGGATCGACTGTTGATCTTCCGCGAAGGTGATCGTGCGGAAAGGAAGCTTCAGCGGTTCGATTTCTTTGCCCAGCTTTTCGCCCAACTGCTGAGCAAGCTTGGCCGAATCGAAGGCCGCTTTCCGCGTCGAGGTGGTGGCGTCGACCAGGATGAACTCGTTCTGATTGTCGCCCAGATCGACGCGATACCAGAAACGATCGCCGTCGGGAAGCCAATGTGGTTCGACCCGAGTCTGGGTCACTTTGCCCTGAGCGGCCCGGTAAAGACCTTCCATCCGCTCGTAATCGGCAGCGGTACCTTGAGCAAAAACAGTCGACGAAAAAACAAGCAGACAAACACCAGCCAGCAGGCTGCGAGAAGGTGCGAACATCGGAAACCATCGTGTTGAAGGATACGGTGGGGGCCGTCCGGGGTTGAATTCATCATAGATCGATTCAGAGCAACCACAACAGAAAACAGCGTTCCCGAAACACCCTTTACGGCGACTACGCACAATTTGCACTGACGACTGGAATTTGCGCATAGCATCGTGCAAGCTATGGACGGGACGAATGGTTCCCGATGGCACTTACCCAGGAAGTTTCGATGACCGACAACCAGCAAGACGAATGGCAGATGGAAGAAACGACGCCTCAGCCGGTGAAGCGGGAAGAGGACGACCGGGCGAAAATCACCCTGATCGACATCATGGCCTGCGTGACGATCGGAGCGGTCAATGCTGCCTTGTGGTTGCAAGACTTCGCCGACAGCAACCTCCCATCACTCTATGTCGTAGTGGCGTGCTGCTCGTTCATCAGCTTCACGCTGGGGGGCACTGGGTTGTTCTTGTTCGCTCGGCGCTGGTTCCAGGGAAAGAAGACCGACTTTCAGCCAGGGCATTGGATTTTGTGCCTGGTAGGTAGCGCACTCGTACTCCAGACGGTGACGTCGCTGATTCGTCGGGTGTTTCGGGAAGCTTTAGAAGTCGATATCGACGGAGTGAATACGCTGCTGCTCTTGATTCTGGCGGTGCAAGTTATGGTCGAGGTATTGTTGTCGATCGGAGTGGGGATTCTATTGCCGGTGCGGAGGCATTGGCGGTGGTGGCTTGTGTTCGTGGTGCTTGCCGGGTGCATACAAGTGCTGGTTCTGTTCTCGTATATCCTCCACCTTTACAACTACAGCACGATCCTCAGCGGCCTGTCGTTGGCCAATGCGATCGTGGCGATTGGCGTGCTGGTGGGGCTGGCGATCTGGGATTACGCGACGAAAGAGGGACCGCGTAACGAGCTGCACTGGGTCGGCATATTCGTCGGCCTGATCTACATGGTGCCGACGATCCTGATCTATTTCATGAACATGATGTAAGTCGCTGGCGGTCGCTACGGCACCAGTTCCGCTGCCATCCGGGCTGTGCTGTTGGGATGGTCGTTCAAGAGAACAGCGCTGGCTTTCTGCGTGTGCTCGACCCATGCGTTGTACTCATCGGCATTGGCGGGAACGCGTTTCGCCAGTTGCTTCAGGTTACTGACCGCCATCGCGTTGCCACTCGGCAGCGCCCCATCGGTGAACAGTTTGCCACGAACGATCAAGTCCGAGTGATCGTCCGGCGTGAAATAATAGCCGCCCCCTGTTTCGTCCCAGTAGTGGGCTTGTTGGGTGGCTTGCAGCTTGACGGCTTCGTCCAGCCAACGCTGTTCTTCGGTGGCTTCATGCAAAGCGAGTAGCCCGTCGATCAGCATGGCGTAGTCATCAAGATACGCGGTCGGTTGATTCCCCTTTGTTTCCGGCGTGCGTCGCAGTCGGCCATCATTGTTGGCGGCGGTTTTCAGTAAATGATCGGCTGCCTTGGCGGCGGCTGCGGTGTAGCGAGGTTCGTTGAGGATGCGACCTGCATCGGCGAGGCCGCGGATCATCTGCCCGTTCCAACTGGTGATCACCTTCTGATCGAGAAACGGCTTCTCGCGCTGGTTGCGAAGTTCGAGTAGCCGTTCCTTTAAAGCGATTAGCTTGTCCGCTTCCGGAGCACCATGGTACTGCGGCACGAAGTACTTCTGCTCGAAGTTGGGTTTGCCCGTCATGCCAAACGCTTGTTCCGCCAAACGTAGCTGATCGGCCGAGAGATCTTGCTGCAACTGCTGCGGAGTGAAGCGATAGAAGGCGCCTTCTTCCCCTTCCGAGTCGGCGTCCATGGCGCTATAGAACGTACCTTCAGGGCTGGTCATCTCGGCCAGGACGAAGTCGGCGATGCCGCGTGCGGTGCCGGCGAACTGCGGTTCCTCGAGCGTTTCCGAAGCAGCGGCATAGATTGAAAGGAGTTGAGCGTTGTCGTACAGCATCTTCTCGAAGTGAGGAATCTTCCAGTGGCGATCGGTGCTGTAACGATGGAAGCCTCCACCGACCTGATCGTAGATTCCCCCTGCCGCCATTCGCGTGAGCGTCAAGCGAAGCATATTGGCCGAGGTGGCATGCCCGGCCTCGGCTCGCTTCAGCAAGTAATAGAGGTACGAAGGCTGCGGGAACTTCGGTAGCTTGTCGTTCGCTTCGTCAAACTCGAATCCACCAAAGCGAGGATCGAATTCCTTCTCCAGCGTTCGATCGAAGGTCCGCACAATCGCGTCCGACTCGGCGAGGTCTGGCGGAAGGAGCGGACGACCGAGGACCTGCTTCAGGGCCCGGGTTACGTTGTCCCCCACTTCGCGAAGTTGATCAGGCTGTTCGATCCAAACCAATTCAACCCGTTTGAGCAACGTCGAAAAGCCTGGCTGCACGGCGACTGCCTGACCGTCGGCAACGGGGACTTCACGATCGTTGGGTGGCAGATAGGTTGTGCCGATAAACGGTTTGCCTTCCGGCGTCAGAAACACGTTCAGCGGCCAGCCACCTCCGCCTGACATGATCTGCGTGGCCAGCATGTAGACGGCGTCGACGTCGGGGCGTTCTTCGCGATCGACTTTGATGCAAACGAAATGCTTGTTGAGCAGCTCGGCGATCTCTTGGTCCGAGAAGCTTTCTTTCTCCATCACATGGCACCAGTGGCAACTGGCGTAACCAATCGACAGGAAGATCGGCTTGTTCTCTTGTTTGGCCTTGGCCAGCGCTTCGTCTCCCCAGGGATACCAGTCGACCGGATTCTCGGCGTGCATCTGCAGATAGGCACTCGTTTCCAGTCGCAGACGATTCCCCTTGGCAGGCTCTTCGGCGAAGGTGAATTGCGCGAAAATCATCGCCAAGAATGGAGCCGCAAGAGCGAAGTATCTCATGAGAGGTGGCCTTAAGGTGGGGAGCCAATGGGAAGCATTTCCCCCGAGGATAGGCGATCCGAACCAGGAAAGCGAGCGATGAGAGAGGTGATTTGCCACGATTGCGATGTCGCGATGTCGAAAGGCTTTATGCCGGAACATGTCACAGGACTGATCCAGCAGCAAACGCGCTGGTACGACGGCGAGCCGACCGCAAGGCGGATGGGAACGGCGATCTTCAGCCGCCAGGGAGTTTATCTGGTAACGACGTACCGCTGTCCCGATTGCGGACAGTTGAAGTCGTACGCCGACCCGGAAGAATAACTCGCGTTGTGGCGAAACGAGAGGCCATGCTATGGTGCCTGTGTGGCTCGACTGGTCTTCTCGTTTCTGGAGAACGCGATGCGATTTTGTGGATGGTTCGCTCTGCTATTAATTGGTTTCGCAACCACGACCGCAGCTGCCGAGCAGCCAACTGAAGGTGTGCCGGTCTTTGTTCGCGGAAGTCATGGTCCGGAAGTCGAATACATCTCAGGGACCGCGCGACGGGCGTTGCCACTCTATTGCCGCATGATCAACGGATCTCTCCCTCTATGGGAGCTTCGCGCTGGCCGACCACTTGGTGTGCCGCTGCGCAGCGTCTCGGTCTCTCCCATGATTGTGGAAGAAGAAGAAAACCTACTCGGCTTTGCCCTGTAAGCTCTCGATGACGATCGATTGTGGCGCGATTGACGCGGTATCGCCGCCAGCATGCGATTCATCGCGGTTTTTTAAAATTCGCGTTGCCCTAATTCTTAATCTGGTGCTACCTTTCCCCTTCACCATGATTGCAGCACGTATCTCAGAAGGTTGAAAGAATGGCAAAACTGAAGAATCTGCTAGCAGGCTGTGTCTTTTGTGCACTGGCTTCCACCGGCTTCGCGGAAGATAAGTCGAAGGTCGCAACGCCTAGTCAGGATACTTTGTCGATGTATCACAAGGCCCTGACGGATCGACATTATCACACGGCCGAATTGCTAGCTCGGGGTGTGCTCGACAAGTATGGTGAGGAGAATGAGTTTGGAAAGGCGATGCTTTCCGAACTCGACGCTTATCGAGAAGTGACCGAAGGACCACGGATAATGTCCACGTATGTTCGCACGATCGAGGCCTATGACTTGTCCTCATACGAAGGCTTCGCCACGACCGATCAGCGTGTCTTCAAGACTAACCTAAAGACGTTGGTCGAAGCGATCCGCCAGGAAGTCGGTCCCCGTTGGGATCTGTTCGAAGTTCAGGCTGACCCATTTACTACGAATTTGAGCGTACTCGTTTCAGCACCGCAGTTTGTGCACGAAGCGTTCGCCAAGCATCTGGCTGAAATGCGGTCCGCTCGGCAAGAGGAAGTGGCGAACTAACCGGTTCGCTTCCAAGAATCAAGTTCCGTGGCAAGCGGCCTGAGTTTCCTCAGGCCGCTTCTTTTTTGCCGCGGCTGGATTAGTAAGCGTCGCCTGGAACGACTTCGCCACCGGAACGTGTGGCCAAGGCCTGGTAGACGTTCAGGTCGATCGTTTCGGTGATCAGGTGAGCCGAACCGTCCGCGAAGACAAAGTTGGTTCCGGCTGGGTGACGGCTACCGAAGTCGTCGAGGTGGTGATGTTCTTCACCATGGTCGTGGTCGTCGTGCTCTTCTTCGTACTGGCTGTTGGGAGCATGGTCGGCGATGCCGAGGATTCGAGCCATCGCTTCTTCGCCGCCACTGACCGAACCGACCCACGTGCTGAACAATGGTTCGGAACCACCGCTGATCGAGGTCGCACGTTCGCCGACCATCATCGTGTGGCTGGTACCGTCGGTGATGTCGGCCATGCGGCGCTTGGCATTGTGGCCGAGCATACCGTTGCCATCGCAGCGTTGACCGGAAGCCAGGCCTTCACAGGCATCGAGTTCGGTCGTACCGAAGCAGCCGATGTAGTTAGCCGAGGCGAGGTCGGTCAGATGGTTTTCGCTTTCGTCGTGTAGCTCGAACACTTCCGGCGAACGATCGCTTGGGCAGGCATAGGCCATGATGATCGTTTCGCGAGCGGCCTGGTTGTTGCCGTGGGTGATGCTCAAGTTGTAGTTGATCAGGCTATCGGCGATGTTGCCTTGTTCCATCTGCGGCAGAATCAACGACGCCCAGCCCCAGCCTGGTTGGCCTTCGGCGAGCGGCGTTTTGTGGTCGCTATCGGTGGCGATGTAACCGCTGGGGAAGGTCAGGAAGGTGTCGTGATAGTTGTGCATTGCCAGGCCCAACTGCTTCAAGTTGTTGAAGCACGAGGTACGACGTGCAGCTTCGCGGGCTTGTTGTACGGCCGGCAGAAGCAGGGCAATCAAAACACCGATAATGGCGATCACAACCAGCAGTTCGACGAGGGTGAAACCTTTGCGTTGGGACATATCTCGAATTCTCTTTGGTATGGGCAACCGAAGATGCCATGGCGGCATCCCGGGATATTTGTTGGGACAGGTACGGATAGCGTCGCGCGGCAACCTGCCTGATAGTCAGGACAAGTCGGCACAGGGATAGGCGATTGGGCAACTCGATGCCTATGCGGAATCAAGGTTTCCCAAACGTGGAGATCGAGCGAGAGTCCCACTCAATCTTCATCACGCGCAAGAAAACGCGTGGCGCGGAGAACTACGCTACCGGAGGAGCCCGGGGAGAATTCGGACCAAGCCACTTCTGTGTGGCCAGACGTTCCGAGTAAGGAATCAGCTGATCGAGAACAACGGCCTGGGTCGCCGTTTCTGCAGTGGCCGGAGCAATCTGCCCCAGGGCCAAGTGTTGGCAAAGCAAACAGCCATCGACCACGATGCCATGCTGGTGGTCGGTATCGTTCCAGCCAGGACCGGCCGGAGCTTCCGACGAGTCGGCATTGTGATGGTGGTGGTAATGCGAATGACTGTGTGAGTGGTCGTCGTGATCGACTGCGGCGACCGAGTGGAAATGTCCCGGCAGGTGCGCGTGCTCACAGCCAGACCAGGCATGAATCACCTGACCGAAAAGCTGCACCACCATGTAGGTGGCAATCAGAGCGTAACTACCGAAACGTCGCATCAGACCTCGAATCAATTCGTAGAGTGACGGGCAAGCCGTCCAGGGCGAGAGCCTATTCTAACTACGAAACCCCTTGGAACTCAACGCATTCATGAACACTTCATGGCGGGTTTGCGGAATATACCCACCAACTCAGGTGGGTGGAAATTGCTTGACACCCCTGGGGATTGCGGTACGCTGCCAGCTTTCCCACCCCGAGAATCTCTGCATAAGGGCATGAAGCGATGCAAGCACACCTTAGGACACTTTGGCGAGGATTGGCCGTTGTCGCCCTGCTAGCCACCAGCATTCCGGTCCAGGCCCAGGACACCGGCCAGAAGACCCCGGTGATCGAATCGATCGATCAGGCGGTTGCCAAGCTGGTCGAGGAAGATGTCGTTTCCGGGGCGGTGATTCTCGTTTCGCAAGACGGCAAGGTGGTGCACCTCAGCGCCATCGGTGATGCCAACATCGACGCCCACAAGCCTATGACGACCGATACCATGTTCGCGATTGCCTCGATGACCAAGCCGATCACCGCGACGGCGCTGATGACGCTGGTCGAAGAAGGTAAGGTGAACCTAGACGATCCAGTCTCGAAGTACATCCCTGAGTTCGCCAATGTTAAACTCGATGGCAAGCCGCTCGACAAGCCAATCACGCTTCGCCAGGTCCTGACGCATACGTCGGGTCTGGGTGGCGATCAGCGCGTGGTTAAGTCGCTGGAAAACACCGGCAAGGTTCTCGCCGAACGTCCGCTACGAAGCGTCCCGGGAACCAAGTGGGAGTACAGCCCAGGTTTGAACGTGGCAGGTCGCGTGATCGAAGTCGCTTCGGGCAAGCCGTACGCCGAGTACCTGCAAGAGACGATCTTCACCCCGTTGAAGATGAATGACACCACTTTTAAACCGACCGACGAGCAAAAGCCACGCATCGCCACCTTGTACGCCAAAGACAAAGATAGTGGCGAGCTGAAGGAAAACAGCAGTTGGATCGGTAACGTCGAAACCGATCCCTATCCGAACCCAAGTGCTGGCCTGTACTCGACGGCCCGTGATCTGCAACGGTTCTACCAGATGATGCTCAACGGTGGCTTTCTGGGGGACGCCAAGATCTTGTCGCGAGAGTCGGTCAAAGAACTGACCCGTCTGCAAACCGGCGACATCGTGACCGGCTTCACCCCAGGCAATGGCTGGGGACTTGGCTACTGCGTTGTCAAAGAGCCGCAGGGCGTGACCGCGGCACTCAGCCCCGGCAGTTTCGGGCATGGTGGAGCGTTCGGTACGCAAAGCTGGGCCGATCCTGTGAAGGGACGCGTCTTCCTGCTACTCGTTCAGCGATCGAACCTTGGTAATAGTGATGGCAGCGATCTGCGGAAGGAATTCCAGAATGCCGCTGCTGCCGCGTTGAACGAATAAGGTGCAGAACGCATCTTCCATCTGAACTAAACTAGACATGCCATCGTTGGCCCGGCCGGCGGTGGCATGCTGTTTTTTCCGAGAGTTACTTGCCGTACGGCGGGATCCAAAATAGTCATGTTTCGCGATCGATTTGCCTTTCTGCTGTTGCTGCTGGCATTGCTGCCGGCCGGTGCGATCCTAGCCCAAGCCGAGCCTGATCCACCGCTGGTCGACCCATTTCGCGAGTGGCGAGACGTCGAAAAAAATTCTCTGCCAAAATCGCGATTCGCGTACGTCGACGGCGATCAGGCCTGTTTGTGGCCGGAAACTGGGCAAAGGATGCTTATTCCGGTGGCACGGTTATCCGTAGAAGATCGCGAGTGGATCGCTGATCATCCGCTGCGGATTCTGCGGGGAAAAGTGGTGTTTGTGGCGGATGGCGACACGATCGGTGTGCTCGACGCCGACAAGCAGCAGCGGCGTGTGCGGCTGGAAGGAATCGACGCCCCGGAGAGCAATCAGGCTTTCGGCAACAAGTCGAAGCGAACCCTTTCCGAGGCCTGTCACGGCAAAGAGGTCCTGGTCGTTTACACCTCGGAAGATCAGTACGGCCGGATCCTGGGACAAGTTTATGTCGACGATCGCTGGTTGAATCACGACCAGATTGAATCGGGCATGGCCTGGCACTACCGCCATTTCAGCGGAGACGCTCACCTGGCAGATCTTCAAAAACAGAGCCAGAAGGGACAGAAAGGTATTTGGAGCGATCCGAATCCGCAGCAACCTTGGCGATTTCGGCTCGACGAAAAGCGACGTCGAGAGGCGGAAGAAGAGAAAGCCAAGGCGGCCGAGATGACAACTCCGACCGGATTCTGGCTAAACAGTTCGAGCGGCGTTCGGCACAACGCCCAGTGTGACCACTACGGTAAAACGAGCCGTGGTCGTTACTGCACGGCCGAAGAAGGTAAGCCGTGCGGCATATGCGGCGGGTGAATTATCTCACCAACGCCGTTTCTAAATCGCCTCGCTAATCTTAGGTAGCGGGCGTTGCCTTTTTGTTTTGCTGGTTGTTCCAGAATCGAGTCCAAAGACCGATTCGGCGGACCATTGGCAGGATGGTGGCGGCGATTTGATCTGGGCGAATGGTCTCTTCGTGATGAAGGAACAGTGCCCGAGCGAGCTGAGGAATGTGCTCGCCCTTCTTAGCCTTGGTCATCCGACGATGCCATGGACCGAGAAGGTCGTTCTTGTATTCCGATGGATTCCAAAGGTCGATATCGGTCAGTCGGCCGACTTCGGTCGGACGCTTGGCGATCACGGTTCCGAGAAACATAAACCCTTTCGGGAGTGGGCTTTCGGCGTTGTGAATGGCCTCGATCGGCGTAGGTTCCAGGAAGTTAAGATTCGGTAGCGATTCTGGTTGAAGTGCATCGGCGACTTCTCGCAGAAGATACGCTCCGCCAGCCATTTGTTCGTCTAAAGAGACGACAACAACGGCTTTGTGGCCCATTGTTTGGGTTCCTGATTCATAAGAGTGTTTAGGAGAGTTACTCATAATTAACGCTTAAATTGGCCCTTCTCCGCAAGGTGAGATGGTGGAAGTTTTCCGCTTCTTCACCATTCCCTCGGAAATTCTTTCGAAGCCGCTTTCGCGTCATCCTCGGCGATGCCAGGTATGTCGACTCGTTAGGGTGCAAACGGCGTGCCTCTTAACTGCTAATATTGCTAGCCGTTATGCTGGCAGGCACACTTCGCCCATCTCCTATTTTTGACGTCGGCAATCGTCCAGAGAGACAAACAGAAAAAAACAAAGAAATAAAACTTTCTATTGCTCGGGTCTCGCGATAAGATGGCCAGCTCCTGCCAAAGATCTTCAGCGTTATTGAGCTGATTGACTGCTGTCCATCTATCCCTCTCCTTTCTTCGACCCGGAGGTCTCCATGGCCCGCGCAAAAGGGTTTACCCTCGTTGAGTTATTGGTTGTGATTGCCATTATTGGGGTCCTGATCGCCTTGTTACTTCCCGCTGTCCAACAGGCGCGCGAAGCGGCCCGGCGCATGCAATGCTCGAACAATCTCAAGCAGATTGGCCTGGCCATCCACAGCTATCACGACACCCATCGCAAGTTCCCCAGCGCGATGATGCTCGACAAGGCTCGCCTGGACGTGAGTAGCTGTCCGGAAGGGAGATGCGGTACCTGGGCATGGACGGCGTTCCTGCTTCCACAAGTCGAGCAAGGCAACCTTTACGATCTGCTGCAGGTTGGCAAGCTCCCCGGCGAGGTCTCGCTGAACGATGCCGCTCGCCTGGCCGCTGCCAAAGAAGGCTTCGACGGCTATCGATGTCCGTCCTCGGCGAGCCCCGATTTGAATACGGCCCGCAAGGTGCCGGCCGGCAGTGGCGACGGTAGTGCCGACTGCACTGGAAGCGGCTGCGTCGAGATTGCCTTGGCCAACTATATAGGGGCGAACGACAGCAATACGCTCGATCGCGATACCTGGAATGGGTTCATGGCGAAAGACACCAACGGGGTCGTTTTCACCTTCGCCGACTTCACCGACGGAACGAGTAACACGATTGCCATCGGCGAGCGAACCTGGCGGCTGGCCGATCGAAACTTGCGAGCTGCCACCCAGCTGGTGGCCAACGGCGATACGGCCAACCATAGCCTGCAAGGCAATTCGTATGTCGTGGGGGGCGGACGCTGGCCGTTGAACTGCACCAATTCGCAAGATTGCGATCGTGGTTTCAGCAGCAATCATCCAGGCGGTGCCCAGTTCTTGTTCCTGGATGGTTCGACACACTTCCTGGCGGAAACGATCGATCACGACACCGACTCGACTGTCGACAGCGTTTACGAATACCTCATCTGCCGCAACGACGGAAATCCGATCGGCGACTACTAATCACGAGTCACGGTTTTCCAGCTTCACGTTACGGCATCGAAAGTTGAGGTCGCTATGGTACTGCGTTCATTGGGATTGATTTTGCTTAGTTTCATGTTGGTGGGTTGTGGTTCTTCGGGACCGCAACTGGGGACGGTCGATGGCACGGTGACACTCGACGGCAGTCCCCTGCCCCATGCCGTCGTCGCGCTGGTTCCAGTCGAAGGTGGCCGGACAGCGGAAGGGATCACCGACGACTCGGGTCACTTTGTGATCGAGTTCGCCGCCGGCTCGAAGGGAGCACTGCTGGGGGATCATGAGATCCGGGTCACGACCTTTCGCGAGAAAGTGATCGGCGACAATGGCCGAGTGGAAGATCCTGGCGTGCCGGAGAAGGTGCCGGCGAAATTCAATCGCGAGTCGGAACTGGTCCGCACGGTGGAAGCTGGCTCGAATCATTTCGACCTCGAACTGACCAGCAAATAGCAGGCGTTTGCATTTGCCGACAGAGCGGGTTATTTTCAGCCCAGTGCATTTGCACTATTCCCTGCCCCATTTCCTCCTCGAGATACTGCATCCCATGAAAGTTCTGACGTTCTCTTTAGCCTTGATGTTGGTTGGGTTGGTGCTGCCTCTTTCGGCCGCCGAGCCGGTCGCTCTTGATCTTTGGCCGGAAGGTAAAGTCCCAGGACTGGCCGCAGGTGAAAAGGAAGAGATCGTCGAAGAGATGGACGAACGCATCGGGAGCCGGGTAACCAAGGTGACCAAGCCGAAGATCACCGTCTATAAGCCTGATCCGAATATCGACACCGGAGCCGCCATCGTGATTTGCCCCGGTGGTGGATACAACATTCTGGCCTACGACCTGGAAGGGGTCGAAGTGGCGAAGTGGTTGAACGAGATCGGTGTAACCGGCGTGGTTCTGCACTATCGCGTCCCGCGGGCAAAAGATGGCGAAGCCTTCGTCAATCCGTTAAAGGACGCCCAGCGAGCCATTCGCGTGACGCGTGCTCATGCCAAAGAGTGGAAGATTGATCCAAACAAGATTGGGATCCTCGGTTTCTCGGCGGGCGGCAACCTGGCCGCCGTCGCTTCCAATGCCGACGAGAAGACTTACGAAGCGGTCGATGAAGCGGACCGGTTGAACGCTCGTCCTGACTTCAGCGTGCTGATCTACCCGGCCTATCTGAATCCGAAGGACAAAGACACCGAACTGACCGAGGAAGTCGCCGTCGACGAATCGACGCCACCTGCCTTCCTGATTCACACCAGCGACGACCGCATCAGCTCGACCGGCAGCATCGCCTATTACCTGGGTTTGAAGCGACTGGGTATTCCGGCGGAACTGCACATCTTCCCGCAAGGCGGACATGGCTACGGTCTGCGTCCGACTGACAAGCGAGTCACCGGCTGGCCAGAACTGGCGACCGGTTGGCTGAAGACCGAGATCCTGACCGAAGGCAAATAAGCGTTCGGATTACAAGCTTCGCAGAAAGCTGAGCAAGTCATTCAGTTGTTGGTCGGTTAGTTCGCTCGACAACTGATGGCCGTGGATCTCGAACACATCTCGCAGCGACGTCGCCCGGGCATCGTGGAAGAACGTATCACGATGTCCGATACCCCGTAGCGACGGTGGATTGAACTCGCGGTTTCCTTCTTTATCGTGCATGCCGACGTCGTACGACTCTCGCGAAGTGTACAGCGGCGGGGCGTGGCACTTGATGCAGTTGTTCTGCAGGAAGATCTGCCGGCCATGGGCTACGGCTGCTTCGTCCCGGGTTTGCTGCAACTGATCGATCGGTGGTGGCAGCGGAAGGCTATTCACGTAGGCGGCCAGGGCCGAAGTCTCTTCGTCGGAAAGCCTACGGCCATGCATCGTATTCTTCACCGACTTATGAATTTGAGCCTCCATCGTGTCGCTGACTGCCAGCCAGCCAAACGGAGCTGTATCGGCCTTGCCTAGCAGCGATAGAATTCGCTTCGGAGCGCCGTACGAATTATCGCCGAGGTTGTCGCTGCTCAGCCCGTTGGTATGACCATCGGTATGGCAGCTATGACAAGACATCCAGCCTTCCATCGACAGACGAGCATTGTGGAAGAGTTGTTCGCCTTGATCGACTAGCTCTGCCTTGCGTGTTGCCCCGAGCGAGATCTTGCCGATCGTCTCGGCCTTCTCGACATCGACCAGCGAGATGGAGTCATCGAAGCCATTGGCCACGTACGCCAGATCTTTCTCAGGGGAAACAACGACCGAGGTCGGATGCTGCTCGACCGATACGCGAAACAGGCCGAACGCTTCGTACTTGCCGATGCCAACCTGACTGGTACCGCCCATGGTGACGATTGCTTGAAGGTCGTCGATCACGGCGATGTCGGTTGGGTCGCCGCCACCACGACCAGGCTCGCCGATCGGATGCATGAAACCGTTGCCGTAGAAGTCCCCTTCCGGATCGAGAACCATGTCCAGAGGCACCCACCGCAGCTCGTTGCTCATCAGCAAGCCCCAGTGGATATCGTTCTCGTTGGTTACGGCCAGGCTGTTAAGAAGCTGGTGAGCCAGAAGCAGTTTCGTGCCATCGGGCGAAAGGGTCATCGCGCGGATGTTGTGCGCAGGGAACTCGCGAATGTATCGGACTTCGAGTGTCTGCGGATCGACGTTGGCCAGCTTGCCGCCGAAGTTGTCGCCGACCAGGACCGTTTGGCCATCCGGCACGAACAACACGACCCGGGGAGCAAACGGCAGGACGAGCTCTTGGGCGACGACCAACTTGTCGCCTGCCACGTTCAGCGAAACCAGTTTGCGAGGCCAAAGGCAACTGACCACGATCTGCTGCCCGTCAGGGCTGATATCGGCTTTGACCGGGGAGTAAGGGACCTTGGCCTTCGACAGAATCGCCAACTGCCCGTCGAGGTGCGAGAGCAGGATGGCTTCGTGCGATTGGCCATCGAGTGCCACGTAGCGGTTGTCAGGTAGCGGCTGTAGTTCGATGATCGATTGGCCCACCTGCCATTCGCCAAGCAGTTTCCGCTCGGCTCGGTCGATGATCGAGACCGTTCCGGTGCCACGGTTGGCCGTCAAAAGAAACTGTCCATCATGGCTGAGGACCAATGCCTCAGGCTTTCGCAAAGCTGGCTGCGAAGGATCGATACCCTGGGCAGGTGCGGCTTGGCAAAGGCTCGCAAGCAAAAGCGTGGCCGAGAATGCAGCGAATCGAATCATGAGCCCAGTCGTGCAGGAAGGATCGGCGGGTGGGAATCGTCTAATTTTTCCATAGCAGCCGATCTGGGACAAGACAAAACAGGCCGCTTCACCCGTGGTGAGATACGTGCTTTGTGCCAATGGGGGAAGTACAATAGAGCGTTCCTACCCGAAATCTGGAGATCCACCCAATGCTAACTCGACGTACAACGCTGGCATTTCTGACGCTTGCGGCGGTTTCGCTGGTCCCTCAGGGCCTGTTTGCCCAGCAACATTCCAAGGTAATCGACCTGACCAAGCCCAATGCCCCGCTGCTGCGGTTTTACATTGGGACTTACACCAAAGGGGATAGCAAAGGGATTTACGCCAGCGATTTGAACCTGCACGATGGGACCCTGTTGCCCCCTCGCCTGGTGGCCGAGATCGAGAATCCTTCGTTCCTGGTGACGACCCCAGATCGCAAGAACCTGTACGCCGTCGGCGAGATCTCGAACTTCGCCGATCAAGACACAGGTGCCGTGTCGGCCTTCGCGATCGAGGAAGATGGCTCGCTGAGGTTGATCAACCAGGAAGCTTCCGGCGGTCGCGGTCCCTGCCATGTCTCGTTGCCACGCAGTAAGAACTTCGTGATGGTTTCGAACTATGGTGGCGGCTCGTTCGCGACGCTGCCACTGGGGGAAGAAGGACAACTTGCGCCGGCAACGTCGCTCTTCCTGCATGAAGGATCGAGCATCAACGAAGGTCGCCAGAAGGGACCGCATGGCCATGGAATGTACCTGGTGCCGGGCTCGCTCTTGGCACTGTCGGTCGATCTGGGGCTCGACAAGGTAATGATTTATCGCATTCTCGATCCGAAGACGGGCGAAATGGAATTGAACGATCCTCCGTTCATCTCGGTCAAGCCGGGTTCAGGCCCGCGCCATCTGGCGATGAACGAGTTGGGAACGCGTGTCTATCTGCTAAACGAACTCGACTCGACGCTCGATGTCTATGCGTTCGATCCATCGACCGGTGCGAGCGAGCACCTGCAACGTGTCGCGACGCTGCCGGAAGACTTTGTCGGAAACAACACCACGGCGGAAGTTTACATTCACCCCCGCGGCCAATGGTTGTACTGTTCCAACCGTGGCGACGACAGCATCGTGACATTCCGGATCGATCACGAAACTGGCCTGGTGCTACCAATCGATCGGACGAGCACCTTCGGTAAAACACCGCGTCATTTTCAGATTACCCCTGACGGTCGCTATTTGTTGGTGGCGAACCAAGACACCAACAATATTGTCGTGCTGGAGATCGATCAGAAGATTGGCACTCTGAAGACAACTGGCAATCAGATTCTGGTTCCCAACCCTTGCTGCATCGAGTTCCTGCCGTAAAGAAGTTGCCGTCCACCAGGACGCCACATAGAGACTATAAAGGATCACCCTTGCGTAATCTGGCGATAGGCGACGTGCATGGTTGCCTGACCGCACTCGAAACTGTTTTGACGATCGTCCAGCCTCAGAAGGACGATCGTCTTTTCTTTCTCGGCGACTATGTCGATCGAGGCCCCGACGCGCGTGGGGTGATCGATCGAATCTTGCAGCTTCGTCAGCAGCACGAGGTAACCTGCCTGATCGGCAATCACGAGATCATGATGCTGACCGCCCGCGAAGACCAAGGCATGTATCTCTCGTGGCTAGGCTATGGCGGGGAAGAAACACTTGCATCTTATGCCGATGACGACGCCGCGGATGGGAGTCTCGATCTTGTTCCCGAGCGGCATTGGCAATTCTTGGAATCGATCTGCCAGCCTTACTTCGAAACCGACGACACCATCTTCGTGCATGCGAACGTCCTGCCCGAGGTCCCGCTCGATCGCCAGGACGAGACAACCTTGTTCTGGAACCGCTTTACCAACCGCGGCCCGCATCGTAGTGGGAAGAAGGTGATCTGCGGACATACTTCGCAGAAGTCTGGCCTGCCGCTGGATGTTGGCCACTCGATCGTGATCGATACGTGGGTCTACGGCGACGGTTGGCTGACCTGCCTGGATGTCGACAGCGGTCATTTCTGCCAGGGGAATCAGGCCGGAAAACATCGTTTGGGAGTGCTAGCATAGGCAGTGATTTTGCCACGTTCTGTGTGGCAAAAACCGCGATATCAGCGAGTGTTCAGCCTTACTTATCTGAACCCCGGCGGTTCCTGCGGCTTGACCTTGACCCTTAATGCCAATCCTCCTATCGTTTTCGCTGACCGTGCCGGCACAAATAGGCAGGAAGCCACCTAAGTGCCGCGTGGACCACGATTGAATAATTCAAGGATGTCAGGGATGACGACAGCAAAGAATGGCATGGACGCGACCAGTGTTTCTCAGGTTCCTCTGCTCGATATCAGTCGTGGCAATGCACCGCTGAAAGAAGAATTCATGGCGGCCTTTGAGTCGGTTCTCGACTCAGGTCGATTCCTGTTTGGCCCGGATGTCTTCCAGTTGGAAGAAACCTGTGCGGCCGCCTCGCAAGCCAAGTTCGGTATTGGCTGTGCTTCGGGTAGCGATGCCCTCTTGTTGACGATGATGGCGTTGGATATCGGTCCTGGCGATGAAGTCCTCGTTCCGAGCTTCACGTTCTTCGCCACCGCCAGTTGCGTCTGGCGACTGGGCGCTAAGCCTGTGTTCGTCGACATCGAACCAACCTCGTTCAATATCGATCCTGCCCGGATCCAGGAACAAATCACGCCGAACACCAAGGCGATCATTCCGGTTCACTTGTTCGGCCAGTGTGCCAACATGACCGAGATCAACAAGATCGCCGCCATGCACGGCATTCCGGTCATCGAAGACGCTGCCCAGGCCATCCTGGCGGAACACAATGGTCAGCGAGCCGGCAGCATGAGCCTGGCTGGCTGCATCAGCTTCTACCCGACCAAGAACCTGGGTGGTATGGGTGACGGCGGCATGCTGGTTACCAGTGACGAAGAATTCGCCGCCAAGCTGAAGCTGCTGCGAGGTCACGGCATGGAACCTCGTTACTATCATCAAGTGGTTGGCATCAACAGCCGCCTCGATACGCTTCAGGCCGCTGCCTTGAACGTGAAGATGAAGCACATGGCCAAGTGGACCGACATGCGTCGCGAGAACGCTCTGCGGTATCACGAACTGTTCAGCCAGTGTGGTCTCGACCTGGTGTTGAAGCTTCCGACCGAAGAAGCAGGCAACACGCACGTCTGGAATCAGTACACCGTTCGCGTGCCACGCGGCGGTCGCGATTCGCTTCGCAAGCACCTGGCCGATCTGAAGATCGGTAGCGAAATTTACTACCCGGTTCCACTGCATCAGCAGCAGTGCTTTGCCGGCCTGAAAGAAGAACTGTCACCGCTGCCAGAAACCGAAAAGGCTGCTGAAGAAGTGTTGGCTCTGCCAATCTTCCCGGAACTGACCGCCGCCGAACAGCGTCACGTGGTTTCGTCGATCGCCCGCTTCTACGGGATCGAAGCGAGCCTCGAGGCAACCGCTCGTCGCAAGTCGGCCTAGGCCACAACCGCACAGGTTTAACGAAAAGGCGACGCTCGCAAGAGTGTCGCCTTTTTTGTTTTCGAATGGCAATGCTGCTGAGTATTTGCCGACGATCTGCCCATTGTCACGCAGTAGCAAGTTCAGAAACGTGCTAAGCTCGCCCCCTTCGGTCAGCGACCGGCCGCTCGTTGAGAGAGTCTTTCGTCGGCCAACCTTCACCGCGACTGCCTTGCGGTTGGCTAAATCAACGCCTAGAGCCCATCAGTTAGCCTCGGCAGTACGATGAGACCAGGAAGGGCCCCTGCGAGCCGGGACGAGATTACAGATAGGAGCTGGCAGTGTGCTCTCTGCCGATCACTCTGAGCGAGATCTGGCGGAAATTGTTCTGACACCGCGTCCGCCAGGCAGTTGCGTTTGCCTGGCATAAGATTATCGCAATTCTGCGTGGTGCCGTTTCAAGCGAGACGCCTAACGAAACGGCTTCCAGAGTGGCTTCTTGAACAGACCTGGGCGTTCGGCCTGTTGGGCATCGTCGGCCGCTTCTTCCGGTTTGGAAGCAGTCCGCGGATTAGGAAGTGGTGCGGATGCCGGCGTCCAGCGAGCGGAGTCTTTGCCTCGCAGATCGATCTGGATGTTCTTCTTTTCTTGTAGCACTTCGCCCTGATCGTTGGTGTACCGAACGTGCAACTGCAGCGATTCGTGTTCTGGCTTCCCTTCCGACCACGGGATCTTCAGATGAATCCCTTTGCCCAGCAGGGTTCGTTTGAGGTACTTGGCCGAGTCGGTCGTGTCGTAGTCCCAACGGCCGACGAAGGCGTCTTCGCCGGAGTAAGCTGGATCCAACAGCACCACCGAAACCGGGGCAGGCGAATCGACGTACTGACCCGCCTCGTTTTGAGGTTCGATGACCACCATCACTCCTTCATCCCCTGGCACGCCGTCGACATCGTAGCCGCCGGTCAGCTTCGGGTTGAGAACGATCTGGGTGATCACGCGGTCGGTGACGACTTCTTCGTTGGGATCGAACTGTTGTAGCACCGGGCCATCCAGGAACTCTGGCCCTGGGGCTACGCCTTCCAGATCAGGCAGGTCGCTCGATTCTCCCAGTTCGATGACTGGGCCAGAAAGATCGTCGACACCGGGACGAGACGAACTCGAACGTCGATTGAACGATGGAGCAGGCAACGAGTCCGCCGCGGCGCTGGCCGTTCCTTGCGGGAGGCCAAGTTGGCGGCGAAGTGTTTCGTTTTCGCGGCGGACCGATTCGATCTGCGATTCCTTTTGCTGCACCACATCCTGCAAGGCATAAACCTTGTCTTCCAGGTAGCGCAGTTCGGACTCGAGAAGCTGCACCGACGAATCGGTCGTGCGGCAGCCACCAAACATGGCAATCGCGGCGAGGGCCACTAGTGCGAGTCGAGTTGGGTTGAAACGTGATAGCACGTCGACGAAACTTTCCCAGGAATTTGGCCGGTGAAGGTGTGGAAAAACTAAAGTTCCGGCCACGCGTGCGGCATAGGTACGAAATATCAGAATCCAGGTCAAACCCAATGCGCCAGATTGGTTCCCATGATGTCCATGGAATTTGTTTGACTTGGCATCCCGGCCGGGTAGCCTGTTAGGCGGATCCCTCCCTGGCAGGGACACCGCTAGTACCTTGTACGAGGTCTCTTTCATGTCGACGCGTACCTTTGTTCTCTCGGTTCCCTCGCTCGATCCGATCCGCGAAGCGATTGCTTCCGGCGATCAGCAACTAGTCGATGCCTTGGTCGAGGTCACGCGTCTGGAACTGGAAGATGAGTATGGCGAAGAGCCGGACGAGGACGAGCAGGAGGAGATCGACGAGCAACTCGAGGAAGCCCGCGAATCGCTGCAGAAAATGATCCTTTGCGAGACGCCACCCGACAAAGAACCAGGCGAATGGAATTACCTGGTAACCGCGATGATCGATCACCTGAAGCTCGAGAAATTCTGGAAGTACCCCATCAACGAAGACTGGAAACATTATCACATCTGGGATCCGTACCGAGCCGAAGTCGAAGAGCAGATCTCGGACGACGCCCAGACGCTGCTGCAGTACCTCGACGAAGGTCGCCCGCTTCGTGGCAAATCGATCGAGCACGATGGCTGTGTGTTTGCGTGGTTGTCGCTGGCGGAAGTCGAGACATTGCTGGCAGCCCTCGAGCCGGTCGATCCTTCGAGGTTCAGCGATGAATTCTTTCCCGACTTTCACGAGCAACTGCTCGGCACGCTACGAGGGATCTCGAAGCGGAAGCATGAGCTATTTCTGAAAGCGCATTATTCGCTCTAGTAATGGCAAAGAGTCTGGCGGGAATGCTCTGCTAGCCTTGCAGTGCATCGTAGCGGAAACACGAGGAAACGATTTGTTTTGCTGGCTTCTCTTTTGCCGGCACAACAATCATTGAAACCAGAGTTTCGCTCAGCCGATGCTATAAGGCATCCCCACTGAGAATTCGATCAGTTGAAGGAATGGTGAAACTAGCGAGTTTCAGATGAAAATATATTGGTTTATCTCGTGGCTAACGACGCTGGCTATTCTGGTCGTTGCGCAGCCACTTTTCGGGCAGGACATTGTGCCCGATTCCGATGTCGAATTGCGTTTGTCGCAACTCGAAGCGGAAATACAAATGCTTCGCGATCAAGTGAACACCCCTTCGGCCAGCACCGTCCCGGCGCAAGAGGCAGGCTGGGTCGTCAACGCAGATAACATGTTGGTCCCTTGTGTCGACTGCGCACCGGCCGACAAGAAGAAGTTTCCGACGGTCCAGTTGACCGGCTTCTTCCATCTCGATTCGGTCTGGTTCGGGCAAAGCGGCAACAACCTGGCAACGGTTGGCGATCTGCAAGATGGTTGGGACTTCCGCCGCGCTCGGTTGGCCGGCAAAGGCAACCTGGCTGAAGACTGGTCGTATATTATGGAGTTCGACTTCGCGGCCAGCCAGGCAACGTTTGTCGACGTGTGGGTAACCTACTCGAACGCTCCCCTGCTTCAGAACATCCGCATCGGTCGTTGGCGTCAGCCTTACGGCATGGACGAACTGACGAGCGTCCGCGAACTCCCTTTCCTCGAACGCTCGTCGAGCTTCTCGATGGCTCCGTTCCGGCAAACAGGGATCGGGTTCTTTGGTAACAACGACGCCGAAACGGTGACCTGGGCGAGCTCGGTGTTTCGTTATCCGAGCGATGGCTTCGGCGATAATGCCGGAGACGACGGTGGCTACGCCGGCGCTGGTCGAATTACGGCATTGCCGTTCTACGCCTGTGAAGGGGAGCAGCTCATCCACATCGGTGCCGACTACTACTATGCGAATCCCTCCTTAAACTCGGTTCGCTTTGCTTCGCAGCCTGAAATCCAGGTGGTCGATACCGCCCCGAACCCTGACATCAGCGTGCCACCGTTCGTCGATACGGGGAACGTACCAGTTGATTACGTCGACTCGTTCAACGTCGAGCTCGCTGCCAAGTATGGCCGCCTCGTGATGCAGTCGGAAGCTCGCTGGACGACCCTCAATCAGCGAGGTGCCGGACCAACGCAGACGATCGAAGGGGCCTATGCCCAAGTACGCTATAGCCTGACGGGTGAAAGCCCGCAGTACAACAAGAAGAACGCCGTGTTTGGCCGTGTCGTTCCTTACCGCGACTTCAATCCGTACTGTGGATATTGGGGTGCCTGGGAACTGGCGGCACGCTATTCGTTCGTCGATTTCAACGGCGATTGGCTCTCGGCCAACACACCACCTAGCCCGGGTCCAGGTCGTCAGATGAACGACGCCACGCTCGGTTTGAACTGGTATGTGAACGAGCACACCAAGTTCCAGTTCAATTACATCAACTCGCGTTTGAACGATCCGACACTCGGTGTCAGCTCGGCCGATATCTACGCCATGCGTTGCCAGATCGACTTCTAAAACGCGGTGATCTCAATACATGCTTACCGACATCAGGCCGCACTTCGGGCGGTCTGATTTTGTTTCGAAGGGATCGGAAAGTAACACGTCGCATCGATGCTACTTTGGCGAATTCGTTTGACACGCACTCGGAAAAGGGTATTTTCGGGACAACCCCTATGTGGATGCCCTGACCCCTTTCTAAAGCGTGGACATGTCAACGCGAACCGAACTCGTCTCTTTACCATCGATGCAACCGCTTCAGGCCGCGGTCGCCTCGGGCGACGAAGATCTGGCCGATCAATTGAAGCGGCTCATCCAGGACGATCTTGCTGCGCTCTATGGCGAAGACGACGTCGATGCCGAAGAGCACGACGAATTCCAGGCCATGGTTCAAGAGATGATCTTGAGCAAGTCACCACCTTCCGAAGAGCCAGGCACCTGGCAGGCACTCATTCGGCGGCTGGCGGTGGTGTGGAAGCTGGACGTCAAATCCGACTATTCGTTCAACCAACGTGGCTGGCATCATTACGGTTGTTGGGGACCGTATCGCAAGATGCTGACCGGCTGTATCACGGTCGATTCGTTAAAGTTGCTCGAGTACCTCGACCTGGGTCGGCCACTGCGGGGCGATACAGTGGAAGACGACGGATGCTTGTTCGCGTGGCTCGATCCAGACGAAGTCATTCGCCTGGAGGAAGAGCTTTCGAGCCTGGAGGAATCGGCGATCGTGATTGAAGAACTTCAAGACTTTCACGAGCTGCTGACCGAGTGCTTGGATGAAGTCGCCCAGCAGCAGCACGCTTTGCTGCTCTTGGCAAACTAGACGAACCGGAACGAGAGATTTTCATGGCCTCCGAATTTCAACGTGTCGCCAGCTTTGGCAACCCCGCGGAAGCACATCAATTGAAGGCTGTGCTCGAGGAGCAAGGGATCCGCGCCTTTGTTGAAGGAGACGAAATCAAAACAGCACTCAGCTACATTGGTGCTATTGGTGATGTCAATGTGATCGTCTCTTCGGCCGACATCCCCGCTGCGGCGGAAGTGTTGGAGCAACTGCGACAAGAAGCAGACCATCGTCCTGGAGAAGCCTGGTTTTGCGGAGAATGCCAAGAGGTCGTCGACGCTGGGTTCGATGTGTGCTGGAAGTGTGGCCAAAGTCGCGATGAAGTCGAAGCAGAGATGCCAGTGACCGCTGGCCATCACGTCGCTCCTGACGGTAACGAACTCGACGAAAACGTTCCCCGGCCTCGTTTCTCGGCGAGCACCGACGCGGCCAATCCGTTTGCTTCGCCGCGAGAGAACAATCGCGGAGCCTTGATGCCCGGCAAGCTCGACGAGGTCCACGACGAAGCGGAAGCGATGTTGAAGCGAGCCTGGCGGGCTTCGATTTTCGGACTGTGTGGTCTGCCGATATTCGCCAATCTGTATTCGATGTATCTGCTAGTTCTCGCACTTCAGCAGACGCAGCAATTCACGCCGGAAGGGAATACCCGCTTCTATCGAGCGTTCGCCCTGAATATCGTGGGAGGAGCGTTCTGGGGCGTGATTCTCATGGTTCTGTTCTTACGATGGTGACAATCGCCTGGCGAAGAATGTCGCGATGCAAACCTTTTTACCATCCCGTTGCCTGCGCCCGTTCGTGCGGCACTATTGGCTGAGCCATAACAGTCCGGCAACGACGCATTGCATTCTGCCAGATGGTTCAATCGACCTCGTGGTCCAGTGGAACGGAAGCGAAGTCGCGAGTTGGTTATTTGGTACCTCGACCGAAGCGACCGACATCTCGCTGGGGACTGGTAACCATTACCTGGGGATTCGCTTTCGCCCGGGACAGGCTCGGCACTTCATCGATGTTGGTGCCCATACACTGACTGACAACGCGGAAGAGGCCTCTCCCCTGCTCCGCTTTTCCCTGGAACCATTGTGGGACGCGCTCGACGGCGGCTTGCATGGGAAGATGCTCGATGGCATGTTGCAGCAACACCTGCATCGCGCATCGCCGGCTGAGAAGCCAATTGATGCCGTGGTCGATTGGATCGAGCGTTCGCGCGGGTCGGTCTCGATCGCCGAGGCCGCAGGCATGTATGGCAAGAGTCGCCGCCAGTTGGAGCGTGACTTCCTTGACCTGGTGGGCGTGTCGCCGAAGCTGTTTGCTTCAATCGTGCGGTTCGAACAGGTCACCCAGCAACTACGTCAGCCGCAGCTTGCTTTGGCGCGTATCGCTTTGAACTGCGGCTTCACCGACCAAAGCCACATGACCAACGAGTTTCGCCGCCTGGCGGGCTGCACCCCGAAGCAATATCGCCAGCAGCATGTCGCATTCTTCCAAGACGGTGCTGACGCGTCTGCACAAAATGACTCCTTTCACCAGTAAGTTGGTTCAGGAGATTCCCAATGAAGCTTTGGTGCGGAGTCGTCACGGAAAAGATCGCCGAATCGAAGGCGTTTTACACGCAGCTCTTTGGCTGTGAGATCTTGTTTGAAGAAGACTGGTTCGTCCTATTGAAACTGGGCACGAGCGAGATCGGCTTTCTGTTGCCAGGCATGGAAGGGCAGCACCCGCTCTTTCAGCGTGCGTATGCCGGCGAAGGGATGTGGATCACCATCGACGTCACCGACGCCCAGGCCGAACTGGCCCGGTTTACGTCTCTGGGGCAAGCGATCGAGCAACCGCTGCGAGACGAACCATGGGGGGACCGGCACTTTGTATTGCGAGATCCCAACGGCATTGGAGTCGACGTTGTGCAGCGGATTACGAGCCCAATGGAATGACGGCGACGGGCGGTTGTGATACGATTCGGCGAACTGGTTGCGTTTCGCTTTCCTGCTAACGGCTTCTCGATGTCACGCCCCCCTGTCTATCGCCCGATCTCCTGGTTGGGAACGATTCCTCAGATCGTCGTTTACAGCGTCGTCTGCGGAACGGTCTATGCGATCACGGACAGCGTCGATTGGGCGATCTTGATTGGGATGCCGATCATGTTGATCTATTCGATCACCAGCCGTTACGTGGTGCCGTACCACCACCGCCAAGGCGTTCACTTGATGAGCCAGTTTCAGTTTGAAGAAGCCCTGATCGAGCATCAGAAGAGCCTCGAGTTCTTCGAGAAGTATCCTTGGATCGACAACTTTCGAGCGGTCGTGCTGATGTCGCCTTCGCCGATGAGCTATCGCGAGATGGCCCTCTGTAACCTGGGTAACTGTTACCTACAGCTGAGCCGTTGGCCTGAAGCACAGTCGCACTACGAACAGGCCCTGAAGATGGGCCCCAAGAATCGCCTCGCGCAGCAAGGTTTGCGATTGGTCGAGAGCCAGATCGATGGCGATGCGGCCGAAGGCGAGCCGGAAGAAGCTACTTAGCCAATAAAAAAAAGCCCACACCGAAGTGCGGGCTTTTCTAGGCGATTCGTCGAAACGAAAGCAACGCTTACTTGCTTTCCATGTGCTCGACGACTTGATCGATCAAGCCGTACTCGGCGGCTTCGGCGGCGCTCAGGAAGCGGTCGCGATCGGTGTCGGCTTCGATCTGTTCGATCGGCTTGCCGGTGTGCTTCAGCAAGATCTCGTTCATACGCTGCTTGATGCGCTTGAACTCGGTTGCGTGAATCAGGATGTCTTCGGCGGTACCCTGCATACCGGCCAGCGGCTGGTGGATCATGACGCGGGCATTTGGCAACGCGTAACGCTTGCCAGCGGCACCGGCGGTCAGCAGAACGGCACCCATCGAAGCGGCCTGACCGATGCAGTAGGTCGCCACGTCGCAGGTCACAAACTGCATGGTGTCGTAGATCGCCATACCGGCGCTAACGCTACCACCAGGGCTGTTGATGTAGAGGTTGATGTCGGCCTTCGGGTCTTCCGACTGCAGGAACAGCATCTGAGCGACGATCAGGTTGGCAACTTCGTCGTTCACGCCGGTTCCCAGAAAGACGATGCGGTCTTTCAGCAGGCGAGAGTAGATATCGAAAACGCGTTCTTCACGACCGCTTTTTTCCACCACGTAAGGGATCAGAGGCATGGTATAGACTCCAGTTTCTGGATGTTGGATTCGGAATATCAGATCAAATCAGGAATGATGTTGGTGTGAGCCTGGGTGCCGTTGGCAGTTGTCCGCTCGCCTGGCTGACGAGAAGACCCGTTCCCAGGCCCAGTCGACTTAGTCTTCTTCACCGGCCTGATCTGCAGGCGGCTTGGTGAGGATTTCGTCGACAATCCGATATTCCTTGGCCTCGGTGGCGTTCATGTAGTAGTCGCGATTGACGTCTTTGGCGATCTTGTCGATTGGCTGCGAGCAGTGATCGGCCAGGATCTTGTTCAGCTCTTCACGGGTCTTGATGATCTCGTTGGCTTGAATTTCGATGTCGCTCACCTGGCCACCGACACCGCCGTGTGGCTGGTGAATCATGACCTTGGCGTGTGGCAGGATGAATCGCTTGCCAGCGGCACCGCCGGCCAGCAGGATCGCACCACCACTGGCGGCCAGACCGACGCAGTAGGTTGCCACTGGGCACGACAGCATGTGCATGGTGTCGTAGATGGCCATGGTCGCGGTGACGCTACCGCCAGGGCTGTTGATGTAGAAGTGGATCGGCTTGCGGCGATTCTCACTTTGCAGGTAAAGCAACTGCATGACCAGCTGGTTGGCGTTACCGTCGTAGATCTCTCCTTGCAGGAAGATGATCCGGTTTTCCAACAGCAGATCGTTGATCGTCATCTGACGCTGCCGCTGGTATTCAGAGGCCATCGCCATAGGCTCGGCAGAGGCATGAGGAAAATGAGAAAACATGGTCGTCGATCCTTCCATTACAACGTGCCGTCAAGGACGCCGCGGCACAGGACTAGTCCCCCTGCCTGCCCGGTCCGCTTCGGCGAAGCAAACTACGAGAAGTACCTTGATACACGGTTATTGTCTCTAGTTACCAGGGGAAGACAACCGTAGAAGACACTTGGGGTTGGGGGCGGCGAAATTTTTGTACCTTTGCTAATCGGTATCAGCCGGAATATTTTAACATCGCTAAAGATTCCAGGCCTCCGCCGCGCGATTTGACGGGGCTCTTGCCTCTGCGTGCGGCGACCCGCGATGCCCCTCAAGAAACAAAAAAAGCCCCGATGCTGGCATCGGGGCTTCTGTTTTGATTCGCGTGCCGAACTATTCAGCAGCTTCTTCGGCGGCAGCCGGAGCGGCGTCTTCGCCTTCACCACAGATCAGGATGTTGACGGCAGCGGTGTTGCTCTGTTGCAGGTCGGCATCGGTTTCGGTGTGGGTGGCTTCGCCGTTGATCAGGTCGATAACCTTACGTTCGATGATCTGGTTCCGCAGAACGTCCATCATGCCCCCCTTTTCCAGTTGGGCACGAATACGACGTGGCGATTCACCACGCTGCATGGCGATCTGCATCACTTCAATATCGTAGTCTTGCGGCGTGTCTTCGATGTTTTCTTCTTCCGCAATGCGTTCCAGGATGAAGTGTTCCTTCAGGGCCTTGCGGGTCGAAGCCATGCTGTTCTGACGCAGTTCGTTCTCGTGAGCACGAATGTCGTCTTCGCCGAAGCCAGCCGAACGGAGTTCCAGGATCGCACGTTCCAGTTCTCGGCGGGCCTGTCGCTTCAGCAGTGCTGGTGGCAGTTCCCAGTTGGCGTCCTTGGTCAGTTGCTCAGTGATCTGCTGACGCAAACGCTGCTGCTGGTGGTAAGCCATCTGGCGTTCCATGTCCTGCTTCACGTAGTCACGCAGGTCGCCTTCGCTTTCAAAGCCGCCGATCTGCTTCAGGAACGCTTCGTCCATTTCAGGCAGTTCGGTACGCTTGACTTCGAGGACTTCGATTTCCATTTCGACCTGCTTGCCACGCATTTGTTCGTTGGCAGCTTCGTCCGAGATGGTCAGCGTGACGGTCTTCTTGTCGCCAGCCTTGGCACCGGCCATTTCCTTGCCGAAGTCTTCCCACTTAGCGTCCTGGAAGCTCAGCTTTTCACGCAGGCGAATGGTTTCTTCTTCGGCGTGTGCCAGCTTCTGGCCGTCGTGCTTGAAGGTCAGATTGCAGACCAGGTAGTCGTCGGTTTCGGCGGCACCTTCGTGTGGAACCAGCGAAGCGTAACGACCCAGCACCTGCTTCAGGTGCTTGTCGATGTCTTCTTTGCCGAATTCCTTGCTTGGCTTTTCAAGCTGCAGGCCCTTCCACTTCGGCAGATCGAATTCTGGACGAACTTCGATGTCGAATTCAAAGGTCAGCGAGCCTTCTTCGGGCAACTCGATGGCCGAGTAGTTGAAGTCTGGTTCGCTGATGGCCGAGAACGATTGTTCTTCGGTCGCTTGGGTCATGCTGTCCATCAACAGCGTGCCTTTGACCTGATCCTTCACTTCACTGCGGAAGCGCTTCTCGACCAGCTTCTTCGGAGCATTGCCCTTACGGAAACCTGGCACGGCAGCGTTGGGGACCATGTCTTCGATGGCTACGTCGAAGTAGCGATCGATATCTTCACGGGAAACGGTCACCGTGACGTGACGCTGGCAGGAGCTCGGAGCATCAACCTTAACGTCCAAGGTCAACTTCTTGGGGGCTTCTGCTTCGGCGACCGCACCTTCGGTGTTTTCGGTTTCAGGCGAACTCATGCAACGATTCCGCAAAATCTGGGGTGAAAAACAAGAAACCCCGCGACTGGCTGGGGTTTGTCAGGCAAATGACTTCATTGCAGAATGGGTGGGCTTCTCCTCACCCACGCCGCGAGACTCGTCATTGCGTCTCAAATGAAACGTGGCGATGTGGCAAAGCGTTTGCCAAGAGCCACATCCACCAGATGTTTTTCTGCGGTAGGCGTCACGATCGATTTGACTCGACGGACGCTGCAGAAAAAAAGGAAGAGCGGGTGAACGGATTCGAACCGTCGACAACAACGTTGGCAACGTTGTGCTCTACCAACTGAGCTACACCCGCAAACAGGAACCGAAATTCCCAAATCTACATAGGGAACGTCGTTCCCTCATCTAGGAAAGACCCAGTTTACCGAAAAATCGGGACCGGTCTACCCGGGGCAAACAAATTTTTGCTTGCCAGAGAAAGAAGTATGCCCCATGGCCTTAGTGTTGTCAATTTGGGGTAGCTCTTTCTCAGCCAAGATCTTCAGATTTCGGCAATTTGGATCGCTAGCGTTTCGTCGTCGGGCCTTTGGTTTCCGGCAAGAAATCGCCGAAGCCGACCCGCGAGAGTCGGCTTCTGGTGGATCGAGGCTGGGTGAAAGGTGATGCCTTACACCAAGCCCCTAGTCGAGGACATTTGGCTTCGGCCCGGCCGGTTTGGGTGGCGGCTTGGGGGCGTTCGGATCGGGGGGAGGTGGTTCGGGACCGAACTTCACTTTGCCTCCTACCCAGGTCGTGTACGTCCAGTTCGCATCGACCGGAGTCCACCCAGCCAGGTAGCCCATCTCGTCGGTGACGTGACGGGTTTCGACGTAGGCTTCGTAGCTGTCGGGCAGGACGATGAACTTGAAGTAGAACTTCGTTGGATCGACTTGGCTCAACAAACGACGGAACCGGGAACGCGGGTTTTGAATCTCCGCGATCTTGAAGCCCTGGTCTTCTTTCGGTTCAAGGCGAAGTCGTGGATCGCGACCCGCCGCGTACATCGAGATCCGGAAGTAATCGTCGGTCATCGGACGCTCGTTGAAATCCTTCACGAACTTCTCGGCGTCGATTCCCTTCTTCGGATCGGAAACGTACTTTCGCATGCCACGTTCGGCCTGGTACTCGGTCCGTTTGCGAGCGGCGTCACGCAGTGGTTCGTCGATAATCGGATAGACCTGATTACCAACGCACAAGAACGTGGCCTCCTTGATCCCTTCCGGTGCAGGTCGTGGATCGGGAAGATTCACGATCTTGGCTGGCTTTTGTGCCCGGGGTGGCGTGTCGTCGAGGGTTGCTTCCAGCTTGGCGATCTGATCGATCATGCTGTTCAGCTCGCTCGACAGTTTCTCACGCTGCTCTTTGTTGGCTTCGGCCTTTTTGGCCATTTCCAACGCGTCTTTCTGGGCGATCAAAGCTTTGTCGAGCGCGCCTTGTTGCGATTTGAGGATCGCTTCTTTGGCAATCGATTCCGATTGCAGACGCTTGATCAACGCTTCGAGATCTTGTTCGTCCGGGTTCAATTCCTTGAGGTCGGACTCAACCTTCAGTTTTTCTTTCTGGGCTTCTTCCAGGTCCTTGATCAGTTGTTCCAAGGCCAATGGATCGACCCGCATACTGTTGGCGATCTGTTTGACCGACTCTTGCATACCCAGCTGCACCACAACCAACACGATGATGAGAATACCCACCACGTTGAACATGGTATCGAGCAGCGAGTCGAGCCCTTCGTCTTCTTCGGCGCCTTTTCGCTTAGCCATGGTCTTCGATTCTGCTTATAGGTTTCCGCTTGGGACTGGCGGCAAGCACCAGCCCCACTCGGTTACGAGTTCTTGGCTTGTTTGGTGAAGTAGCTCAGGTCGACGCGACCATCACCGATGACCGGCAACTTACCGTTTTTCACTCCCTTGGAGTTGGCAAAGTTGCGAGCCGTGTTGTAAGTGGAAAGGCCGTCGTCGCGAATCAAAAAGACGAGTGTGCCATCTTTCTGATTCTTGACCTTCTCCAGCATCTTGGCAAAGTCAGGATTGGTATTCAATTCAGCCGTACGAACGGGAATCGTTTTGCCATCCTCGTGGATCACAATTCGACCGTCGTCGCATTCAATGAATGAAGGCTTGAATCCGACACCGCTACCGCCAGGCAGAATCGAAACTTCCGACTCCTTGGGGGGCAGCTTGCGTTCGTCAATCTGCTTTTGAAGCTGGGCGATTTTCTCACGACGAGACTTGAGCTCATCCTCCATTTTCGAAATCTCTTCGGTCTGGGCCGCCACGTTCACCTTGGGGCCTTCGATCGAGATGTTCTGGAGTTGCGACTCGGTCTTTTCCAGCTTCGCCAGAAGTTCTGCCAGACGCTTCTTGGCGTCTTCCAGTTTCTTCTGTTCGCTTGACTGCTCGCGTTTGAGTTCGGCTTCCTTCTTCTTGAGCTCGTTGCGGAGCTTTTCGAGTTCGGCCGTATCAGTGGCGAGCTGTTCTTCCTTCTTTTGATATTCGATCGCCTGATCGACGGCGTCATTGTCCAACGACTGCACGGCGATTGCGGCGATGATCATCGTCAGCGTGCCGATCACACAAGCCAGCACACTGAGGAAGGGGAAGAGCGAGATGTCTTCCCCGGTGTCCTTGTTGCGCTTGGCCATTTATCGTCTCCCGTTTCGGCGTGTCTTGGCTTTGCTGCCACCACCGAATCCGAACCAGCCACCGCCGCCGCCACCATTGGCGCCAGCCGTTTCGACTTGCTGCACGACGACCGTTTCGTTGCCCAGCTTGTTGAGCACTTCGGCCAAACCGCTGAGACCCTGTTCGACGCCGCCGAGATACTTCTCGAGACGGTCCGAGGTGTCGGTCATCGTTTCGTTGACCTTGATATGCGAATCGACCGCGGCGCTGGCCAGTTGGCCAAGCGTGTTCTGTAACTGAGCGGCCACTTCCTGCATCTGGTTCAACTGATCCTGCATCAGCGTCTGCTGTTCTTCCTGACGCTTCTGCATGTCGATCGTCTTGGCGCTGACCACTTCCATCAGCTTGTTGGTGGTCTCTTCCTGGCTGTTGAGGATCTTGCCATTGATCTCGTCCCAGCCCTTCGAGGTCTGTTCGGTAATCGTTTGGCCGACCAACTCCAGCTTCTTCACCCAAGACTCGAGCTCGGCCTGTTGGGTTGCCATCGCCTCTTCGACCGCACGGCGGAAGACCTTGGTATCGTAAGGCGAGTTTGGCTTGTCTTCGACCTTTTCGCGACCGTCGACCAGGCGACGCAGGAGGTTTTCGTTGCAGTACTCGTCGACCCAGTTCAGCACCCCTTCTTCGCTCTTCTGCAGCGAAGACATTGGGAACTTGATGATCATGCTCATCACCAGGGCGACCAGCGTGGTATTAAACGCCGTACCCAGACCGCTGAACATTTCACGCAGCGAGGCAAGGAGCTGTTTCGGATCGTCGCCCGACAAGGCACCGGCGAGCGAGGCCACCGCGAGACTAATACCGAGCACCGTCCCGATAAAACCCATCGTCGGGATAGCCCAGATCAGCACCTTCAATGGCGTGTAGCTCGAGGCAACGTTGTTCGAGTCGATTTCCGACTGCGAAGCCATCATGGTCGCGGTGTCCGAAGCACTTTGACGCACGCGGAAGTGCTGCAAACCTCGCAGCACGCGGTTGATCAAAAAGCTTTCGCCATGTTCGCCTGGCAGGCCGCGGATGTTTTCGACGTAACGATCGAGCGTATCGACGCGGATTTCGTTCGAGATATCGGTCGGCAGAACGTCCATCAGCAGATAGTCGCGCTGACGAGCGATCTTGCGATGTTTCTTCCACAGAATGGCGATCGCCCAGAAGAACAGGAACGTACTGAGGGCCTGAATGACGACCCCCTGCATTCCACCTTCCCAGAACAGACCACCGATGTAGGTCCCCTTGGACGGATACATCAGCCCCATGAAGACCAGCATCGAGACGAAGCCGATCAGGCCGGTGCTCAACAGGCCGACGTCGCTGGGGTCGGTGAACTCGCCACTTTCGGCCGAGGTATTGCTGGCCGCAGCTTGTTTCTTAGCGGCTGGCGGGGTGGCTGGCTTTTTGCCGGCGGCACCCTTTGCCGGGGCGTTGCGCGTCGAAATCGAGTCGGTCTGCAGATTCCCCAGGTCGAGACCACCCAGGCCACCACCGCCACCCGAAAGTGGGTCGTTGCCCAGGTCGGGCAGCGAGGGGGAATCCAGCGACGGCAATTCTTCCGGAACATCTTCAACGCGAGGAATATGGACCGTCTTCTTGCAGTAGGGGCAATTTCGCTTCTGACCAGCCAACTCTTGACGGACCTTGAGCGACTGGCCGCACTCAGGACACTTGAACTTGAAATACATCTGGACCTCGAGGGAAACGAAGCGCGACGAAAGGTCGCAGGCGAGATTAGGGGCGGAAATTAGCCAGGGCGATCCCGAGAGAACCTCAGTTGATCGTTATTGGTGCGGATGGGAAATGATTCCGGGGTGAGATCGTTTCACGCACTACTGGCCTTTAGTCGTGTTCTTATTGTGATAAGCAAATTATTCCCGATTAGGAGGGTTTGGGGAAAAATTTGGTCAAAACTTGAAATCCTTTACTTCGATTATCGATTGTTCCGTGTGTAACGGAGGAAATCCAGCCACACGCACGGGGTAAACGGGAAAGCGGCCCGATCGCAAAAAACGGAAAAGAACGCGACTTCTTGCTTTTCAGCCCTTTTTTCTAAAACCACACCCCGATGGTGGATCGTCTTACCTGGGACCGAGGGTACGTTCGCGTTGGTCGCTTTCCCCATATCGGAGTTCGCCTATGTTTCGCCTGGCTGCGTTGGTTGCTTTGATTTTGGTTACGCTGACGGTTGGCTGCGATGTCGATCCGATCCAATTTCGGCGGACCTCGCCCGACCTCTACTACCAGAACAATCCGGTGGGCGAAGATTACTTCCGGGAGCATGGAACCTACCCCCGCCAATACACTGCCTCGTTCCGGCATCTGAACGCGGGAGGTGTCCGACTTCCGAATCCTCTTCAGAAAGTCGAACAGCTATCCATCCACCAAATGCCCGGCGATGATGAGTACCTGCTAACGCACTACCTCGGGCGAGAATTCGACGGCGACGATCTTCGCTACGCCGAAGAAGGTCGGCGAGTCACCATCAAAAACGGTGATTGGTTTCCCTATTACGGACACGTCTTCGAGGTCCACATTAAAGGGAACCATTCGATCAATATGGTCGACCGAACGACCGACCTGTCGAGCGATTGGCGACCATCGGAAGATTGCCGGACGTTGGTCCTAGGAGAAGTTGCCGAACTGTTCGGCAACGAGGAGTTCTTCCGCCAGCCACAACAGCCAATGGAAACGACTCGTGAGCAGATCACCTTGCTCTCCATCGCCGCCGATGGATCGGAAGCCCAGATCGGTCGCTGCACACAAACGCTGCGTCGCGACGAAAGATCGATTCGTCAATCGGAAGATGGACCAACCACGGAATTGACGATCCGCCCAGGCGATCAACTCGACATCCTGGGACACCAGGTCCGAATCAAGCAGATCGTTCCATCTGCCGCGGCCGACAGCGACGTGAAAGTAGTCGGCTGGATCGAACTTGAGAAGGTCGGCGGAACGTCTGCTCCGCTGAGTCATCAGGCACGCACCCCATAGGAACGTGCGGAATTGCCAACGGCCTGATTAAAACAGTCCCAACGCGACCAGGCTGTAGCGGACCACAAATCCGGCAACCACCACGCTGACCATACTCATCAGCTTGATCAAGATATTCAAGCTTGGTCCGCTGGTGTCCTTGAAGGGATCACCAACGGTGTCACCCACGACTGCGGCCTTGTGGGCATCGCTCCCCTTCCCTCCGTGATGACCCGCCTCGATGTACTTCTTCGCGTTGTCCCAACTTCCTCCGCTGTTGGCCATGAAGATCGCCAGGCAGAAGCCAGTCGTCAGGGCTCCGACCAATAGACCCAGGACACCACCCACGCCCAGAATCCAACCGATCGCCAATGGTGTGATCAAACCCAGCAGCGACGGCACGATCATTTCGAGTTGGGCCGCTTTCGTGCTGATCTCGACCGGCGCGGCATAGTCAGGCAGTTCGGTGTTGTTCATGATACCAGGCTTCTCGCGGAACTGTCGGCGGACCTCTTCCACCATTCCCTTCGCGGCCCGGCCGACCGCTTTCATCGTCATCGCGCAGAAGACAAACGTCGCCATCGCCCCGACAAAGATCCCCACCAGAACCTTTGGGTTCATCACCGTTGCTTCATAATAGGTGGTGAAATCGCTGAGGCTGGCCTGATGGATATGAACCAGCGAAGCCCCGGTTTCGGCGAACTCTAACTTCGGTTCCGCACCTGGCTCGGCGATGCGAACCAGGTCGGTGGCGAGCGCAGCGGGCTGGCCATCCTCCCCTGCTTTCTTCCAGAGGGCCTGAACTTTCTCGTGCCGCAAATCACCGGGCATCGTCAGGTACCCGTTCACCATATCGACGCCATCTTCCTGATGTTTCAGCACGACGAAACCAGGAGCAATCTTGGTCGGCACGTCGTACTCGACTTCCGCTGCCACACTGTCACCCCAGCGGCGAAAGCCTTCGCGAACCACTTCCACGTAGGCAGCCATAAGCGCCAAAGCGGTCAGCGCTGCCGATCCAATCGCGAAGCCCTTGCCCGTTGCCGCAGTCGTGTTGCCAAGGCTATCGAGCGCGTCGGTTCGTTCTCGCACGACCGGTTCCAGATGCGACATCTCGGCGTTGCCACCAGCGTTGTCCGCGATCGGACCATACGCATCGGTCGCGAGGGTGATGCCCAGCGTGCTCAGCATTCCGACCGCGGCGATACCGACGCCGTACAAACCCAACGAGAACAAATTAGGATCGTCGAAGTGAAAGCCGTTCGCGAAACCGAACGACAAGATCGTCGCGATGCTGATCACCAGCACCGGAGGCCAGACACTCAGCATGCCATCGGCGATACCACCAATGATGATCGTGGCGGGGCCGGTTTCGGATTGCTCGGCAAGCTTCTTCGTCGGAGTGAATTCGTCGCTGGTGGCGTACTCGGTCCATTTGCCGATCAACCAGCCTGCGGCAAGACCGACGAGGATGCTGAAGGCGACGCCTGGGATCGTGAGACCCAGCGAATACGAAGCGACCGGAACGGCAGGCATCATCGCGCAGCAAACCAGGATCGAAATGATCGCGACCGCTGCTGTCGCCGCGTTGATCCCGCGTGACAACGCAGCCAGCAGGTTCTTTTGCGTGGCATCTTCGCCGGTCCGAACCAGGTAGACGCCGGCGATGGAAAGCAACATGCCGAACGCCGCGATCACCATCGGTAAGAACAACGCCCGGAGCTGCGCATCGGCAACGTTCTCGTAACCAGCGGCTTCGGCCATGCCAGGCGAAGCGAATGCGGCGACCCCAAGCGCTGCGGTCGCGAGAATACTGCCGCAATAGCTTTCGTAGAGGTCGGCACCCATCCCGGCGACATCGCCAACGTTGTCGCCCACGTTGTCGGCAATCGAAGCTGGATTGCGCGGGTCGTCTTCCGGAATACCCTGCTCGACTTTCCCCACCAGGTCCGCGCCGACGTCGGCCGCCTTCGTAAAGATGCCGCCACCGACGCGGGCAAACAACGCCTGGCAACTTGCTCCCATGCCGAAGCAAAGCATCGTCACGGTGATCTCGAAGAGCGAAAGTTGAAAGATCCAATACAGCACGCCGAACCAGATGACCACGTCCAACAACCCCAGCCCGACCACGGTCAGTCCCATCACGGCGCCACTGCGGAAGGCGACCTGCAGGCCTTGATTCAACGAACGCTGTGCCCCAGCGGCTGTGCGGCTGCTGGCCAGCGTAGCAGTTTTCATCCCAATCCAGCCCGCCAGGCCTGAGAACAACCCGCCGGTCATGAAGGCGAACGGAACCCAGTGACTTTGCACCTCGAACACAAACGCCAGGATCGCCAGAACGACCGCGATGGCGACGAAGAAAATCGAGACCACGATGTACTGCTGGGTCAGATAGGCGTTGGCTCCCTGCCGGACGTACCCAGCGATCTCTTGCATGCGCGAGGTCCCAGGATCGGACTTCACCATGCCAAGAAAGAAGAAGTAGGCCTGCACTAAAGAGGTGATCGCGGCCAGCAGAACAAACAACCAGATGCCGAAGTCGAGAAACATGGTGCCACTCCTTTGTAGACCGACGGCAGGTTCCAAGGTGTCGAACTCAGGTGGTGTCCCACAATCGGTCATCCATCGGCAACCGAGTGGAGCTGCCGCCATTATCCACATTATCGGGGTGGTTAAAACCGAAAAGCGTGGGATAAGAGGGGGAATTCTTCATTATGAACCGCATTAATGCCCGTTTTGCGGAAGGTGAATTTCCATTAGGATGGCTAATGGTGGGTCCCGATCGAAACGATCGGCTACTGGTTCGAATGGAGAAACAGTGCCCCAGTAGCTCGGAGGGGGTGAAATTGCCCTGTTTGCCCATTTTGTGGTGGATTCCCCTATTTCAGGTGGATTTCGAACCCGCGCGCAAAATTGTTGGCTTACTGCCAAACAGCAATTAAGCTTAAGGTGTCGTGTATCCTGCGTATTGGGTAGGAAAAGCATCCACAGTTCCCGGTATCAAACCGGTGGAGCTGATCGGTTCTTGTCTCGAAATCATCTCAAATTGGATTTGTTGATTCGCCGGCGGTCGCCTCAGAGGAGCGAATCATAGGAGCAGTTTTCTCATGAAATGGCACATGGTTGGGCGATTGTTTGGGTGCGTGGCCGTGCTGGGCTGCTTGGCCTCGATGGCTGTGGCGGATGACAGCAAAGCATCGGATTCGACCAACGAAGTCGAAACGGTGGAACTGTTCCAGGCAATGGATAACGGTGACATCGAGGTGAAGTTCATTCCGATGAACTCGGAAAAGGGAACGATCATCGTTACCAACAAGACCAAGAAGAAGATGCGTGTCGCGATGCCGGCAGCGTTTGCTGGTGTTCCTCTCGCCCAGTTCGGCAACAACGGTGGCGGCGGCGGTTTTGGTAACCAAGGCGGCGGCGGCTTCGGTAACAACGGCGGCGGCGGTGGTGGTAACCAAGGCTTCGGCGGCGGCGGCGGCGGTGGCTTCGGTAACAATGGCGGCGGCGGCGGTTTCGGAAACAACGGCGGCGGTGGCGGCGGTGGTTTCTTCAACGTCATGCCAGAGAAGGTCGCTCGCGTGAAGGTCAAAGGCGTTTGCCTGGACCACGGCCTGGAAGATCCAGATCCGCAGATCCCTTACGAACTGAAGCCAATCGAAGCTTACACCACCAAGCCAGGCGTCGCAGACATCTGCCAGATGCTGGGCAGTGGCGAACTGAACCAGCGTAGTGCCCAGGCAGCCGCATGGCACCTGAACAACGGCATGAGCTGGGAAGAACTGGCCAACAAGCAGGTCGAACACCTGATCGGCGGCCCAACCCCTTACTTCAGCCGTGCAGAACTGGAAGTCGCTTACAAGGCAGCCGAAGTTGCCAAGAAGCGTGAAGCAGAACGCACCAAGAATCAGTCGAGCAGCAGCTCGAGTGCTTCGCTCAGCGATAGCTAATCGCGAACGATTCCAAACGAATCAGCACGATTCGGGGGGTGTTCTTGGGAACGCCCCCTTTTTCATGCGCTCGTCGAATCGAAGAAATGCTACGCAGCCTTCGAGGCAATCTCGCGGCTTAGCTCTTGGTAGCGATCTTTAAGAATCTCGAGCTTCGAGTCATTCAGCGACTCGTATTCCCGACGCAGTTCGGCAAGCTGAGCACGGACGAGCGTTTCGCGATCGGCCAGATCTTTCCGGGCACGTCGCATCTCGGCCTCTTGCTGCTGCGAGTAGTCTTCCAGTTGGACCTGGCTTTCCTGGATCTCGAGCTTCACCAGTTCCAACTGCTGTAGCAAGTTGCGGATCTCGCTGCGGGTCGCCTGATTGCGAGCGTAGGTGGCGGTATCGAACCGCTCGACCGCCTTCTCGGTTTGCTGATCGAGTCGGCGTCGTAGGGACGAAGGAATCCGCACGCGGATCTCGGCCCAGGCCAGTTCCAGTTCGTCGCGAATGACTCGTAGGTCTTCGAAGGCCATTTCCAGTTCGTGCTGAACCTTGGCCAGTTCCGATTCGCGATAGACCAGATCGTCGCGCTGCTGGGCCAGCTGGCTTTGTTCCTGATCGAGCCACTGCTGCTGCTGAGTTCGGCTTTGTTCGATCTCGCGCTCGAGCTTCTGGGCATAGCCAGCAAACTCTTTCTCGCGAAGCGAATGCAGCGACCGGGCATTCTTCAGCAGCGCCCATTGCTGGGCGAGTTGCGATTCCGCTTCCGAAAGTTTTTCCAGTCGCACCGTTACGCTGTCGGTAACTTCGGCTTCGTCGACTTGCAGGGTCGCGGACTGACCTCGCCACTTGCGACGCCACGCGCGGATGGTCTCTTCAATAGTTCGTAGCGGGCTGGAAGATCGCGCCGGAGCAGGTTCAGGGGACGCGGCCGGCTTTGCCATATAAGGCAACTCTTCCGCCATTGCCAGGGCGGCACTTCGCTGCTGACTTTCGAAGTTCGCCATCCGAGCGTTCAACTCTGCCTCGCGCCGATCGAGCTCCATCTGGCGATCCCGCATCAGGCGAGCCAGTTGATTGATCTGGCGGCGCTGCCAATCAGGCAGCATATCGAGGTCGCCGGCCGAGAGATCGACGCCATGGTCGTCTTCGTACGACTCGGGCGAATTCGATTCGATGTTAGCAGTGTGCGCACCATCAATTCGCAAATCTGGACCGACGTGCCCAGAGAGCTCGGCGGGTGGATTCGAGATGTTCGATTTGCGAGTGGTCGGCTTCATGGCGAATAATCGAAAGGAGCGGCGGATCGGTTCTGATACTCAGCCATCCTTTCGCATCGGCATGATGTGCCTGAAAAGTTGAGTTTAACGGCTAGGCTGGTTGAAATGCCGGGACGCTAGCAGCAAAAAAGACGGAGACCGATGGTCCTCCGTCTTTGCTAGCTGGTTTCTGCATCCAGATGCTGGACGCTTGGGCCTGGGCGGCTTCGCCTTAGCCCTTGGCAGCGTCAAGCGCTTGCTGCAAGTTGGCCTTTGGCTGGTTGCCGAGCATTTGATTCACGACTTCGCCATTCTTGAAGATCATGACGGTCGGGATGCTCTGGATACCGAACTTCACGGCCAGGTTAGGATTCTGATCGGTGTCGACCTTACCGACTTTGACCGAACCTTCGTATTCGGTGGCCAGCTGATCGATAACCGGTGCCAACTGACGGCACGGACCGCACCAAGGAGCCCAAAAGTCGACCAGGACTGGCTCGCTCGACTGCAGCACTTCAGCGTCAAAGTTGTCTTCGTTAAATACTTGGGCCATGGTGGCTACTCCCGATCAAATTGGTACGTGTTGGTTATGTGTCGTCTTGATTGTCTCATGAGATCAAGCAGAGCCCGAAGGTGCCGCAGGCCGGTATCCCGAGCGTAACCCAATAGAATTGCGGATTCCAGGCAGGTTCACAACCCGGGGGGCTTGCTTTTATTATGGAGGAAAGCCGGTCCGGGACAACCTTCCGGATCCCCTCCCTCGGTGCTCTGTTACTAGGATGCCGGGGAGGCAAAAGGGTTACCTGTGGGTTGCCCTCGGTTTCCCGAATCTCCTAAAACCCCATTGCCTTGCGGCAGCGATCGGAATTATGACCGTCACCATCTATCACAACCCACGCTGCACCAAGAGCCGAGAGACCTTAGCCCGGCTGAAAGATCAGGGGATCGAGCCGAAGGTCGAGCTCTATCTGGATAACCCCCCTGACGTGAAGACTCTGAAGCAGCTGCTGAAAAAACTGGGCCTTAAGCCCGAGCAGTTGGTCCGAAAGAAGGACCACAAAGCACTGGGTTTGCCGGTTGCTACCACCGATGCGGAATGGATTGCCCAGATGGCGGCTAATCCTAAGATCATTGAACGGCCGATCGTAGTGGTGGGTAGCCAGGCCCGGCTAGGACGTCCGCCAGAAAGCGTCGACGAAATCCTGCCGTAGCGTTCCCAATTTCAGTGGAGGCGGTTATCAGGTTATACTGCGAAGGTTTCCTTAACCTTTACGGTGCCCCCTGACTCGCGGAAAGCCCGCAACCCAAGGCATCTTCCACGTCGAAACCTTCCCCACTGGGCATCGACGGAATAAAGACTACCAGTATGGCGAAATACATCATTCGCTACGGGGCAATGCGTTTCATCGGCGTGTTCTCGGCCCGTGCCAAGGATGAATATGTCCGCGACGATAAGGTCATCATCCGCACCAAGCGAGGCTTGGAGGTGGGTGAAGTTTTGTGCGAAGCGACCGACGAAGCGGTGGCTCAGCTGAACGATCCTGCTTTTGGCAGTATCATGCGAGCAATGTCTGCCGAAGACGAGAAGCAGATGCTGCACATGCTGGGGGATACCCAGCGCGAGGTTGAAACGGTACGCCGCGTGATTGGTGAGATGAATCTGCCAATGCAGTTGGTCGACGTCGAGCATTTGTTCGGTGGCGAACGCGTCGTGGTGTACTACCTCGCCGAATCACGGGTCGACTTCCGCGAGCTAGTCAAAGCACTCGCATCGGAACTGCAAACGCGAATCGAGATGCGTCAGATTGGTGTTCGCGACGAAGCCAAGCTGCTGGCCGATTACGGCGATTGCGGTAAGCCCGTCTGCTGCAACACGCACCTCAGCGAGATGCCCCCCGTTTCGATGCGGATGGCCAAGCTGCAGAAGGCAACGCTCGACCCAACGAAGATTTCAGGTCGCTGCGGAAGACTCAAATGTTGCCTGCGCTACGAGTATGATACCTACGAAGAGCTGCAGCGTGATCTGCCTCCGATTGGTAGCGATATCGTGACCGGCAGTGGCCGAGGCCGCGTGCTGAACCACGAGATCCTGGCCGGACAATTGTTGGTGCGGATGGAAGACAACCGCAATATCATGATCGATGCCAGCGAGGTGCTGACAGTCCTCAAGCGAGGCAACGGCAGTACCGGGGGATCGTCGCGACGTGGCAAACGCCGCGATAAGAAAGATGCCCCGGACGAAGGCGGCAACCCAAATCAAAGCAACCCAGAAGCCACCGAGGATTAACCGCATGTCCGAAGACACTTATTCGGCCTTCATGCAGCTGCTGAAAGACGACCCGCGCTACCGCATGGAAGCGTACCAGTTCGTGCGCGAAGCCCTCTCTTTCGGACAACGTTTTCACGAAGAGCAGATCGAACTGGACGAGGAAGAGGAAGAGGAAGAAGACCTCGACCTGGAATGCTTCGACGAAGATGAAGACGATTTCGACGAAGAACTCGAAAGCTGGGACGAAGATGAAGACGTCGAACGGCATCTGACCGGCCAGATTCTTTGCCAGGCGATTCGTACCTATGCCCTGCAGCAGTACGGCTTGCTGGCCAAGGTGGTGCTCAATTCGTGGGGACTCCACACGACCAGCGACTTTGGCGAGATCGTGTACAACTTGATTGGCATCGGCATGATGCGGAAGTCGAAGTCAGATCGCCGCGAAGACTTCGACGATCAGTACGATTTCGAGGAAGCGTTTGTGAACGACTTCGAGTTTGAAACCTCCGAGGAATCGGGGCAGTCGTAAGAAGCGACCCCCACGCGCGAAAGCAACCAAGCATGGCCGGGAAGAAGAAGCAGGAAACCGCGAAGGAGCCAGCTCCGGCGGCCGTGCCACGCAAAGCCCCGATGTACCTGCCCACGGCCAATCCGCCTCAGCGGAATCGCATCTTTCTGGTGATCATGGCCGTCATCACATTACTGTGGTTCGTCGGTCTGGCGTTTCTTGCCTTACAACAAGCAGGCATCGCCTAACGATCTTTCGCCACGCTCGATGGCGGTTGCGTCGGCTTGATGGAATGGCTCTCGGGCTCAGGCTGCGTTTCTTCCTTTTCCGCTTCCTCGGTGATTGCCTTCGGATCGATCTCGCGTGGCGCTGGCACGCGATAGATGAACACGATCCCCACGATCACCAGTACGGCCATCAAGATCAACGCCCAGACCGGAATCGGAAAGAGCAAGATCGAGATCCCCCAGCCCAGCACCACCGTGCCGATCGCTTGCAGCTTGACGATCGGGCGAATCCCTTTGCGAACTTCCCAGTCGTACAAGATAGGCCCGAAGTAGGGTGTATCGAGCAGCAGGTCGTTCAGCTTCGGGAACGAACGCACCAGGAAGTAGCTGGTCACCAGCAGAAACGGCGTTGCCGGGACGATGGGCAAAACCATCCCGATAATCGCCAGCGTGAAAAAGAAGATCGCACAGGCGAGGTAGATCAGGCGCTTCGACCAGTTAATCGGTGGGACCGGAGGATGATTCATCGCGTGTCGCCGGTCCCCTTCTCTCGAATGAGCAGCGGACGTTCAGGGAGCTTATTCGCCCAGATCGGAATAGAACGTCAGCAGGTTGCCATCAGGATCGAAGAAGCCAAACTCCCGCGTCCCGAAAGCGGTATCACGAAGCGTCGTGTCCGACGCGAAGATCCCCAGCGGCTGAAACACGCTGTACAAATGCTCGACATCGCAAACTGCAATTCGAATGTTCGGCCGTTCGACGCGATCCCAGCTGGAAGCATCGTGCCAGCGGAGATGGATTTCGACACGATCGCGAATCACCGACGCATAACGTGGATCGTCTGCATCCTGGTACGAAACCGAGAAGCCGAGCTTCTCGACATAGAACTGGATGGCGGCCTTCACATCGCGGGAAGGCAGGACGGGGTTCACGGCTTCAAGCAGGAGGTCGGGCATGGGGGTGGGAGGCCTTGTTAAAGGGAACGCAGGCACGCGAGGCCGTCGTCACGACTGGCGGCGACTTCAATGGGACCCGGTTGATGAATATCGTCTGATATTAGGCTACAAACGAATAGAACTCCCCGCAACTCTCCATGCAGACCACAAGCCACGATTCGCCCTTGAACTTCGCAGACTTCCCGCAGCAAAGTTGCCAGCACACGGACGCCCACGCTCGACATAAAGCGAACCTGGCTCAGATCTATTAAGACCTTTTCCAGGCGGTGGGTCCGGCTGAAATCGATGACCTTCTCGCGAATACTCAGGCAGATGTTCGCGTCCCGCATATTTTGGACGCGAGGTGTAACGACGTAGATATCGTCGATCGTTTCGAACGTAACCAGGGAAGAATCGGTCTTGGCCTTCATGCCGCCTTGCTCCGCCGCAGAGGTAAATGGTTCCATCCCAGCCGACATCCGAGTGCCTTGATGCCGGCCTGCCGATCGGTTTCGTCTGCTGCCAGCACTAGCTGAAGCTGGCAGTCAGGGCCGACTCGAGAGTGTCTACGGACGAAAACGGCGTTGGATCGTCAGGGTTTTCCGAGATTAATTTGCAGATCTTGAACATGCCGGCCAGGGCGGAAGAAAGATTGCAGAAGATCACCTTCTCGTCTGTTTCCGAGAGGGCGCGGCGGAGGTTCAAAAAGGCGAGGATCCCGGTGCTGCTGACGAAGTTAACTTTCTGCATGTCGATCACCACCCGGCGATGTTCGATCTGCTGAACGTAGTCGGTCATCTCGTCGTGGATCGAATAGCACACGTCCGTGTCGCGCATTTGATCGACCTTCGGGGTCAGGACAAGAACATCATTGGCAAGGTCGTGCTGCACTAGATCAGAAGTTGCGTCGTTCATGGCTGGACCTATGGAAAAATGCGGAATGCCTCGAAGAGGCTCTCCTGGAATAGAGAGACCAAAATGGGGCGCGCCTCACCGATTCAGCATCCCACTCCCGCTGGTGAAGGTCAACTGTTTCTGCCGGAAATGGGGCGGTTTCTTCTCACGCAAACAGGGGTGCGCCCCGGCGGAAATCCGTTAAGATAGAAAGTAGTTGCATCTGGATTGCGCCCTCCCCTTCTCGACGATAGATTGTTGGATAGCGCACCCATAGTTTTCTGACGAGTTACTTTGCCAAGGAGGGCCGCCGTGGCGACGCCGCTTGAACTACCCGCCACTGGTCTGACTACCGGCGATTGCATTGCCGAGATGAAGAAGCTGCCCGATGGCTGCATCGATCTCGCCTTCGCCGATCCTCCGTTCAACATTGGTTATAAGTACGACGTCTACGACGACCGCCGCTCGGTCGACGAATACCTCGATTGGAGCGAGGCCTGGATGGCGGAAGTCCAGCGCGTACTCAAACCAACCGGGGCTTTCTGGCTGGCGATAGGCGACGAGTTCGCGGCCGAGCTGAAGGTCTTGGCGACGCGAACGCTGGGTCTACATTGCCGTAACTGGGTCGTGTGGTATTACACCTTCGGCGTGCATTGCAAAAGCAAGTTCACCCGCAGCCACGCCCACATCTTCTACTTCACCAAAGACGCCAAAAAATTCACCTTCAACGACGAACCGATTCGCGTGCCGAGCGCTCGCATGCTGGTCTACGGTGATAAGCGAGCCAATCCGAAGGGACGCGTGCCGGACGATACGTGGATCCTCCGTCCGCAGGATGTGCCGGAGAGCTTCAGCAGCGAAGAAGATACGTGGTACTTCCCTCGCGTCGCCGGGACCTTTAAAGAGCGAGCCGGGTTCCATGGCTGCCAGATGCCAGAGCAACTGCTCGGACGGATCATTAAAAGCTGTTCGAACGAAGGCGAGATCGTGATGGATCCCTTCGCCGGCAGTGGCTCGACGCTGGTCACGGCAAAGAAGCTCGGACGCCAGTTTCTCGGTTACGAACTGTCGGAAGAGTACTCGCGGCAGATTGGTCAGCGGCTGGAAAAGACGAGCGTCGGTGACGCGCTTGTCGGCGCCGAGAACCCAACAACCAGTGCCCCGAGCACGGCCAAGGGGCGCCGCTTGAAGTCGAGCACGCCGTCGACTTAGTTGGCTAAGTGGGGGGCAACCGATCCCAAATCTCGTAGCGGGTCGGATAGTCGTTCTTCTCGTCGGCCGGAATCTCTTCGGCCGATTCGCACTTCCACTCGTCGAAGTCGAGGATTGGGAAGTGGGTGTCGCCATCGGGAATCGTGGCATGTACCCGGGTCAGATGCAGACGCGTGGCCCACGGAAGAAATGCCTGATAGATCTCGGCACCACCGACGACGAACGCCTCTTCGGCACCTTCGCAGGCCGCAATCGCTTCGTTGACGCTATGTGCAATCACGGCACCTTCAACGGCATAGGTTGCGTCGCGTGTGACGATGATCGTCGTTCGCCCTGGCAGCAGCCGACCGATCGATTCGTACGTCTTGCGACCCATGATGATCGAGTGTCCCATGGTGACACTCTTGAATCGCTTCAGGTCGCTCGACAATCGCCAAGGCATGTCGCCATCGCGTCCGATGACCCAGTCTTCGCTCGCCGCGACCACCATCGAGAGTCTCATACGGCCACCGGTGCAGAGATATGTGGGTGCGGGGCGTAGTTCACCAGTTCGAAGTCTTCGAACTTGAACGCGAACAGGTCCTTCACCTCGGGATTGATCTTCATCGTCGGCAACGGACGAAGATCGCGTGAAAGCTGAAGCTTCGTTTGCTCGAGATGGTTCAGGTAGAGGTGCGCGTCGCCAAACGTGTGGACGAAGTCGCCTGGCTGCAAGTCGCAAACCTGGGCGATCATCATCGTCATCAACGCGTACGAAGCGATGTTGAAGGGAACACCCAAAAAGACGTCGGCACTACGCTGATACAACTGGCACGAGAGCTTGCCTTCGGCCACGTAGAACTGAAATAACAGATGGCACGGCGGAAGCGCCATGTTCGGGACGTCGGCCACATTCCAGGCCGAAACAATCAATCGCCGCGAGTCAGGATTGGTTTTGATCTGCTCGACCAACTGTGTGATCTGGTCGATCGTTTCGCCGCTGGGAGTCTGCCAGCTTCGCCACTGCTTGCCGTAGACCGGGCCGAGGTTGCCCTCTTCGTCGGCCCACTCGTCCCAGATGCTGACCTTGTTGTCGCGGAGATACTTGATGTTAGTATCTCCCTGGAGGAACCACAGCAGTTCGTGGATGATCGAACGCAGGTGCAGCTTCTTGGTGGTAACCGCCGGAAAGCCTTCCGCCAGATCGAACCGCATTTGATGGCCGAAGATGCTCAGCGTTCCGGTCCCGGTGCGGTCGTGCTTTTCGACCCCGTCGTCGAGAATTCGCTGCATCAGGTCGAGATACTGCTTCATGGCTTTCGTGTCCCCACAACGGGTCGTGCTGCAATGGGCGGACTAGATCAGGGCCGCTTCGCATTCGTGCATATAGGCAATGCTGTCTTTGACCAGCGACTCGATGCCAGGTTCGTAATCAAAGACTTCCACCGATACCCAGCCATTGTAGCGAACTTCTTTGAGAGCCTGGAAAATCGGCACGAAGTCCACGTCCCCCATGCCTGGACCCCGCTTGTTGGGGTCGTTGGCGTGGAAGTGGGCGATGTGCGGGGCGGTCTCGCGGATGATCTGCGGGATCGGCTTTTCTTCCGCCGACATCGCCTTCACGTCGAGGTGAATCTTGCAGTTAGGGGAATCGATCATGTCCATCAATTCCATTCCCTTCTCGGCCGTGTTCAGGAAGTCTCCTTCGGCAGGTCCGAGTGGTTCCAGCGCCAATGTCACGTCGTACTGTTCGAGCGTCGGCATCGCCTTTCGCAGACAGTCGGCCGCCAGACGCATCGCTTCCGATTCGCTCACGCCGGGAAGCAGGTTCCGCTGTTGAGGGCTTCCCAGGACCATGATCTTGCCGCCCAGGTCGTGGCACAGTCGAGCCAGTTCACAGAAGTAATCGCTCGTCTTCTGACGCACTGCATCGTCGGGCGTGGTGAGGTAGAAGCCTTCGGTCTTCGCCAACAGCCAGTGCAGGCCAATCACTTCCAGTTCGGCGTCTTCGATCTGGTTGCGGATCTGCCCGCGCTGCTTGGCGTCGAGATCGTACGCAGTTGCCGCCAGGGTGAAAGGCGCGATTTCGATGGCGTCGTAACCTGCTTCCTTGGCGTGGGCCAAAGCGGTTTCCAACGTCCAGTCCTGGTAAGTTTCGTTGCAGATGGCGTAGCGGAACATGGCTTCTCGTTTCACGCATCCGAGTCGAACGCGAGGTGGGTTGAAGAAGTGGAGCGTCGTTGGCTGTCCCAACGAGAACAGTACGTTCTATGCCAATCGGCGCGACGCAGCAACCGGATGGCTATAACGCTTCGGTGAGAATTTCGAGCAGATCGTCACGCGATGGCGTGCGTGGATTGATGGTCATCAGTCGCGTGATCGCGAACGATTTGTCGGCGAACTCGGGGAGCATCTCTTTCGTGACCCCCAGGGCACTCAGCTTCTCGGGAATGCCGATCAGGCTCTTGAGCTGTTCGACCAGGCGAATGGCCTGCATCGCCCCTTCCATGTCGCTTCCGTAGTCGACGATCGGATCCATCAACTGGGCAATCCGCGAGAGCTTGGTTTCTCGCTCGCCCAGGTTGTATCGCATGACGTACGGCAGAAGCAAACCGTTGCCGCCGCCATGGCTGCAGTGGACGCGGCCGCCGATTGGGTATTCCAGTGCGTGGACAACCGCGACGCCGCAGTTCGAAAACGCGAGGCCAGCCAGCGTCGCTGCCAGCGACATCTTCTCGCGTGCTTCGCGATTTTTCGGATCGTGAACAGCCGCGACGAGATAGCGCCCGACGAGCACGATCGCTTCTTCGGCGAACAGTTCGCCAATCGGCGTGCAGCCACTGTAAGGAACCGGTTCGCCCGGTTCGGCGGGAATCTTGGATGCGTCCTTCGAGAGGTAAGCCTCGATGGCGTGCGTCAGCGCGTCGATGCCACTGTCGGCGGTGACCTGTTTCGGACAGGTATAGGTCAGTTCTGGATCGACGATCGCCAGGGCGGGACGCATGAACTGGCTGAGCATGCTCACCTTCATGCTGGCCGCACGATCGGTCAGCACGGCCGACTGCGAAACTTCGCTGCCGGTTCCGGCTGTGGTCGGCATGGCAATCACCGGGATAATAGGTCCCGGCACGTTGTTCCAGCCAAAGTAATCCTGAGCTTCGCCGCCATGGGTGGCCAACACCGACGTGATCTTCGCCAGGTCGATGTTGCTTCCGCCACCCAGCCCGACGATCGCATCGGGCTGGAAGGTGGTCGCGGCAAGCGTCGCGTTCTTGGCGATCTCGAGATCAGGCTCGGCGACGCTTCCATCAAACAGTTCGACTTGCAGGCCATGCTGCATCAAGTCGCTGATTAATGGCTGCACCAGGCCGAGTCCTTCAAGCGTGGCATCGGTAACGATCAGCACTTTGCGAAAGCGTCGTCCGGCGGCAAGCTTGCCAAGTTCGTGACGAGATCCGCAGCCGAACGTTAGTTGGCCGGCCGAGAAGAAGCTCCAGGATTGTGCCATGGTCTTATGCTGCCTGAACTAGGCCTGCTTGGCCATGATGCGTTCCAGGTACTTGGCCACCAGGGTGGCGTCGTCCGATTGAACCAGGTGATCGATCTGAGCCTTCGGCACTTCCAGCTTCTCAAGGTGGCCGATGATTCGCTTCCAGACGGTGGCTCGCTTCTTGCCTTCGGCCAGGTAAAGCTCGGTGATGTTCTCCTGCAGCTTTTGCGTGGCGATGGCGTCCTTGTTGTCGTAGTACCGCTTGATGATGTTCTGCTGATGTTTTGTGTAGGACTTGGCCATCCGGGGCATCCTTTTTTCAAGCAAGAAAGCAAATAAGACCGCTACGCGGAGCGGCCGAAAGTTCATGGTGACAGAGTCGCCCAAACCTGTAAAGCGATCGGCTTTCCAGGGGCTCGAATTCCAACAAATTTCCCCCATAGTATCAGTGCTGGCACCATCGCCGGTGGCGTTGGCCGTCGGGGGGAAAGCGAGGCCGGGCCCCTCTCGTTCCGCGGAAGAGAGGGACCGACCTGCCTCGAATTTACTCGCCGCAGCAAGGGCAACGCTCCGGCACAATCACCAGCAGCGTCGCACTGTACTTCGTCGCATCGTAGCCATCGCCGCTTGCTTCTGGCTGCTCCAGATGAGCCACGACCAGATACTGGTCACCGCTCTTCGGAGTGAAGCTGGCCTGGCCGTTGGCGTCGGTTTTGCGTTCGTACGTTTCGTCGAAACCTTCTTGCAGCGTTTCGCGGCGCGGGATGAACGACACCACGGTGTCGGCCAGCGGCTTGCCTTGGAAAAGAAGCTGCACGGCGATCGGCTTGCCAGGGCCCAGCGGAGCGACAGGGTTCTCGGTCGGAACCAATTCCAACGCATGCCCTTGAGGTTTGTCGAAGCCGGTCAGATCGCTGGGAACTTGAGCCAGGCTGTCGCTGACGATGAAGAAAGTCTTGCCGCTCTTCACGCTGCGAACCGGATGCCCATGGTTCACGATCGAATCGCGGGCGTGCGAAACGAGATACAGCCCTGGCTCGTCGGCAACATACTTGGCGTTCCAGAAGCCTTCCTTCGGAGCATAGCCAAGGTCGACCGCGACACTGGTCAGGTCAAACTTCGATCCATCGGGCTGGACAACGTCCCACGTGCCGTCGGCTGGGTTCGCTTTGCTGGCCAACTTGAAGTCACGATGGTTGTTGCCATGGTTTCCCAGCTTCAGATCGACGTAGATCGCGTCGCCGGTGCGGAGGATTCCGGTGTTGGTTTCCACCCACGTATCGTGCGCCGAGGCCAACGAAACGAGCGTGCCAGTCAAAAGCAATGCGGAAAGGATACGTATCATAATATTCACCTTGTTGTGAAAAAGATGTTGAGAGTTAGTATTCGCCGATCACTTCGCCACCGCTGCCACTGTAGAGACTGCGGTTGGTGGTCAGATCGATCGTACTGGGAAGAAATTGCACCGAACCGTCGCCGAAGACCACCTCGGCGCCGCCGGGATGATAACTGCGAGCCGCGAAGTAACCGGTGAAGTGCGTCACCACATCCGGCGTTCGACTGTTTGGCGCAAGGTAACCATTGGTCGCCGAGTTGATCGCGCCACTGAATGCCCACGTGGTCCCGCGACCACGCAAGGCTGGGCTTTCTCCGCCACGCCAATTGGCGAACTGATTCCAGAACGAACCGACGTCGGCGTTCGCAATGTTGCCGTTGCTGTCGGTATAGCCGCTCCATGGGCTGCCACTTCCGGGCATACCCCGCTGCGAGCCTTGCGTGGTGCCCACGCCACTCGAACCGTTGAGCGTCATCTGGTAAGGGAACTTCGGAAGTTCGCCGGTTGCCAGCGTCTGGTCTGGGCCAACGCTGCGAACGGTTTCGTTCATCAATACCGTGTTGCTGAGGCCATCGGTCAAGGCCGAGAACTTGCAGCCACTCGGTTCAAAAAACGGACCGTCGGTGCGGAAACGAAAGTCGTAATTCGTTCCGGTACCGCTACCGATGCTGACCATGTAGTTCAGCCCGCCATAGGTTACCGGGCCGCCGCTGGTGGTCAGTGTGGTCGACTCTGGAGCCGGATCACTCGGACAAAGGTAAACCGAAATCGGCGTGGCAAACGCGTTGACGAACGCCGGGTTCGGAACCTTTTCGCTCCAACTGCCGGTGAACGCGACCTGAGAGAAGTCGAGCAGGTCGTACAAGTTGCCTTGTTCGATGTAAGGCAACAAACGAGCCTGAACCGAGAAGTCGGCATCGCGCTGGCCAAAGCGAGGCAGCACGCGGTGCGTCGATTCGTAGTTATGCATCGCCAATCCCAGTTGCTTGAGATTGTTCGTGCAACTCATTCGCCGGGCAGCTTCACGCGCTTGCTGCACGGCAGGCAGAAGTAACGCGATCAAAATGCCGATGATGGCAATCACCACCAGCAGTTCGACCAGCGTAAACGCTTGTCGTCTGTTCATAGTTAGGTTGAGTACTTAATAACGTGTTCGTAAGAAGTCCTCGCCATGCCAACGGACGCTTGTCACGCATATGCGCAGCGACACCATCCACAAGGCGATGACTGAAAGAAGTTCTCGAACGCCGCCAGTGCGTCGCGCGACCAGCGCGCAGCATTCCCTGGAGAGGTTCAAGAAGGACGAAACACGTTAGACCCGCGGCGGTGGCGGATCGGGAGCAGACCGGAAAGAATCAGGTTGCAGGAGGCCCGGGTGCGACATGGCTTCGTCGTTCAGCACGACCAGCTCGCCATTGCCAAGATCGAGTTCCAGTATCGGGCAATAAACCAGAGTCACATTGCCAATTGCATGGCAACGCATGTCATTCGAGAGCGAAACCGGGCGAAACGGTGGCGGTTCGGCCGGGGCAGCCGCGGCGACATGGCACGATCCACCGGAGCACGCGTCTTCCTTCGCAGGCTTCGACTTGATTCCTCGCAGCGAGCAAAGGGCTTCCAGCACATTGGGCTGCAATTCGGCCGGTTGCGTTCCGCAGAACTCGGAGGAAGTGTCCGTCTCGCGAGCAACTTCCGCGAGGAAGGTTTCCGGTGGAGCGACGTTGTGTTGCTGGGCCCAGGCGATCTTCTCGCCCCGGCTGAAGCAGCAACAGTGATTCCAACAGTTGCCTGCGTTTCGGCACGAGCAGGCATGATCCTGGCACATGAACGGAACGCTGGTGTCTTTGAAATTCGGCAGAGGTACCGAGATCCCTGAGCCCCAGCCCACCATGGTTGCCAGCAGAATAAACGTGATAACACGTTTACCGAGCGAGCCTTTCGCGTTGGAACGCTGCGGGGTCATCGACTGCGTAGAGCTTTCGGGGGGATATCAGGGGGGAGGCTTACCCAACGTATGGGAAGCATCGATTGTAGTACCCCAGGCCAAGGTCGACAAGTTTCAGACGATCCCTAGCGTTCTCGCCCCCTGGCGGTTTACCATAAGATGAAGCAGGGTCGGTCGTTGCATGCGGCCGCCGGCGGCTTGGATTTCGTTCCGATCGCGAAAGAATTCAGTCACGTGAAGCAGATCATCGCCATTGTTAAGCCTTACCTGGCCGAGAAAGTGCTCGACACGCTCAGCCGTGCCCCGCTGGAAGCATTGAATGTCCGCGAGGTCAAAGGGTTTGGTCGGCAGAAGAATTACCTGGACGAGTACAGCGAGAGCGAGTACTCGAAGACGTTTCTGCCGAAGATCGAAATCAGCATGTGGCTCGATGACTCGCGCGTGGAAGAAACGGTGCGAAAGATCGTCGCGGTCGCGCGAAGCGGGCGAATGGGTGATGGTAAGATCTTTGTACTGCCCATGACCTTCCATGCCGACATGATCGATTTCGCCGAATACGAAGCCCGTCAGAACCAAAAAGAAAACTGACCCAGGCCTGATTCGCAGAGGAGTCTAAGCAATGCGACACCTGCTGATCGGTCTGATTGCCGGAAGCGTTCTCTTAGCCACCGGCATGGCCTCGACCCATGAAGCTTGCGGGGAAGAACCCGCCTACGTACCCAAGCCGACACTCCCTTACTACATGCGTCGCGATCCTTCGCCACGGACGCGTGTGCTCGATACCCTCTACAATGGTCGCTCGCGGCACAGTCCGGTCGAGGAACAACTGCTGCGGCAAAACTACGATGTCGCTGGCAAGCTGCCGATTCTTCCGGCGAAACGTGATGTCCGCACGCGGGATGCGGCCGACAACGTGTTGCCTTCGGTCAAGCCGATTCGCAACTACTCGAACCCGCTGCTTGGCACGCAAAGAACAACACGAGACCCGCTCGTCCGCAATCGACTCAGCGCGACCGAGCGAACGGAGCAACAGCTTTATCGCGGGCCATCGCGACCTGGCATGATCGCTCCGAGGGCCCAACAAGAACGCACCGCCCCCTCGGGACGTGAACTGGGACGACGAAATAACTAGCGACGGCTTCGCTGGCAGATGGCTCGTTTCAGAATTACGAGGCGCGTGCGCTGCCGAACCGAAGTTCGACAGCGCACCTGCCCCACGTAACCTATTTCTTTTTCAGATCGAAATCGATGACGTTCTCGCCGAGTTCGACGGTGTGTTGCAGTTCCGTTCGCGTGTTGTAGCGCGGCGGCAGCGTTTCTTTGAAGATCTTCCGCTCTTCGCTCGGAGGCGGAACCGTGGTGATCATCACAGTATGATCCCCAGGCAAAGCACCGCGCGTCGTGCGGATGTAGATCAGTTCGTACTTGCCCGATTCGTCGGAAATGCCACGAGAAGGTCTGCCGCCAGCAGTCGGCGTGAACAGTACCATCGCGTTGGGATAAGGTTGTCCTTCGTAGGTAACGGTGCCGGTTACCAGCCCCAGATCGCCGTACGGAGATGGCGTGCAGCCACCTCCGACGAGCACGACCAGCAAGGCAACCGACAGCCCGGCAAGGCTCGACTTGGCTTGATGCATGGTGCGGGGCTCCTTAGTATTCCCGAACGACGGCACCATCCTGCCGGTCGGCCAGGGCAGTCAGAATCGCGAAGTCGGTCGTTTCCGAGAAGAAGCGAACCGAGCCATCGCCCAGGCCTGTGAGCACACCGCCCGGGTGAGCCGACAACAGCGGAATGTTCTCGTGATAGTCGGCTTCATTGCCGGTGCCTCCGGTGGTGGCAATCGCATAACGAATGGTCGTCACGTTGGCTGACCAACCTGGCGTGTCGCTTCCGCCACACCATGCCGCACCACGATACCGACCACTGCGGCGGTTGATCTTGTCGCCGCTGGCATCCAGGAAGAAGTCACTCTGTTCGCTCAGCAGCATTGTGTTGCTCGTGCCATCGGTCACCGAAGCAAAGCTGATCGAGCCCGGACCGCTGTCGCAAGGGACGATCATGCCGTTATGCACCGACTGGCCCCAACCGAAGTCGTTCGACTTGCCAGAGAAGTTGCTGACGGTCGACGTCGTGCCACCTTGCCAGTACGACCCACCGATGCCGACGTAGTTAGCGACCTGCAGTTCGACTGGGTCGCTACTGCCGTAGGCTGCCAATTCGCGAGTGACCGGCAGTGGGCTGGAAGGACAGTTTAGGCCTGGCAGCACGAGACCATCGATGATGTTTTGATTCGGACTAGGGCCATCTTGCATGCTCCAGTCGCCGGCGAAGACGATCTGATCGTAGACGGCACGTTGTTCGATGTAGGGCCAGATCCGAACAAACCACGAAGGACCACGTTCCAGGTCCCCTGCCCCGCCGATCTGCGGCTGTTGATTGTGGGGCAGTTTGTTGTAGGTGTCGTGGTAGTTGTGCAGGGCCAGCGAAAGTTGTTTCTGCTGGTTGGTGCACTGCATCCGGCGGGCAGCCTCACGAGCCTGTTGAACGGCGGGAAGAAGCAAAGCAATTAAGACGCCGATGATTGCGATAACCACCAGCAATTCGACCAGAGTAAAACCGGTCCGGTTGGAATGGGATGACTTCACAGCGCGGGACTCCCAGGGGAAAAGGTAGGAAGCAGAATTAGGAGAGAATTGCGATTGCATATCCGGAGATTCAAATCGCGTTCCATTGTTCTGGGTGGTGAGCTCCAGATCTTCAAAAGCAGCCCAAGGTGATATCGCGTTCCATCGGCTACGACGGATTCGTGGATCGGTATGGGGCGGTAAAGGAAGAATATTGATTCTTAGAATTATGTGAGCAATCTTTACCTGCCAACCCTAGCTCGGTGGGGATTCCCTCCGATAGGCGGGGCTAGACTGCTAAACGAAGTAGCAGTTGCCGGTGAAATCGCGCAGCCGCAATCGAGGACCGCGACCTGATAGATCATTGCGCGAAATGGGAGATTAGCCCTGAGCGGCAGCGGCGAAGATCTGATCGAAGCGTCGACGGGTTTCGCGGGTAAGCTGACGACACTCTTTTAGCAGTGTCGCAGGATCGCTGTAGTCGAGCAGATAAGCCAGCTTGGCAACTTCAAGCCGTTCTTCCGGCAAGTCATGCCGCGCGGTTGTGTTCATCAACCGCAAACGTGCTTCGACCATCCGCAGGAACTCGTACGCCTTGTGGAAGAGCTCGTGATCTTCGGTCGAGAGATAGCCCTTTTCGTGCAGCAGCTTGAGGGCGTCGAGCGTGTTGGGAACCAGGATCTCGGGGCTTTGCTCCAGATACTTCATCTGCAACATCTGGACGACAAACTCGATATCGACCGTACCGCCAGGGCCACGCTTGATGTTGTTTCGGGAAGCGGTTTCTTCCAGGCGAGCCCGCATCTGGCGGATCTCGACAGCGTCCGATGGTTTCCAAGGGCGACAGGTGATCGCCTTGCGAATCGTCTTGACCGCCTCGGCACACCCTTCTTCCGAACCGAAGATCGGCCGCGCCTTGGTCAATGCCTGGCGCTCCCAAAGTTCGCCCTGGCCCTTTTCATGATAGGCCAGAACATCGTCCAGTGTGACCGCCATCGGGCCGCTCTTGCCGGTCGGTCGGAGTCGTGGATCGAGTTCGTACAGTCGACCATATGGGCCCAGTTCGTTAACGCTCTTAATGATGCGTTGTCCGAGCTGGCCGAAGAAGTGCTGGTTGGTGGTCGAGCTGGCGCCACGATGGCGAGCGTCGACAACCGTGTTTCCATCTCCTTCGTAAACGAAGATGATGTCGAGATCGCTGTGATAGTTGGGCTCGGCGCCACCGATCTTGCCCAGGCCCAGAATGATCAGATCGCAAGGCTTGCCGTTGGGCAAACGAGGTTCACCGAAGCGAGCCACCAGCTGGCGATACTCGCGGAAGACGATCTGATGCAAACAAACTTCGGCCACATCCGAAAGCGTTTGCAGCCGGGCGTTCAGGTCTTTGCGGCGCAGAATATCGAGCACGCCAACCCGCAAGTGCATCAGGTTCTTGAAGCTGTGCAGAATCGGCATGATGTCTTCGGCACCACGGCAGAGCTCGAGCAGCATCTGTTCCAGCACGTGGCGGCTGGGAAGTCGATCGAGCATCAGCGAGTCCATCAACTCGTCGATCATCCCAGGGTTGCTGATCAAGACGTTCGACAGATATTGGCTACCGGCACACAGTCGTACGTACAGGTGCAACGTCGGCAAGTTAGCACTGAACAATTCCCACAGCACTTCTTTGCCGCCGAGCGAATCGCTGACCTGGGAAAGGTTCATCAGCGTCGAGTCGGGATCAGGCGTCTGAGAAATCGCTTCGAGCAACTGCGGAGCGATCGCCGCCAGAAAATGACGACAACGACGGGTCGACAAGAAGCGAACCCGTTCGCGCGTCAGCGCCATCAGGTTTTCGTACGCTGCCTTCGGATCGTGGAAGCCAAAGTCGGAAAGGACTTCGTCAATCGCGTCGGCCGTTGGTTCAGGATCCAGCACCAGGTCGACAACTGGCGCGGTGACTTCGTCATCTGGAAAAGCATCGTGCAGCAAGTGATCCAGAATACGGCGATTGAGCTCGGTCTTTTCCTGGAAATCGCTTTCGAACTTGGCGAGCGCTTTACCTTCGTGATCGTCGACATAGCCCATCCGCAGCGCCAGCTTGTTGCGTTCGCGCTGATCGCCTGGCAGCGAGTGCGTTTGCAAGTCGAACATGATCTGCAAACGATGCTCGAGCTTTCGCAGGAAGCTGTAATGATCTTTGAGGATCGTACATTCCTGGAGCGTCAAACAGCCCACTTCTTCCAGGGTGCGAATTCCTTCGAGCGTGTTCTGAGTTCGAATCTGCGGAAGGTCGCCGCCATTAAGAAGCTGCAGAAATTGAATTACGAACTCGACATCACGAATCCCGCCATGTCCGGTCTTTACGTTTGCGTCCGGGGCACCGGCCCCGGTGGCACGTTTTTCGATGCGACGCTTGAGCGCCTTAATCCCGGTGATGTCGGCTCGGCTGAGGTAACGCTGATAGATCCATGGTTCGAGCTTCTGCAGGAATTCTTCCCCCAGGCTCATGTCGCCGGCACAAGCACGGGCTTTGACGAAGGCCTGGCGTTCCCAGGTTCGCCCCATGATGTCGTAGTAGTGCAGCGCCCCTTCCAGATGGTTGATCAGCGGACCACGACTACCTTCCGGCCGAAGTCGCAGATCGATGCGGTAAGGCGTTCCCAGTTCCGTCGGTTCGGTCAGAAGTTTGACCAAGCGCTGCCCGACTCGTTCAAAGTATTCTTTGTTGGTGATGCTCCGTTCGCCGTCGGTGTTGCCTTCGCCGTCGTAAAGAAACATCAGGTCGATGTCGCTCGAGTAGTTCAACTCTGAGCCGCCCAGTTTGCCGAGGGCCAGCACACTGAAACGTGGCGATGCCGCGCGACCGTTGCGACTCCCGCGTGCCATTGGACTGCCAAATCGCAACGACACCAACGCGCAAGCGGCCTGGTAGGCGGCTTCGATCAGCGCGTCTGCCAGAAACGAAATCTGCCGGGTGACAGTCTCGATGTTTTGATTACAGATCAAGTCGCCATACGCAATTCGCAGCGTCTCACGACGTTTGAATCGTCGGAGCGCTTTCATGATGGCGCCTTCTTCGTGCAGCTGAGTGATCTCGGCCACGATCTCGTCGACCAGGTACTGCCGTGCTGCCGGTTGACCATCGGTGATGCGAACCAGTTCGAAACTCTCCGGATCGGTAATGATTTGATCGGAAAGGTTTTGGCTGGAGCTGAAGATGCGGATCAACGTGTGCAGCGACGCCGCGTCACGCTCGAACATCGCCGCCAGGCTTAACGGGCTGCGACTGCGGCTGAACAAACGCTCGAGGTTGTTCAACGCCATGTCAGGATCGCTGCAGGTCGGAAGCGACTCGGCCAATTGTTGGCACAAGAAGGTTTGCAGGTCGATGGGCAGGTTCAAGCGAACGAAGCTGTTCAGATTTTCGCGCCCGCGCGCCGCGTCGACAATCTTCAGTTGCGAAAGCCACTGACTTGCATCCTTCGAATTGTCGGCGAGCTTCGTGAAGTCGGATACGGTCATAGTCGATCGAAAGTGCCGCTCGAGTTAATCACTTGCGAGCTCGTTCGGTGGACGCTGCCAGGGGCGCGATAGGCAGCGTAACTCCAAGAGAGCACGCGGTATTAGTGGAATTCGTAAACCATTATTCTAAGTCGAAATCGAGCGTTCCGATAGCAAGCAAGCAGGTGCCAGCAACGCAAAAAACTTGACATTCCCGGACCTCGGGATTTCGGTCACACTGATCCATTCCACAAGGGCACCCGATGGCTGACAACCGCCTCTGGAATGTCCAAAGTCAAGTCCTTGCGAAAAAAAAGGTGCGGTAAATAATCAAGTTCAGACACGCCCAAAAACAGTATTCCTCGTAATTTTGTGGCCCGTTTATAATGAAGCTCGCGAGAGCGAACTAAGCTGGTTTGAAACCCCGCCCAAATTCGCCGCGAGTTGTTTCCGAGATCAGGATGATCTCGCCGTCCTGTTACCGAGAAGGAGTGTTCGTTGCTATCTATCCGTCCCCGCGTTGCCGAGCTGGCCTTCCAGTTGTACACAAGGCCGCTCCACCCAGAGCTGTTCGAGGCGTTTCAAACGCGAACAGTCGAGCGCGGAGGCTATACACTGAAGATGGATATCACCAATTGCGGGCACGTCCTCACCTGGCGTCACGAAGGGCTGACCCTGACCGAAGTTTGCACCTCGGCCCATCAGTCGTTGCCGACCAAACGCCGCATCATGGCGTATCAAATCAAGGGTCGACGGAGTGATCAATTCGAATGCCATGGCGGTATTCGCTATCACACCACCTTCCAGTTGGAAGCGGTTTCTACGAAGCTGTTTCGCATGTGTCAGCGCGAACTATGCAACGACGAACGCAAAGTGGGCCTCGTGCACGAGTTCGATTCGAGCGGCCGTATGACCATGGGCGCGGTCAGCTACATGAACGCCGAGACACGCAATCGCAGTGTCTTCATTCAAGCGTTCCACACCTTCCCCGACGACAACGCGATCGTCAAAACGGAAACCTATTTCCGATTGCCTGGTTAAGCAGGCAGGCCTTGGCAAAAGGCCAGAATCGCATCACTGGTGGCCGCTGGGTTCTCGACCGGCGGCATATGCCCAGCCGCTGGGATCACCACGAATTGTCCTTCCGGAAGCTGATTAGCGAAGCCTCGCATCTCGGCCACCGGGCTGATGGAATCGGCTTCCCCGCACAAAACCAGGACCGGCAGATCGATTTCCGAAAGCCATGCGGTGACATCGGCACGTTGGGCCATGCCACGCTGAGCCGCGGCGACGCCGCGCGGATCTTGCCGCAAGATGATTTCAGTCAACATGGCGACCACATCGGGCCGATGCTCACGCGTCGCCTCGCTGAGCAGCTTAGGTAACATGGCGGCAGGGACACCGCTCATTCCATTTTCCAGCACGCCTTCCGCATTCACGCGACGCGCCCGGGCTTGGATTTCGTCGTCACCGGCGGCTCGCGTATCGAGCAAGATCAAGCGTGCCAGGCGATCGGCATGTCGCTTCCACATTTGCCAACCGATGTATCCGCCCATGCTCAGCCCGGCGAAAGTGATTGGCTCGGTAATGTCCATCTGGTCAAGGATCGCAACCAAGTCGTCCGCGAAACGTTCCATCGTGGCGATTTCGCAGAAGCCGCCACTTCCTCCAAAACCTCGTAGGTCTGGGGTAATGACGGTGTGCTGTTGGGCAAGCATCGGAACGACACTGTCCCACATGTGATGGTCCATCGGAAATCCATGCACCAAAACCAGCGGGCTGCCGGCACCATCGGTGTGAACTTGAAACGCCGTGTCGTTGACCTTGATGGTGTGTTGCATCGCTGAAGGATCCAATCCAGGAAGCTAGGAAGTGCATGCTTCGATGCACGCAACGTGAAAAAGAACCTCGAGGGTCGCTAAACGAACTTAGCGACCCACTGCACCATGACCACGACCGCAATCACGCCCCAATACCAATAACAAACGACGGTCAGGTTCCATGGCTTCAGACCACGAGCCAATCGCCAGATCTGGGCGACGCGATAAGGGATCTGAAAAGCAATCATGGCGAACATCAGGATGCCCGCCGGATTGAAGGCCAGCGAAGCACTCAAGTCGCCATCGGCCAGCGAAATAAAGCTGCGCGTCAAACCGCAGCCAGGGCAATCGATGCCTGTGGTACGCTGCATCGCGCATGTGGGGGGCAGTGGAATGTTCAGCCAAGGTAGGACGACATTCGTTGGGCCGTCGATGGTCAGCAGAAACGACGCGGTCGTGATGCTCAGGCCGACAGCCAGCATCATCACATGAAATGTCCAATTCGACCGCTCGTTCGCCTTGGGCAGCGGAACTGCTACCGATGAACTCACAGTTTGCCCTTCTGCTCGTATTCTGGGAAATGCGTATCAGGACTTGGCGGCAATTCGATCGGTTCATAGTCGATGCCGTTCTCTTCGCACTTCTTGGCGAACTCGAGATACTTGTTGCGAATCATGCCTGAGTGTGGCATCTTGAGCGCCGCCAGACGCTGGTATTTAACGGCCGAGCCCCAGTCTTTTTTCGCTTCGAAGCAGTGGGCCAACGTGTCGAGATACGCCCCGTTGCCTGGGTCCATTTCGAGCGAAAGCTGGCTTGCCTCCACAGCATGATCGAAGTCGCCGTACGTATTGCAGACCAGCCACGAGTACTGATTGCAGTACTGAGCCATCTGGGTTCCCTGGGTTCCCATGAAGTCGTCGCCGCGACTGTTCTGCTTGAAGATCTCGTACTGCTTCTGAAACTTCTCGACGAAAGGCTTGTAGAACTCGATCGTGTGATCGATGTGCTCTTTGGCCTTGGCCTTCCACATATCGTCTTGCTGGCCGATACGATACGCGGCGATCAATACGTCCGCTTCGTCTTCGTAGTACTTCAGCGCCTTGTCGATGTCTTTCTTCGCAGCGGCCAGGTCCCCTTTGCGTTCGGCGGCGGTGGCTCGGAACAAATAGCTACGAGCGAGGAAACGCGAGGCTCGTTCGTCGCGGTCGGCATCGATCGGATTCTTAGGACCGAATTGCTTTTCCGCTTGTTCCACCCATGGCCACATCACATCAGCGGCGGCCTGAGGATCGCCCAAATCGTTTTCGAGTTCCGCCAGTTGCATTCGCGACAGCATCGAACTGATGTCCATCACATCGAGCCGATCGAGCAGCGTGCGATATTCCTTGCGGCTCCAGCGGAACGTTCCACGATCGGCCAGTGATTGAGCGGTCAGATAGTGGCTGTCGTCCGAGTCCGGGTCAAGCTGCAGCGCGGCGTCGGCATAATTGTTGGCCAACTCGATGTTGTCTTGCACCAATTCCGATTCCGCCAGCAGATAAAGAAGCGAAGCATTGCGACCGAAGACGCCGCCAATCGGAACATCGTCCGCAGGGGCCATGTTCTTCGCATGGAACTGGGCCAGTTCGCCCACCACCGATGGACCTTTGCGATCGAGGAACCAGGTCGTCAGGTCGAGCAGTTCGCTCTCCGAGAATTTGACGCTGATGCGGATCACGTCCTGCATCGCTGCCAAGGCTTCTTCCTGCTTCCCTTGCTGACGCAATTGATCGACTTGCCATCGCACCAGTTCGAGCACGACTTGCTGGCTGGTCAGCGCCGGACGTGTGGTGAAAAGTTCGATCTCGTCCGAGACCTGTTTCTCCCACTGGGCGACTGCTTCCTGAGGACTGGTGAGGCTGAGCTGAAAGACCTTCAGCCAGCGTGGCCCAACGCGGGGGCTCTCGCCGACACGTTCGGTGATGATCTCGGAGATTTGTTTTTTCTCGGTGTCGGAAGTGCTTTGAAACTGGATCGAAGCTGCCAGGGCTGCTTCTTTCGACAAGACTTCGGAAACATCGTAGCGGGCAATGCGGCAGAGCGCGCTCAAGGCATCCAGCGAATGAAGGCGGCCTAGTTCGCCGATCCGACTGCGGCGGTTGTCGACATTCAAGCTGCCGTAGCGATTGAGATACGAATTGACCTCGTCCGAGAACTCGGGTCGGGTCCACTCGATCTCGACACTGCGGATCAAGTATTGAGCACGGCCGGCGATTTCGAGGTCCGGGTCACGCATCGCGCCGAACAACTGGTCGAACGCCGTGATCCCCATGCGGGCAAGTTCCGATTGAGCACGCTCGCGCACGACAAAGTGACGATCGCCCAGTTGCGCGATCAATTCACGCACCTTCTCCGGAGATGGTGCGTTGGTGGCTTGCGCGTGCGTCTCTTGGATTGCCCACGGTCCGAAGAGCGACAAACCGAGCGCGACGGTCAAAAGACCCAACCGAAAATTCCAAGGCATTGAATATTCCTCGCCAAGATGAAGGGGACCTTCTTTAGGATACCCCTCCAGGCAAGCGCGAAACAAGGCAAGAGTTCGAACAGAAAGCGGATCGATGGCCACTCTGCGCTAAATCATACGCTGCAGTGGCTGGGAACAGCGACACCCTTCCGGGGGGAAGGGGCCTGATTTGGCCCAGAGGTGTCCAGGGCTCTCGATTGGCCCGGACATGTTGCGTTCGGCGAGAAACCGCCGGCAGGGCTTAGCCGCGGCTGTTTTCCATCTGTTCGATGTATTGGCGAAGACGTTCGTTTTCGTTCTCGACATTCTTCAGACGCAGCATGTTTTCGACACGCTTGGTAAGTTCGATCCGATTGACCGGCTTGGACAGGAAGTCGTCAGTCCCGGCGGCCACGGCTCGTTCGATGTCGCCAAGTTCGTTCAACGCCGTAACCATAAGGATCATAATACCTTTGGTCGCGGGATCGGCCTTCAACTGCTTGCAGACTTCAAAGCCGCTCAACTTGGGCATCATGACGTCGAGCAGGATCAAATCGGGCTGGAAACTGGCCACTTTGTCGAGCGTATCTTGCCCGTTCACTGCGATTTCCGTATCGCAATCGATATTAGCCAGATAGGCCTCTAGCAGTTCGATGTTCGACTGGTTGTCGTCGGCAATCAAGATTTTGTAGCTGTCCGACATGGCACTCCTCAGCAGGTCCCCAGGGGGCAATTCAATTCCGTGATTATAGAAGGCAATCCGATCGGCGGAAACGGCGTATCGCCAGTTGGTTACGTAATCTGGTTGAGGTTTTCTCGGGCGTAATTAGGCTGGAATGTAGACCTTTGCCCCTGCATTTGAGGATCCCTCGCCGTGGACTACCGCCTTCTGATTCGCATCCCGACTGCTCTGATCGTATTGTCGAAGATGCTGTTCGTATTTTGTATCGTCGCCCAGGCCCAAAGTCCTTCGCCCGTTTCGCCGGCGATCGAGGCGGCCCGGCTGCGGATCAAGTTGTACGAAGGGCAGGAATACCCACTGGCTCGTCGACTGCTGAACTCGAAGATCACTGTCGCCAAAGCTCAGGCCGATTCGCTGCAGCGTCAACGTGAAGAATACGAGCAATTCACCAAGTTCAAATACTCGGCCCCTCTCTTCGGTCAGCTCGAACATGTGAAAGTGGCACAAGTCGAAGCAGCCGAATCGCTCAAGAATCTGAACGAGGAAAAAGCTCTCCTCGAACGTTTTCATCAGGATCGCATGCGATTGCTGGAGCTCGAGCTCAAGATGCTGGAATTGAGCGTGGCCCCTTAGAACGCAGCGATCGCGTTCTAGCTTTCTTCGATCGGTTCCAACAGGGCGACACTAGCCGTGAAGCCATGCAGGAAATTCTTTCCGCCCACCGGGCCGATCTCGCCGGCAGCAAAAAAGCCTGCGTTCGGAATCTTACCGAAGGCACTGGATAAACAGTTCGCGTCATGATGCGGCTCGCTGAACAAACGCGTTCCGCGACCATTGCAGGTAAAGGTCAGCACCGACTTCGGACTCGATCCGCTCTTCTTCATCTCGGCCGAAAGCTGCTTTAGTTCGGCCGAGGCGGAAAACTCGTCGCGAACATGGAACTGGACCGTCTGGCCCGGCTTCACGTAGTCGCCAATCATCAGCGATCCGGTCTCGCGTTCGATGCCAACCACGTTCCGCACGATGAAATCGCCCTGGCTGCGATCGGATTGGTATTCGTCGACGACGCGGCCAATGTGCAGGCCACGGCTGACCAGTTGTTGATCGGTAACGGGCAGCGTTTTGTAGATCGCTTCGAGCTGCTTCAGAGCTGGGTGGCCACCTAGTTCTTCGATCACGTTGCGTTCCGCCTTGGTGATCACAAATGGATCGCCAATCGGTCGGCAGCCTTGCGAGACAATCGTGCGGACACGAACGTTGCCATGTAGGTAAACCAGCACGCAGCCACTTTCCAGCACCTTGTCACCCAGGATCAAACGATTCTCGCCTGGTTGATAGCTTCCGCTGGCGATGCCCCCGATCACCGGGACACCTTGCTGGTCTTCGTTAACGCGTTCCAACAGCAGGTCAGCCGGAAAGCTGAACGGTTCCGACAACGCGATCGTCGCGGCATCGGCTGGCCACTGGGCCGGCAGTTCGTCCGACCAACCGACGATCGAGCCACCATCAGGCGTGCGTTGGAATTCGAGATGCATCGGCAGAATGGTCGTGCCTGGCAAGTGTGCCAGCCACAAGCTGATGGCCGGGGTATCTTCCGCTTCGCGTCCTTCGCCGACGATCGACTCGGCCGTGCAGCCTAGCAGATTGTTGGTACCCAGCAGTCGCGTCAGTTCTTTGGCGACCGTTTCAATGTGCTGGGCGTGATGGGGCGAAACGAATACGAATGCCAGGTCGACCGGAGCTGCCAATTGGTCGAGGGCCTGACGAACGGCTTCTGCCAAGGCTTCTTCCGTCGTATCGTGGACCGACAAGGCCGCGGCAAACTTGGGTTGCGGCTGCTGCATGATAGATATCTAAGCTCGGTTGGAGTGGGGCGATTACTGGTGGCGAGTGCGGCCGATCACGCCGTCTTCAGGGCTGCTGGCCGAAGCGTACAAGCGGCGTGGAATGCGTCCCGACTGGAACGCCAGGCGACCAGCTTCGGTGGCGTGACGCATGGCGTGAGCCATCCGAACCGGATCCTTGGCATGGGCGATAGCGGTGTTCAGCAGCACACCATCGACTCCCAGTTCCATCGCAAAAGCAACGTCGCTGGCCGTACCGACACCGGCATCAACAATCACCGGGTAGTCAGGGTCTTCCCCTTTGAGATACTCGAGACAGATGCGAATGTTGTTCGGATTCAAGATGCCCTGGCCTGAGCCGATCGGACTTCCGGCAGGCATCACGGCGGTTGCGCCGACTTCTTTCAGTCGCTTGGCGATCACGGGATCGTCGGTCGTGTAGCAAAGGACCTGAAAACCAAGTTCGACCAACTGCTCGCACGCCAACACGGTTTCAACCGGGTCGGGCAGCAGCGTCTTGGTATCGGCCAGGACTTCCAGCTTCACCCAGTCGGCGCCGGGGTTCTCGAGCCCGAGTAAAATCTCGCGGCCAAGCTTGGCGGTTCGGACTGCATCGCGGGCGTTGTAACAGCCGGCCGTGTTGGGCAGCAGTGTGTAGCGATGGAAATCGATGTAATCCAAAAGGTTACGACCGGTCGGATCGTAAAGACGTTCGCGACGAACGGCGACCGTCACGCATTCGCTTCCGGAAGCTTCCAGCGACTGCTGCATCAGCTCGAGCGTGTCGTACTTGCCGGTCCCGACAATCAGGCGGCTGCTTAGCGTATGGGTACCCAGGACCAAAGGCGTATCGTAGGCATTGGTTTCCGCGAGACTCATTAACCACCTCCTACGAGCGTGACGACTTCCAACTGGTCCCCATCGGTAAGTTGATGGCTGGCGTGCTCATCGCGTGGGATCAGTTCCAGGTTGACTTCCACGGCGATGAACTTGGGGTTGAGGGACAGCGTTTCGATGACGTCGGCGATGGTCGAACCAGCCGGTACGTCGCGTTCCTCTTCATTAATGCGTATTTTCATGGGGCTCTCAGTCGGGCGATCGGCCTTGCCTGCAAAGAAAACCGACCTTCTCGGGCGGATGGCAAGCCTTTTTTCAGTTTACGACGGGAGGCTTTCTCCCGACAACCGGCTGGCACGTGACGCGATCGGTTTTCCCGCAGGAATTCAGGGGCAAACCCAAAACAAAGGAAGCCCGCTTCGGTGGAGAAGCGGGCTTCTTTGAATTGCATCGGTCGCGGATCGATCCAACTAGTTACGAATCATCACGTTACGAGCCGTGCCGGTATCCAGCAGAATCAGCGACCCTTGCTGAGCCGAGCCACGAGCGGCCACGCTACGCTGCCATGGCACACCGTAAACTGCGATACGACCGGTAGTTGAGTCGATGACGTACACCACGCAGTCGCCCGGTCGGGTATTGCCGGCCTGACCTGGGAACGAGGCGGCACCGGTCAGAAGCATGAAGTTTGGCTTCTTGGTGGCGTCGACGCCGAGATCGTTCAGGATGTTGTTACGAAACAGGCCCGCGAACTTGGTCGTGCGGCCGTTGAGCACGGCACACTGCAAATCGCCGGTCAGGGTATCCAGCGTAAACAGGCCTTCCATTTCCTCGTCGATTCGGCCAGTCGCGGCACACATGGTTTCGCTCCAGGTGCTGGCGGTGGCGTTGACGGGAATTTCAATGCCAGGGCTTCGCAGCTGAAGGCCCACGGTCAAACCAGCGATAACGAGCGTCGTCATGACGCTTCCCACCGCGAAACTTGCTAGCCAGAAACGAGTTGTCGAATCAAGCTTCATGAATTGAGTCCTCTAAGGGGTCCGGCAAATGGGAGGAAAGGTTGGCCCGAAGTTGGCTTTGCGTCACGATTTGGGCAAGATCGGCAAGCGACGTAACCAAAGCCCAAAATCGCCTAACGTTGGCGTCAATGCCCTAACTAACCGACATCGTACGTGCTTTCTCCCTAATGTGCCATAGATAAGTTGTCCCTTGTCCGCAGTCGATCGCTGGTCTTGGGGTGAAGAGGGTAGGCAATCGGCGGGCTGGTGTTTGGCGGACTCTTTCGGTCCTTGTGTTTTTGCCAGAAATGCGTAATCTTCTTGAGGTTACGAACGCCCAGTGGCTCCCGGAAACTTCTTGCTTTTCCTGGGAAACTCGAGCTCGCTTGGGCTTGGAATCGGGCATTGAATTGGTTGATAATAGTAGCTGCCAATTCAAGCTCGGGCCGAGACTACCGTATTCGGCCTCGCGACGCGAACCTTAACCCACGTCGATCACCACCCAATCGCCTAATGCGCGAGATTCTCTTTCAATACGAAAGCGTTAACCCGACGACTTGGGCTTACCTGTCGTCGCTGCTGGTGATCGGTCTATTCTTCAAATTCAACCGCGTCTGGAGCGTTCGCAATCTGGACGTTCTGTTGATTATCGGCCTGGCACCCGGGCTGCTGATGACCTACTTCGGTCAGCAAAGCATCAACCGGGCCACTAGCATTCCGGCCGTCGCCGCGGAAACCGCGCCGTTGATACCGAAGCTCGACGCTGAGCCGCCTGCCGTAGGACCGGTGGCCGTCGCCGAGCCTGAGGAAGAGGACGATGAAAAACCGTCTCGCCAGGAACTGCTCCAGATCGGAAAGACCCTGGAGAAAGCAGGTTACATCTGGCTCTTCGGTCTCAGTGGGCTAATCGTGATCCGGTTGTTTGTCGATCCGACGATGGTCCGGCGACCGATGCTCGAGCCCAACCTGACGATCGGCGGGATGGTGTTCATCACCTGCGCGCTGTTCATCTTCTTGATGACCAACATCATCGTGGGCCGGCCTTCTGATGCCGATATGCGCGGCGTCCGCGAAGCTTCTAAGAGTAGCCCGAAGGAAGTGGAAGAATCGCTTCGTCACTTCGGACCAGGTTATCGCATGCTGCTGCTGGTGCCGCGAATTCCGACCTATCAGTTGGCCCAGCAAGGCGAGCCGACCGATCTGGAAACGAACGAGAAAATCACCATCATCGTGACCAAAACGGTGGCGATTCTGGCGAATATGGCCCTGATCGCTGGCATCGTGCTGGTGGGCTACCGTCACTTCGACAACATTAAGATGGGTGTCGGGGCGGCGATGTTCTACTTCCTGCTGCCCTACGCCGCGGTCTATACCGGGCGAATCGATCACGTCATGCCGGCGGCGCTGCTGGTGTGGGCGATCTTCTTCTATCGCACGCCGCTGGTCTCTGGGATTTTCATGGGACTGGCGATCGGAACGTTGTATTACCCGCTGTTTCTGCTGCCGCTGTGGTTCAGCTATTACTGGGAACGAGGTCGTGGCCGCTTCCTGATTGGCGTGGTGTCGACGCTGTTGGTGCTAACGTTGTCGCTCGCATTGACGTCATCCGACTTCGATATGTTCCTCAACCAGTTCCGGGCGATGTTCGGTTTGTGGTTGCCACGTGACGAAGGTTACACGGGCTTCTGGAACTATTACTTCAACTCGAATGCCTACCGAATTCCGGTTCTCGCGGCGTTTGGTGTCGTGTCGATTGCCTTCGCAATCTGGCCGGCCCAGAAGAATCTTGGCACGCTGCTAAGCTGCACGGCTGGTTTGATGTTGGCCGCCCAGTTCTGGCATGCCAACGATGGAACGACCTACATCGCCTGGTATATGCCGCTGATGCTGCTGACGATCTTCCGTCCGAATCTGGAAGATCGCGTGGCCCTGCGAGTGATTGGCGAAGGCTGGCTGAAACGGTCCGGCTCGGGTACCGCTGCCAGTAGCGAAGAGAAGCAGGCTGCGTAGTCCCCTGCTCTGCCGTCAGAAGTAATCCCTTCGAAATGCAAAATGGCCACGTGATTCAACGTGGCCACTTCTTCAGGAACGGTTCTGCTTTCGCATCGTTACTCGAGCGCGGTCGGCGCGACGCCTACGTCGACGATGCTGCAGGCCTGAATCGGGGTGATTCCCCGTTCGCGAGCTGCTTGCAGAAGCTCGTTGCTTTCGCTGCCAGGATTGAAAAACACTTCCTTGGCTGGCTTCGAGGCGATATCCGAAACCATCTTCATTCCCACCGCTGGCGGCACGTAAATGCTGATACGATCCAACTGCTCGACCGGGATGTCTCTCAAAGACTTGTAAACCTTCAGGCCTTCGATCTGACCACCCTTGGGATTGACGGGGTAAACATCGTACCCGCGCTGCAAGTGCGCCCGTACGGATTTGTTACCGTACTTGGAACGCTCAGAGCTTGCACCCAGGATCGCCACAGTTGGCTTCGAAATCATTTGCGTTCTCCTTAGAGATTGGGGGGAAGAAAGAGAAATGAACCAGAAGCGTCTGGTCAGCGACCGCCCTAGAATTCCATTAATAACGGCAAACCACATGGCGTCAAACGTGACTTTTCGCCTGAATTCCGGGGCCCATTTGTCGGAGAACAAAACCCCACAAAGAGTTACGCAGATCGATCAAAGACGGATCATCATTAAAAGAGTAGCCAAAAAAGCGCCAAAGTTTTGGCGCGCGATTTCGGCCGGTCGAGAGGCGTATTTTGCCTGGTCTTTTTAAGGCAAACGCATGCCTCCGCTCAATGGAAGGCATGCGGTCTTTACACGGCTATTAGAGGAGCGATTGTTGACCGGACGATTTTTCTCGCTCGTAGTGTTCCGACAGAAATGCTCGGAGGTCTCCCTTTTTCAGGTCGGTCTCGTTGCGGAAATGCAACCGGACAACTTCTTCGCCACCACGAGCCTGGTCAACGTCGGGCTCGTGGCCTAATTCGGCAATTCTTCCCTGCGTAGTGGACGCTTGGGCGGTCTTCAATTCCAAGCGGACATGTTCGGGTTTCTTCGTCGAAACTACAGCCCAAGCAGTACGTTTGCCAGGGATCATCATGTTGATAAGCATCTGGTTGTTCCACAAAATCTCGCCCTGCGGAGCAACGTCTTTCAGAAGTTCGATCACTTCTTCAAGCACGGTCTGATCCCACGCCACCGACTTGCCTGGCGGGAAGCCCTTCCGCGACAAGTGCCACTTTTCACCCAACTTCTTCCAGGGCATATGGCTTTCGACGTCCTGACCGACGGTCGCTTCGTACTTCTGGAAGCCGACGATCGCGTCGTCGATAAACTTCCAGAACGAAGGCTTGTTGATCTCGTGCCAGCTATGGGCTCGGACTTCGATCTCTTGGAACGGGCCACGCAGGTTCTTTACCTTCACGCGTGGATCGTTGCTGTAGATCGGCAAGTCGTCCATCTGGTTTAGCGTCGGCAAGTCGAGTTCCTGCGGCAGTTCGTACTTGTTGAAGGTCCCCTTCATCACGCGGAACTTCATCTTCAGCAGCCAGGTCTCGCCGGTGATGGCATGGAAGAACCAGCCATCTGACTTGCGTTTGGCGGCAATCTCGACGATCGTCCGCGAGTTCCAGTTCGGATCGCTGAACAGATCGGTCGATTGAATCCGTTCGACCACCTCGGCCAGGACTTTGCCTTCCCAGTTGCATGGCTGACCATCGCGACCGACGCGATCTTTGGTGTGCCATTTCTGCCCGTCCAGTTCCCAAGGCATTTGGATCTGGGCACCGACGTCGTCGATATCGAGGTCCCCTTCTCGTTCCGCATCGGTCGCGTTGGGATCGTACAGGGGACGCTCTTGTCGCGGGGCGGATGCCAGAACCGGAGCGAGGGCTTCGCCGGTGTGACTTCGCAGCCAGGTCATGCCTCGGTCGTCGGTCAGCGTCGAGGCCTCGCTCTTCTGCTTCTTGGCAACCTTCTGGAACGATTCAGAGTAAGCGACCACATCTTCCGGCGTGCCGACCGTCACGACCTGACCGCCAGACTGGCCAGCTTCCGGTCCCATTTCGATCAGCCAGTCGGCCTGCTTCAAGATGTCGAGATTGTGTTCGATAACGATCACCGTGTTGCCCATGTCGACCAGGCGATGAAACACGTCGAGCAACTTCTTCAAGTCCTCAAAGTGCAGACCGGTCGAAGGTTCGTCCAGCAGATAGAGCGTGCGTCCGGTGTCGGGGCGAGCCAACTCGCTGGCCAGCTTCACACGCTGGGCTTCACCGCCCGAAAGCGTCGCGGCCGATTGGCCGAGGGTGACGTATTCGAGGCCCACATCGCATAGCGTCTGCAAGATACGGCGGATCTTCGGGATGTTCTCGAAGAGCTGCACGGCCTGGCCGCACGACATTTCGAGCACTTCCGAAACCGATCGACCGTGGAACTTAACGGCCAAGGTCTCTTCGTTGTAGCGGCGACCATCGCACGTTTCGCACGTGACCCAGACGTCGGGCAGGAAGTGCATCTCGATACACTTTTGGCCCATGCCTTGGCAGTCTTCGCAGCGGCCCCCTTCGACATTGAAGCTGAAGCGGCGAGCCGTGTAGCCACGCACTTTGGCGTCGGGAAGCTGCGCGAACAATTCGCGAATCAAGTCGAACACGCCGGTGTAAGTCGCCGGGTTCGAGCTCGGACTGTTGCCGATTGGCTGCTGGTCGACGCGGATCACCTTGTTGATGTTCTCGACACCACGCAGCGCGTCGTGCGCGCCTGGGATCGTCGAAGCACGGTGCAGTCGTCGTGCGAGCGTGTTGTAAAGGATGTCTTGAACGAGCGTGCTCTTACCGCTACCGCTCGGGCCGCCAATCGCCACGAAGGCACCCAGCGGAATCTGCACGTTCACATCGCGCAGGTTACGGTGGTTCGCACCGACGATCTCGAGCCATTCGCCCGAAGGACTGCTGAAGTCGGAGATGACATCTTCATCGGTGTTATCCGAGATCGACATCATGCGTCGATTGGTCGGAGCATAGATGGCGGTCTTGCCGGAGATGTAAGGACCGGTGACCGAATTCGCGTTCTTCGCGATCTGCTTCGGGGTTCCTTCGGCGACGACCATACCACCGTTGCGGCCTGCCTGAGGACCGAAGTCGATCAGGCGATCGCAGCCTTCAATCACTTCCTGATCGTGTTCGACCACCAGCAGCGTGTTGCCGAGGTCGCGCAGGCGATGCAATGCCTTGAGCAGCCGCAAATTGTCGCGAGGATGCAGACCGATCGTCGGTTCGTCCAGCACATACAACACACCGCAAAGGCCGCTACCCAACTGGCTGGCCAGGCGAATACGCTGCGCTTCACCGGCCGACAACGTCGGAGCCGTACGGCGGAGCGTCAGGTATTCCAGACCAACGTCCAGCAGGAACTGCACGCGACCATCGATCTCGCGAAGGATCTCGCCTGCGATCTTCTGTTCACGTTTCTTCAGTTTGGCCGAACGAACGAAGTCGAGCAGTTCCGATAGCGGCATGCTCGTGATGTCGCGCATCGACTTCTTACGAAAGCGAACGGACGAAGCGTCGTCTCGCAGCCGCGAGCCGTCGCAGGTCGTGCATTCCACTTCGGCGACCAGCGATTCCAATTGACCACGGAACGCCGGGCTCAAACGCGACGCATCTTCGAGCGCGGGATAAAGCCCCTTGAACTGGAAGCGGAAATCGAGCTTCTCTTTCTTTGCGTCCGAGTAGACATCGTACGTCGTGTCGCCGGTGCCATGCAGGATGATACGACGCTGACGGGCACCAAGCTGCTCGAACGGTACGTCGAGCGGGATCTTGTTCTTCTGGCAGATTGCCTCGAGCATCTGCATTGCCATTGGCGATTTCAAATCAGGCCACAGCCGCAAGGCACCTTCGGCCAGGCTTCGCTTCGGATCGCTCAAAAGTGCGGTCGGGTCGGCGCCGGTCTGGGTTCCCAGACCTTCGCAGTCAGGACACCAGCCGAGGTAGCTGTTGAACGAGAAGTTGTGTGGCGAAAGAGGCTCGAAGCTGCGATCGCACTGCTCGCACGAAAGCTTCTGACTCAAACGCTTGGTACGCCAATGAGCTTCCGGAACGCCTTCTTCCGCGTAGGCCAACACCAGCACGCCGCCGGATTGGCTGAGCGCGATTTCGACACTGTCGGCGATACGCGGACGAGCGTCCTGGCGAACCGAAATACGGTCGACGACGACTTCGACATCATGTTTGCGGCGGCGGTCGATCTTCGGAGGACGATCGATCGTGTGGACCACGCCATCGACACGAATACGTTGGTAGCCGGCCGCTTTCAGTTCTTCCCACAAGTCGGAATACTGCTGACCGGTATCGAGGGTGCGCGGAGCCAGCAAAAAGAGCTTGGTCCCCTCTTCTTCCTGCAGAACCTTGTCGGTGATCTGTGTCGACGTTTGCGTCTTGATCGGGACATCGCAGTCGGGGCAATGTGGCACACCCAGACGGCTCATCAGGACACGCAGGTAGTCGTAAATCTCGGTGACCGTACCGACGGTCGAACGTGGCGACTTGCCGAGGTTCTTTTGTTCGATCGCGATTGCTGGGGAAAGGCCTTCGATGTGATCGACCTTCGGCTTCTGCATCTGGCCGACAAACTGGCGGGCGTACGCGCTCAAGCTTTCGACGTAGCGGCGTTGCCCTTCGGCGTAGATGGTGTCCATCGCCAGCGAGCTTTTACCGCTACCGCTCGGCCCGCAGAAGACGGTCATCTTGTCGCGATCGATGCTGACGCTGACGTCCTTCAGGTTGTGCATCTTGGCACCACGGACGTCGATCCGTTTGGCCTGGACCTTGGCGGTCTGCTGCGAGAGCTTGGCGGCACGTTTGATCTCGGCGACGGCTCGGCTGGTCTCTCCCTTCAGCAGCGGCTTGAGGGCCTGGCCGGTGAACGAAGCCTCGACGGCGGCGACATCTTCCGGTGTTCCCTGGGCGACGATTGTCCCCCCGTTCACACCGCCATCCGGGCCAAGGTCGACAACCCAGTCGGCCGTTTTGATCACGTCCAGGTTGTGTTCGACCACCAGCACCGTGTTGCCGGCGTCGGCGAAGTTGTGCAGCACCTTCAGCAGCATCTTGGTATCGGCGAAGTGCAAACCGGTGGTTGGTTCGTCCAACAGATACAGCGTCTTGCCAGTGCTTCGCTTCGAGAGCTCTTTGGCGAGCTTGATACGCTGGGCTTCACCACCGGAAAGAGTCGGCGATGGCTGACCGAGCTTGATGTAATCGAGCCCCACGTCATGCAGCGTTTGCAGCTTCTGAGCGATCTTGGGGACGTTCTCGAAGGTCTTCAGGGCGTCTTGGACATCCATCTCCAGGATGTCGGCGATCGACTTGTCCTTGAACAAGATTTCGAGTGTTTCGCGATTGAAGCGATGCCCTTCGCAAACCGGACAGGTCACCCAGATGTCGGCCAGGAAGTCCATTTCCAGCTTGTTGGCCCCGTTCCCTTCGCAGGCACTACAGCGGCCGCCATCCACATTGAAACTGAAGCGGCCAGGCTTGTAGCCTCGCTTGCGAGATTCTGGCAGTTGGGCGAACAGATCGCGGATTTCGTCGAAGACCTTGATATAGGTCGCTGGGTTACTGCGTGGCGTACGACCGATTGGGCTTTGATCGATGGCGATCATCTTGTCGAGATGATCGATCCCTTCGATGCGTTCGTGTTCGCCTGGTTCGCCGAGGCCGCCGTTCAAATCGCGGCGGAGGGCTTCGACCAGAATGCCATTGATCAGCGAGCTCTTGCCGCTACCGCTCGCCCCGGTGATACAGACGAAGCCACCCAGCGGGATCTCGGCCGTGATGTTCTTCAGATTGTTCTGGGCCGCTCCGATGATGCGGATCTTCTTCTCGCCGATCGAACGCCGCGACTCGGGGATCTCGATCTTTTCTTTGCCGGAGAGGAATCGCCCGGTGACGCTTTCTTCGACGTCTTCCAACTGCTTGGCGGAACCTTGGGCGACCACATAGCCACCCCGGACACCAGCCCCAGGGCCGAAGTCGATGATATGGTCGGCGACGCGCATGGTGTCTTCGTCGTGCTCGACCACCAGCACCGTGTTCCCCAGGTCGCGAAGATCGTTCAGCGTTGCCAGCAAACGGTCGTTATCGCGCGGATGTAAACCAATCGAAGGTTCGTCCAGAATGTACGTCACGCCAACCAGGCCGCAGCCGATCTGGCCTGCCAGACGGATACGCTGCGACTCACCACCGCTAAGCGTCGGGGCCGTTCGATCGAGCGTCAGGTATTCAAGACCAACGTTCTGCAGGAAGCCGAGGCGTCCGCGAATTTCTTTGGTCGCTTCTTCCGCGATCTTCGCCGATAAGGAATCGAGTTGAAGAGCTTCGAAGAAGGCGGATGCTTCCTGAATCGAAAGTTGGCAGATCTCTGGCAGCGACTTCGAGTTCTCTTTGCCGAAGACTTTGCTGGCCGTCGAAATCTTGACGCTCCGAGCCTGAGGATTCAAGCGATCCCCATGACACTGCGGGCAGATGACCGTTGCCATGTACTTTTCGAGTTGCCGCTGCTGCGGCTTCGAGTTCGTATTGCGATATTTCTCGATCAGGTCCGGAACGATACCACCGTACGTGCCGCCGTACATCTGAGGGCTATTGCCGCCTCGCCAGGTGAACGTGATGTGCTCGTCGCCGGTGCCCCACAGCAGGTAGTCGTGGTGCTCTTTCTGCATGTCGCGCCAAGCCGTTTCCAGCAAGGCACCTTTGCCCAGGTCGTACTTGCGCTCCATCGTGTCGGCAACACCCTGGTAGATGTGTCGCTTCCAGCGGCCGAGCTCTTTCCATTTGCCCAACAGTTCAATGGCACCCTGCTTGAACGACAACGTCACGTCCGGAACCAGCAACTCCGGATCGAACGTGTAGACCTTCCCCAAACCATCGCAGGTCGGGCACATCCCCTGGGGCGAGTTGAAGCTGAACAACTGCGGCGTGGGGGGAACGTACGAGATACCACAGTCGACGCACGCATAGTCGACCGAAAACATCATGTCGCCGGCAACGGCCGTCTTGCTCCGTTTGCTTTTGGCTCGCTTCGGCTTGGGGGCTTCCTCAGCACCTTCGGCGGCTTCTTCGTCGCGCGGGGCAATGATCAAACTGCCTTCGCCCATCTTCAAGGCCAGCTCGACCGCTTCGGCCAGACGGCCGCGGATGTTTTCTTTGATCGTGATGCGGTCGATCACCAACTCGATGTTATGCCGCATCTGGCGATCGAGCTGCAGTTCGTCATTCAGTTGGATCACTTCGCCATCGACACGTGCCCGGACGAACCCCTGCTTCAGGAGGTCGATGAAGAGATCTTTGAACTCGCCTTTCTGGCCACGGACCAGCGGAGCCAAGACCGAGAAGGCGGAACCTTCCGGCTGCTCGAGAATCCGCTCGAGGATCTGTTCGCGGGTCTGGGCGGTCAGCTTCTTACCGCACTCGCTACAGAAGCCCTGGCCGACTCGCGAGAAGATCACGCGCAGGTAGTCGTAGATCTCGGTGATCGTACCGACCGTACTGCGAGGATTGTTGCTGGTCGTCTTCTGCGAAATCGAGATGCTGGGGGTCAAGCCGCCGATGAAGTCGACATCGGGCTTGGGCATCTGCCCCATAAATTGGCGCGCATAGCTAGACAAGCTCTCGACGTAACGTCGCTGCCCTTCCGCATAGATCGTGTCAAACGCGAGCGAGCTCTTTCCACTTCCACTCACGCCTGTCAGGCAGATCAGCTTATTGCGAGGCAGCGTCAGAGTGACGTCACGCAGATTGTGTTCGCGGGCCCCTTTGACTTCGATATCGGAAACCGGCATAGATGCTCGTCCGTGGGTTCACTTCGCGGCTTGGTTCGGTCGAATCCATCGATTTTAGGGGACGTGCCAGTGGCGGAGAAGGGTATACGGCATTGTCGACAAGGGGAAACCTTGCTCTCGAAACGCGACATTTGGTCCCCCTACCAGCCGAAATGACGCCCAGAGCGGTCTTGGCGGAGGGTTCACCCGGCGGATCGAGACCAGTATTATGGGGCTTTTCGCAGCCCCGCGATCCTTCCACGTCAAACCCCCACAAGTACCCAAGATGGCCAAATACCACGTTCTGCTGACTGACTACGCCTGGGAAGAACTCGAAATCGAAAAGAAAGTTCTTGCTGACAACGACGTCGAGTTGATCGTCTCGCCTTCGAAAGACGAGCAAACGCTGGTCGAACTGGCCCAAAAGCACCAGGTCGACGCCATCATGACCAACTGGGCCCTGGTGACCGAAAAGGTGATTTCAGCTTCGCCCAAGGTGAAGATTGTCGCTCGACTGGGGATCGGCCTGGATAACATCGATATCGACTACTGCACTTCCAAGGGGATCCTGGTCACCAACACGCCGGACTACTGCCTGACCGAAGTCGCCGAGCATACGCTGGCCCTGATGTTCGCTTGTGCTCGCAAAGTGGCGATGTACCACCACGACACGATGTCAGGCAAATACGACCTGACCGCTGGCCCGATCATGCGTCGGATGGAAGGGCAAACGCTGGGGATCGTTGGTTTGGGCAACATTGGGATGTTGCTTGCTCAAAAAGCGAAGTGCCTCGGCCTGAACGTTCTGGCCACCAGCCGGAGTGGGAAGAGCATAGAGGGCGTCAAAACGGTCGAAATGGACGAGCTGCTGGCTGAGTCCGATTACGTCGCGCTGCTGATTCCAGCGACCCCCGAAACCAAGAAGTCGATCGGTGCCGAGCAGTTCAAGAAGATGAAGCCGACGGCTTACCTGATCAACACCGCTCGTGGGGCGATCGTCGATCACGATGCCCTGGCCGCCGCCTTGGATGCTGGCGAACTGGCAGGTGCGGCACTCGACGTGCAAGATCCAGAGCCATGCGACTTGAGCGTGGCTCCTTACAACGATCCGCGCGTGATCATCACGCCGCACGCGGCTTTTGTCAGTGTTGAATCGCTGGAAAACATGCGGAGCCGCGTTTCGCGTCAGGTAGTCGATTGCCTGCAAGGCACGACGCCAGAGAACGTCCGCAACGGTTTTACCGCTGGTTAAAGCTCGACGTTTTCTGGCAGCGGCTTGATGGTCAGACCGCCGCTGCTGCGGATTTCCAGTTCGTACGATTTACCCGGACGAACTTTCATCCCTTGCGATTCTTCGTTAGCCGCTCGAACACCATACTCGGCGGCCTTGGTGGGATCGTTGGCAATGTCCCAGAAGTTGTTCCAGATTTTCTGTTCGTATTCCGATGGCTCGTCCCGCACGCCATAAACTTCGGGACGCTCGCCGACCTGGTCGATCGCGTAGCCATCGATTGGCTTTTGATGTTCGCCGTAGATCTTCTGGAGCAGGTAGATCGAAGCGGAACGGAGCGGGTCATTGGTCTCGACCAGTTCGTCATCGAACTTCACCACTTTGCCGTTCACGTAGACCATGTCGCCATCGATCTTGAATCGCTGCGGTTCGGTAAGGGGGGTGCCATGCTGGTCGACCTCGACGAACTCGATCGTCGATTCAACGCGTTCGGCTCCTTCCGGCTTCTCTTGGCTAACCACTTTTAGACGAGCCACCCGGCGGTCGATCTTCAGCAACTTGATCCGGAGCGAGAGTTGGTCGATCGCTTCTTCCAGCTCGCCGATCTTCGCGACGTGCTCTTGAAGCTCTTTCTCTTTGGCGGCCAACTGCAGTTCTTTTTCGTTGTAGACCGACCACGCGTAATACGAAACGCTCGAAAAAGCGATCAGCAGCAACAAAATCAAAAGTGTCCGGACCGAGTCGTTAAATCGGTCGATACTTTCTCCCACCTTGGGCATACGCTTGCTCCTGGAGCCCGGAAATTCGGGAATTGGTGTCTCGTCAATGAATGTCAATAGATTCGGGCCGCCTGATACTATCGTACCTCGTTCCGGGCAGGCGAACCAATCCCAGCTTGGTGGTCTGCTTTAGATCGAGGCCGCCAGTTGTCGGGCCGCAACGATTTTCCTGGCAGAAAGGGCTCTGCCGGGCTGTTAAGATAGTGAGACACCTTCCCTCATCGAATCTATCCGTTCTGGAGCCCCAACATGGATCGTCGACAGTTTCTTACGACCGCCGCCGCGGTGACCACCATTGCTTCGCTGCCTCGCTCGACATGGGCGGAAGATCTGCTCGACATCAAACCGAAGCGTGTCGGGCTGATTGGTTGCGGCTGGTATGGCAAGTGCGACCTGATGCGGCTGATTCAGGTCGCCCCGGTCGAAGTCGTTTCGATCTGCGATGTTGATAGCCAGATGCGAACCGGCGCGGCGGAACTGATCGCTTCCCGCCAGAAATCAGGCCACCAGCCTCGACAGTTTGGCGACTACCGCAAGATGCTTGCCGAGAAAGATCTCGATATCTGCCTGATTGGCACTCCCGACCATTGGCACGCGCTGACCATGATCGAGGCCTGTCGGGCCGGGGCCGATGTCTACGTGCAAAAGCCGATCAGCCGCGATATCGTCGAAGGTCAGGCAATGCTGGCCGCGGCTCGCAAGTACGACCGCGTTGTGCAGGTCGGTACGCAGCGCCGCAGTACGGCTCACTTGATCGAAGCCCGCGATAAGGTCGTCCACGAAGGCTTACTCGGGACGATCGGGCACGCCGAGGTCTGCTGTTACTATGGCATGGGACGCGATCGGAAGGCCGAGAACTGCCCACCGCCTGAATATCTCGATTACGAAATGTGGACCGGGCCGGCTCCCAAGCTGCCCTTCAACCCGGTAATGCACCCACGTAGCTGGCGAATGTTCGATGAGTTCGGCAACGGTATCATGGGCGACATGTGCATCCACATGCTGGACACGGTCCGCTGGATGCTGAACCTCGGTTGGCCGAACTCCGTCAACAGCCGGGGCGGAACATACGTCTACCAAGACGCCACCGGCAATGTGCCAGACACCCAGGTCGCGACGTTTGATTTCGACGAACTGGATGTCGTCTGGACGCATCGCACCTACGGCGATGCCCCTGACCGTGACTACCCTTGGGCGTTGTTCCTTTATGGCGATAAGGGAACGTTGAAAGCGAGCGTCAACAAGTACGAGTTCTTCCCGAAGGGCTCGATCAAGGCGACCCTAACAGGCAGTCCCAAGACCGAGTGGGACAAGTATCCGGAAGATCAGCACGAGAAAGATCTGGAGCAACATGTCGCTGCCGCCAATCGGGCCCATCAGCGGAACTTCCTGCAAGCGATCGAGAATCGCAGCCGACCGGTGGCCGATATCGAACAGGGACACATCTCGACCGCCAGTTGTATTCTGGCGAACTTGTCGCTGAAGCTGGGGCGGAGCCTGACGTGGGATGCTGAGCAGCAGCAAGTCGCCGGCGACGACGAGGCGAACAAGCTGCTCGCCCGAACCTATCGAGGCGAGTGGACCCATCCGACGCCTGACAATGTCTAACGAAAAAAGCCTGGCATCGTACACGACGCCAGGCCTTTCTCGGTTCCGTCTGGAGGCAAGCAGGCTATTTGCCCTGCGTGCTTAGTTGGATATCGAACACGTTGGAACCGTCGGTAATGGTGACTTCGCCAATCTGTTCGTAGTAGTTGCGAGGCAGCTTGTCGAACGGCGTCGGAGCGGGCTTTTCGCCTGGCTTCGGCATCGCTCGGGTAATCTCGCTCGGCAGCAGCTTGATCATGTGCGTACCGGGCAAAATGCCTTTCCGCGTCGCGGTGAATTCGGCGACATAGTTGCCATCGGCATCGGTTCGAGCGTACGAAGGAGACGCTCCGGGGCCGGTTGGCTGAAACTGCAGCGAAAGTCCTTCCGGCGCCGGCTGACCATCGATGGTCACCGCGCCGGTCAACGACGACGAAAGGTTGCCAGGACCACAGCCGACCAGGGCTGCGAGCACTACGGCGAACAAGCTAAGCGAAGAAATCGAAATCTTGGTCACGAGAACTTCTCCGGTTCGGTGGTGATTAGTATTCGCCAAGGGTCACGCCGTCGTCCGACATGCCCAGTCGCTGGTAAACACCAACGGTGGTCTTGTCGAGATTCGAGAACGACGTGTAGTAGGCTGCCTGACCACCGCTGGTCGTCAGACCTTCGCTCGATTCGATCGTGTCGGCGATGAAGTGCACACTGCCATCAGCGAACAGGAAGTTCGCACCGCCTGGGTGCATGCTGGCGAATGCCGAGTAATACCGACCGGTCAGAGGCGTGTTCAACTTGTTCGAGAACGTACGCCCCAGGACCTTCGGAGCCGACCAATAGGTTTCGCTGTACGAGTTACCAACGCCAACCCAGTAGCCTGCCTGGTGCAGGTAATCACGCTCGCCGATGGCAAACGTATTGCTGGTTCCGTCGGTGATGCGAGCCATGTTGATACCATCTTGAACGTTCATCACGCCGTGCCAGTCGGGCACCTGGGCGGAAGGAGAACCGTTCCAGTTGTAGGTATAGTGACCCATGCAAGCGACGTAGTTGCTGATGGCAGGCTTGGTCGATTCTGGACCGCTGGAGTGAATGAAGTCGACAGTCGTGTTGATCTCGCCGTTGCTCGCATCACTTGGGCAAAGATAGCCACTGATCGGCGTGCGGATGGCAGCCACTTCTAAGGCTGGCCAGTTCGACGAGTTGGTGGTTGGCAACGCTTCGTTCAGTTCGCGCGAAGTCACGCCCAGCGTGTCGTGCAGGGCCGACTGTTCGATGAATGGCAACAAGCGTGCGCCCCAGCCCCACTGAGGATTCGTGCCGGCGATCTTCGTCTTGTCCGTGAAGCCGTAACTGGCTGGGAAGTGGCCAAACGTATCGTGGAAGTTGTGTAGCGCAATGCCGATTTGCTTCAGGTTGTTATTGCACTGCATGCGACGCGCTGCTTCGCGAGCCTGCTGCACAGCCGGCAGCAACAAAGCGATCAACACACCAATGATGGCAATCACCACCAGCAATTCGACAAGCGTAAAGCCTCGAGCTTTCATCCGGGAACCTCTGGGAACTTAGGCGATAATGAATTAAGAAGACACCTAATATCCCGTGATATTTTTCGGGGCTCGTTCCGTCAATGAAGATTCCACGAAATCGTGGGAATCAGGTGGAAACGAGCATTTTCCGCCGGCAGAATCGCCCAAAAGTGGCCATGGTTCTACATCGATAGCGGGGTGGCGTGGACAAGAAATAGCCACACCGTTCCCCTTCGCCGAAGCGACTGGCAACGGTGTGGTATCTGCCATGAACGAGTTCGCCGGTTGCGGTCGAACTTATTTCGACTGCAGATCGATATTGTGGGTATTGCTGCCAGCCTCAACCACAATGACCTCGATTTCTTCCCAATAGCCGCGGGGCAGATCGGCCATCGGATTCTTCGGCAGCGGTCCGACCGGGCGACCATCGGGGCCAATCTCAGGCATCGGTGCTTCGACCGAACCTGGGATCAACTTCACCGAGTGCTCTCCGAGTTGAATGCCAGGCTTGTTGAACGAGAACTGCGCGACGTAGTGACCGCTCTGGTCGGTCTGGGCATACGAAGGAGAACCGCCGTCGGTCGTGGGCGAGAACTGTAACGCTACGCCGGCCGGGGCTGGTTTGCCATCGATGGTCACCACGCCCGATAGCGAAGGAAGACCTCCTCCACTGCAGCCGGTGACGACCAACAACATCAACAGAAACAAGCAACGAGCGAGATTGCCCGTTGCGTTCATGTAAAATCGCATCGGTTTGATCTCCGCTAGGTTTAGTACTGTCCGACCGACTGGCCATCGTCACGTAAACCAAGCTTCTGATAAACGCCCACCGTCGACGTATCGAGATCGTTGTACGAGGTGTACCACGCGGCTGGGTTTCCGTCGTTCTTCAATCCTTCCTTCGACTCGATCGTTTCCGCGATGAAGTGCACGCTGCCGTCGGCAAACAGGAAGTTGGCCCCGCCTGGGTGGAGGCTGGAAAAAGCAAGGTAGAAACGTCCGACCAACGGCTGGTTTACCTTCTGGCCAAACGTCCGTCCGATCGCTTTCGGTGAAGACCACGACGATTCCGAATTCACGTTGCCAGGGCCAACCCAGTAGGCGGCATGATGGATCGAGTCCCGTTCGCCGATGGCAAACGTATTGCTCGTTCCGTCGGTGATGTCAGCCATGCGAGCCCCTTCCTGCGGATTCATCACGCCATGTTGGTTGGGGATACTGGCCGAAGGGGATGCGTACCAGTTCGTCGTATAGTGACCCATGACGCCGGCATAGTTGCTTTTGGCTGGCTTGGTGCTGTCGGGGCCGCCCGTGTGGCAGAAGTCGACCGAGGTATTGATGTCGTCGCCAGGATCGCTGGGGCAAATGAACGCATCAAGTGGCGTTCGCATGGCAGCGACTTCAACCGCTGGCCAACTCGACGAATTATTGCCTGGCAACGCGTCGTTGAATTCGCGTCGTGAAACACCCAGCAGATCGTGCAGGGCCGACTGTTCCAGGAACGGAAGGATCCGCGATCCCCAGCCCCAGGCTTTCACCCAACTGCCGGCGTTGGCCTGATCGTTGAAGCCGTAGCTCGCCGGAAATCGGCCGTAGGTGTCGTGGAAATTGTGCAGGCCAAGGCCGATTTGTTTGAGGTTGTTGTTGCATTGCATCCGCCGGGCAGCTTCGCGGGCTTGTTGTACGGCCGGAAGCAGCAGGGCGATCAAAACACCGATGATGGCGATCACCACAAGCAGCTCGACGAGCGTGAAGGCTCGCTTTTTCATGGGAAAATCCTTCCACCGAAAATAGGGATCGAGATGAGATAGGAGGAGGTAGGCTGTGATATATCCCGTGATATATAGCTTTCGGCAGGGTGTCAATTGTAAAATCATGCAAAATACAAAAGTGTAGTGCTTCAGGTGTGAAATCCCTTCTGGCTAGGGTGGTGTCTTCCCGCAAGACTAAGGGGATCGCATCGAGGTGCTTGGCAGAAGATCACCCTTTTGCCGCACGCCCTGATCGGTTTCAAGCCGATACTCAGAGGGTATTGAGAATGGTTGCGGTGGCAGGAAGGTCATTAAATGAAACGGTACAGCGCACTAAAAAGCCTCGACCAGAGGGAACCTGGGCGAGGCTTTGAGTGGGAGTTTATCGGCGAGAGGCAGCGCGACGATTATTCGTCGTCCGCTTCGTCTTCGTCCTCATCGAACAGCTCGTTCTGAGCGTCGTCGGAGCTGCTGCTTGGAGCCGCTTCGGCTGGTCGATTGAGCATGTCGGCCAGCATCTCTTCTTCGTCTTTCTCAACGATCAGAACGCCACCGCCGTAATCGGCTTGAGCCGGATCGATCGCCTTGCCGCTTTCGTCGAAGACCATGTCCGCTTCGGCGGTCTTCTTCTTGGCGACCTGAAGCAGCTTTTCGTAGATGTCTTCTTTCTCGACACCATTGATATCGCTTACGGCCTGGGCGACTTCGCCGAGGTAGCGACGGAAGATGCTACGACGATCGGCCTGCTGCTTCACCTTCATTCGGCGACGCAGGAACATGCCGAGCTTTCGACCGACCGTTTGCAGGGCGAGTCGCATTTCCTTTTGGATCTCGTCATAGCTCGCCACCGCTTCCTTGGCCTGGTTCGTAAACGGAACCCAGACGCTGGCGATGTGAACCATGATGGTCACCGGGCCGCTTGGCAAGTTGCCCCGCGATTGCGACAAGCCATACGACCGCCAGTTGGTGCCGGCGATGGTCTTGGTAATCGCACAGTCGCCATGCTGGAACTGCAGCGGAACGCGGTTGGCATAGCGATAAACGTTCATCGACTGCCCTTCGTTCACGTTCACGTTCTGCATCGCGTCGAAGAGAATGTCGACCTCTTTCGGCTTCATCTTGTTGGGGCTCTTACGCGTGCCCAACTTCGACGTCTTCAAGATCTTGTCGGCGGCATCGGGACCTAAGCCGTTGAACGTCAGAATCAAAAACTGACGGACCGTTCGGGCATCGGTTTCGTACAGCAACTCTTTCAGCAGATCCTTGGTGATCTTCTGCGTTTCGACATTGCCACCGTAAGCCAGAGCAACTTCGATCTGGAAAGGGTTGCCGCGATAAACGGCCGGCGGACGGGTAGCAGCCGCATAGAACTCGGCTGGAACGACACTGTGCAGTCCTTTGAGCAACTGATCTTCCCCGATCGGAACGATACAGTCGGTCGTTGGATTGCTGATCTTCGTGTCTTGAATCGCCGCGTACAAATGCTCGGCATGATCGCGGTCGATCCGCTTCAGACGCATCCGCGTGCTCAGCTTCGCCTTATCGCAGATCTGCTTGGCAATCGTCGGGCTGACGCGCGAGAACGAGTTGGTCAGAAACCCAGACAGGCTCGACTCGTTGCTCTCTTTGCACATCGAGACCAGTCGGCCCAGTTCGACCCCGTACGGATGCGGTTTGATTTCGGTCGCTTCCGGCGGAAGGATGTCAGTTGCACGGCGATAGGTTCGCTGCACGCCGCTGGGATCGGTGTAGTGCAACGTGACGTGCGGGTTGGCGATCGCCGTCTGCTCGAGATATTCGTCAACGCTCCCTTTGCCGCGCTGGTACTTGGCTTCCAGTTCCAGCGAGACGCGGGTACCGTGCGCCAGTGGCTTGGGGGTATCGTCGAGCGACTCGGGATGGAGGTGGGTTTCCCACTCGATACCGTTGTCTTGGATGTACTTCTCACCCTTCTCACCGGGTGGGATGTCTTCGCCGTCCCCCTTGCCGTTGAGGATCTCAGGCTTGTTCACCTTGGTGTCGATGCGAAGTTCGTAGTAGTGGGCCGGCTTGTTCTTGCCGGTCTTACTGACAATCTTGATCGGCTTGCCGGTGGTCAGAATGGCATACATGCCGGCGGCACTGATACCGATACCTTGCTGACCGCGGCTCATGCGCAGCCGGTGGAACTTCGAGCCGTACAGCAGCTTGCCGAAGATCAACGGAATCTGCTTCTTCAGAATCCCGGGGCCGTTGTCCTGGACGGCAGCCTTATAGCGGCTTTCGCCCGTCTGTTCGACATGCACCCAGATCTCGGGCAGGATGCCGGCTTCTTCACAAGCATCCAGCGAGTTGTCGACCGCTTCCTTGATGGTGGTCAACAACGCCTTCCGCGGATTGTCGAAGCCAAGCATATGGCGGTTCTTGGCAAAGAACTCGCTAACCGAGATCTCGCGCTGCTTCTTGGCCATCGATTCGGCGGTGGCGCGGCGCGGGGCTGACTTCTTGTTTGCGGATCCATTCGCAGTGGTGGTGGCGCCTTCCGACAACGTGAAAACTCCTCAGCAACTGATGGGCATCATTCGACGCGGGCCAGAACCCCAAAATAGGGAGAGGAACCGGCCAGAAACTGGCTTCCCTTTGACTTCACCCTATAGCCACTCTTCGACTTGGGCGAGGGGGCAGATGAATGTCGAATCGCCGATTGTAGTAAAGTTTACCGATTGCGGGGATAGCGGCAGACTCTGGAACTTAGGGGTGACTGTTACAGTCGGAAGAATAGGGGCTTTTGGAACGATAGGCTCAGAAAGACTCAGAGCTGCGATCGTAATAGCCGATCTAACCAAGGACGGAAGGTCTGGACTTATCTGACCCGCGCAGATTGCCGAAATACCCAAAGGCGGCGGATTGGACCAGGTTCCCATAATAGGTCGAGCCAACCCAAACACTGCCACGGACTCGTGGTTATCCAGTTGCCGCTAAATGGCAGGAGCTATCAATCGGATGAAACGCATCGTTACCACTTGCTTGTTCGCATTGGCCGTCACCGCGGCCACGCTGGCCACTGGTACGTCGGCCCAGGCGAACGAATACGCCAGCCCTTCGGTCGAAGGTGGCATGATGAACCAGTACTACGTTGCCGACCCGTACTACGGATATCCGGCCGCGATGTACACCGCTCCGATCACAACTCCACCGTACGTTCCGCAAACGTACATCACCTATCCGCCGCTGAATCCGCATGAATTTTTGTACAAGCATCACCGCACGTACTACCACTACTACAACGGTGGCCAGGGATTCAATCGCACGAAGGTCCACTGGTACGGCGGTCGTACGCTGCTGAACCCATACAACCCATTCTTCTAATCGAACCTTATTCGAGCCGGACAGCGTCCCCTCGCTTCACGTAGGAAAACCAGACAATGACCCAGACACGATTGTTTCTTGCTCTCCTCGTCGGCCTGACCTTTGCCGGCAGCGTGCAAACTGCTGAAGCCGGTTGGCTGTGGGGACGTGGATATAGCAACGAAGCCAACGCCCAGCATGCTTCCGAGCTGCCGTGGCATGGTGGCTATGCTTACCAGAACTATCAGACGCCTGTCGCGATGGTCGTTCCGCCGAACGCGAACATGCAGACCAATTACTCGTGGGGCGTGCCAAGCAGCCGCATGACGCCGATCTATCACCAATTTGGTGTCACGCCAGTCGGTGGAATCACGGGCAGCCCAAGCAGCCTGGGAATCACGCCTTACCACCCAAGCGACACCCGTCAGTTCGGCGTTTACAACGTTCGTGGTCCTTGGACCTGGAATGCCGCCAACCTGAACTATGGCTGGCACATGGGCTTCCACCATCGCCCACACTGGAACGACAAAATCGGTAGCTGCCCGAACGGTAACTGCGGCAACGGTTACTACGGCGGTGGCCAGGGCCGGGTCATCACCGAAGAAGGCTACGTTCCTGGTAGCTACAGCGAACAGCCAGTCGCTCCAGCAACCGCTGCTCCGACCCCAGCCACGCCAGAAGCTTAGTCTTCCCGGCCTCGGCATCTCGAACAACTCGAAGCGAAGCTCTCACCATATTGAGGGCTTCGCTTTTTTCATGCGCCTGGCCAGCGGACCAACTTCGACGTTCACTCCCCTGCTCTGCTACCTTCCGCCAGGCATCGCTGACAGCAGCCAAAGTGCTATCGCCAGGGATCCCTTTTCCAGCAAAATCGCGCCGCGCCCCTTGCCTGGAAATCTCAAGTCGCGAAGGATGTTATCGTCTCGACAACACGCATGGTCTCCTCCTCCCGGTGTTTGCGTGAGAACCTATCGGTTAGGCCCGGTTTTGCGGGCATATTCGCCGAATTTCGAGATTCGGAAAGGGTCTCGAATGTTTTGGCACACCGAGTGAATTAATAGGCTCTCAACGAAGCCCACCCCAGGAAAATTTTTCGTAAGAGACCAGACCCATGCTCGAGTTTGAAACCGCTTTGATCTTCTTCGGTGCCTTGACCGCGATCGTCCTCGGCCTGCATGTTTGCCGTCCGATCAAGGCCACCAACCCTTTTGGTGCCTAATGCCTCGAGCTGGGAACATTCGCCCGGCAGAAGGCCAGGCTTTACGAAACGAATGGAAACGTCTTAAGGATTCGAGATTTGTTGCATCAAGTGCACGAAACGAGATTTCATTTCGGGCCCGCCCATATCGGGATAAAGCGTTTGCAGATAGCGAACCACCTGCTTCGCTTCTTCGGGATCCCCGAGCTTCACATGACACCGGGCAATTTCCAGTTTGGCTTCATACCAGGCTGGCGACTTTGTCCGGCTCTTGCGACTGATCGTTCGCCAATGCGTCAGCGCTTGCTCTTGGAGCGGCTTCGTCGATCCTCGCGATAACATCCGCGCCAGGCCAAGCTGAACCTCTTCTTCGTTCGGATGATCGGCCACCAGTTGCTGATAGACCTGAATCGCCGCATCCAGCTTGCCGCTGGCGGCCAAGGCTTCCGCTTCACGAAGGTGAATCACCATCTGCATCGCGGCATCCAGCTGGCCGAGATTGGGCTTCAACATGCCGATCACGGTCAGCTCGATTTCCGCAATCTGGGGTCGAACCATCGGCGAGGCGGTGCCTGACATCTGTCCCAGCGCCTGCAGGACCTCGAACAAGTGGGTCGGGCTGTCGTCGCGGGCCTGCTGCAGTTTGGCCTTCGCTTCGTTCAGGTTGCCCAGTCCTGCCAAGGCAATCACCTGTAACGATTCCAACCGACTTCGCCACCCTTCCGGTGCGTTCGGATTGGCTTGCAAGGCAACATCCAGCAGCGCCTTCGCGCTACCGTATCCTTGGTTGGTGTAATTCAACCACAGCTGGGCCGCGCTCTCGGCGGCCAGACGCATGGTAGGTGTCCACTCGGGACCCTCGGGTGAACTTTGCAGGATGACTTTCTCGAAGTAGTCGATCACCTTCTTCACATCCATGGGAACCAACTGACCATTGCTGGCCGAAGTTTGGAACCATTTCAAGGATGCCTGACGAACACCTTCAACCGCCGAGGCGAAGTGCGTCGATGTCGGCGGGATCTGCAGATAGGCCTCGGTCGCTTGTCGCCAATGCCCTTGCGAAAACTCGATCTGAGCTAGCCACATGGCGGCCTGAGCGGCTGGTTCCCCTTCGGGCCAATGGCTGAGGTTCTCGCGCAGCAAGGCGATGTACGGTTCGAGCTGCGGGGGATTGGACTGCCGGGCAATTTGCGACTGGTAATAAGCCGCCGTCAGATGTCGGAGCGAAGCATCCTTCTGGGCAGGAAATTCCAACGCCGTTTCTCGCAAACGTCGAACGGCATCGGGCAGATCGTTCGCTTTCAATGCGACGGCAGCGGCTGCCAATCGCATTTCATATTCACCACTTCCCTGGTTCGAGCGACGAGCGGCCGCGGCTCCCAGGTCATAGTTCTTAAGTGCCTCGGCCCACTGCTGCTGCCGAACGTACCCTTCCGCCGTGCGACGAATCAGGTCGAGGTTTTCCGTTCCGCCTGTCGAGGCGGTGCCGGTTAGCTGCTGTTCGGCTCGCCGGGCCCAGTACGAGCCATGCAGTTGATCGAGTTGCTTCACCACCGCGGCTGAGCGATTTTGCCACTTCTGAACGTCGCCCGCGTTCTTTGCTTCTTCCGCTTGTTTCCATAACTCCAGAAAAGTCTCGAAGCAGGCGAAGTCGAACTCGGGTGAAATCTGCCCGTCCAGTTCGCGTCCCTGATTAATGATCTGCGTCGCGGCTTCCAGGTCGTTGCGAGCCAGCGCCACGCGAATCCGCTCGGCGTTGGCGGCCAGAGCGACTTGAGCAGGCGGCTGCTGCTGCAGGAGGAAGGCGGCCCGAGCGTCAGCTTCGTCCAACCGGCCTAGCGAACGCAGCGCACGCATCTCGAGCAAACGCGAAGGCCACAGCACGCCTGTGTCGGGGCGAAGCTTGGTGAGCGGTTCGACCGTTTGGATGGCCTGGCTCATACCACTGGTTCGATCGAGCGAATCGAGCGGGTACGACAACCCTTGTTCCTCGAACGCCTCGGCCTGGCTCAGTGTCACGCGGCGGGAAAGGGCCAGCAACTGATCTGGCGTGAAAGGCCCTGGCTGGCGAGCGCTGTGCGAGAGTCGCAGCATTTCGTCGACTGACTTTTGCAGCTGTTCGTATTGCTGCACAACCTCGGCGGCGAGCGTCTGGGCTTCGGCTAGTTTAGCTTCGTCGTTGAAGACTTCCCCTTCCTGTCGCAGTAAGCGAAGGCGAGCCAACAAGCTGTTAGCCGATTGCACCTGAATGATGATCAGCGCGGCCGAGTCCGGGAACTGCGTTTGAAATTGCGGCAAGACCGAGGCGGCCGCTTTCCACCAGCGATCGCGTTCGTAAGGCGAGCTGCTCATGGCGTGCAGCGTGTAAGCACGTACCAGTTCCGCACCCATTTCGGCGCGATCGGTTGGCGAGACCGCGTCGGAAACGATTCGTTCGGCAGCGTATCGTTCTGCCAGGACAAATAGCTGACGCTGCAACAAACCGTCGATCATCCGACGATCATCGTCCAGACCAGAGTCCGCCCAGGCCATGGAGAAACCAGCCAGGCAGAAGAGCAGCGCGATGGCGAAACGAATGTACACGCAGGCCCCCTTCCCTACTCTAGCTCGACGGCGAACTGAATCTCTTGAAAGTTCAGCAGCCGGCTGACGTCGTACACGTCGATCACGCGGCCGACAGGCACGAGGTCGTCTGGATCGATGATCAGCGGAACGTCACTACGGATCGACGCGAGCGCGGCCAGCACTTCGCGAACCTCGGCGACCGACTGCGAACGATTGTCGTTCACCACGTAGGTGTACTTGCCGCCGTTTTCAGTAATTCGGACGACGATCTGATCGAAGTCCTCGACTTTCAGTTCTTTCTCTGCTTCGGTCCCGACCGCTTGCGGCTGCGAAACGCTGCTAGGCAACGCGTACTCGACGATCTGGAAGCTTGCCGTCCACAGGAAAAAGATCAACAGCAGGAACACGACGTCGATCATCGGCGTCATGGCGACCTGGAGTGTCTGGCGATCGCGATAAGGGCTGGGGCGTTTCATCAGGGGGCATCCTCCGGACGAATGACGGAGAAGGCAATGCTCCAGATCCCGGCTTCGGTGGCGGCCAGCATCACCGGCTTCACGTTGGCGTAGGGTGTGGCCCGATCGCAGCGGATGCGGACTTCAATCGAGTCGCCCGATCGTTCTCGTTCGGCGGCGAAACGCTCTACCAGTTGTTCAGCCGGAACCCGACGTCCTGCCAGGATCAGCGTGCCGTCGGCTTCAATATTGACGACGACGCGGGCCATTTGATCGTCGACGATCTCGTGCCCGCTTTCAGCTGCCGGCAGAGGCAGCGGCATCTGCGCTTCCTGCTTCGCCAGGTGACTGGAAACGAGGAAGAAGATGATCAACAGGAACACGACGTCGATCATCGGCGTCATGTTGAACTCGGCCTCGCCTCGTTTCAGGTTGGTCGGCACACGCATGACGACTTAGCTCCTGGTGGCCTGAGCGGCTCGCTTGCGACGCTTCAGCGGTGTGAAGACCTGCTGGGCCACGTATGCGGCCTCGGCGACGAGCTCGTCGACCCAGTTGCGGAAGATCGCGAAGGCACCCAGCGAAGGAATCGCCACCAACAGGCCTCCCACGGTTGTGACCAGAGCCTGATAAATGCCTTCCGCCAGATCCCCCGCGCCGGCAGCGCCTTGCGTCGCAGCGACTTGCTGGAAGGCGAAGATCATCCCGGTGACCGTACCAAGCAGCCCCACCATCGGAGCGATGTTGCCAATCACCGAAAGGTATTCGATCTTGCGGAACAAGCGGGCCGATTGTTCGGCGGTGGCATCTTCCAAGGCCTTTTCAACGGCCGACCAGCCACCATCCAGCTCGGCAATTCCACTGAGCAGGACGAACGACAGGAAGCTCGGACGTTCGCGACAGGTACGCTCGGCATCTTGTACCTTGCCAGCCAAAAGGAGATCGCGAACCGTATCGCCCAGCTCGGCCGGCATGATTTCGGTCTTGCGGATGGTCATCGCATGTTCAAAGACGAGATAAGCCGCCGTCATCGACAACGCCAGCAGAAAGATCAGGATCAAGCCACCGACAATGCCGCCGCTGAGAATGATCTGCACGATGCCTGTCTTCTGCGGAGGTGCCGCGGCAGTTGCTTCCGGAGCTGGATCAACCGGTCCGGCGTCTTGAGCCGAGGCGACTTGCGGGCCAGCGGCTGGAAACAGCGACGAACCGGAGCCGAGCATTCCGACGAGCAGCACGATCAGGCATGCGGACCAAATTCCAATTCGAGTCAGATTCGCCAAGGTCGTCTCCTAGTTGCTTCCTGCACCAGCTAGTCGTTTGATAAAGATGTCTGCTTCCTGCCGAGCAGGCTGGTCGCCATATTTTTCGAGTACTTCTTGCAACACGCGAATGGCCTCGTCTTTTTGGCCAGCGCGTTCGAGCGATCGTCCCGCTTGCAGCAAACTCTCAGCGGCAACCGGACGATGGGACGGATATAGAATCGGCGGCCGCATCAATGCCAGTGCGGCCTGGGTATCGTTGTCGAGTTGCCGCCACGCTTTCCCGACCACCAGGTAAGGCCCCGCAAGCGCGGCTCCGCGAAGGACGCCTGCTTCGAGCTGCTTTTCCCATTGCTTCACATCGGGCGCGGTGGCAGTCACCACTTTGGTTTGCCACAACTGCGCTTCGGCCAGCATGGCAATCTGCGGCGAAGGATTGCGGCGCAGCGTGTTCAAAACGTTCGTTGCTTGCGAACGATCCGACGTGCTTAGCAGCCAACTCGCTCCGAGCAGTTGTGCCTGAGGGACTGTCGACTGCTGGAGCCATTGCCTCGCGACACGATCTCGATCGAAGTCAGGCGCAAGGCTGAACCACGAGAGAGGCATCGCCGCGATCCATTGCGTCTGGGGATCTTCCGCCACGATCTGCAGGTAGGTGTTCCCGGCTTCGACAATGCGGCCGGCGTTATGCATCGCAATGGCGGTATCGGCGAGGATCTGCCGTCGAACCCATGCCCGTGTTTCGGTCGTGGTGGCTTGCTGTAGGAGGCGAATGGCTTCGTTCGACTGCCCGGCCACCAGCAGCTTCTTCGCTTCCAGATAATCGGGACGATAGTCGGTCTCGACGAAGTCAATCTTATCGCTGGCGATCGAAGTCGGACCGGTCGGTGTCTGCAGCGAGAGCTCTTGGCCGGTGTAATCGATCACGTTGCCGCGCACCTTGGTGGCAGGTGAACCGGGGCTGGTAGGGCGAAGCGTCACGACATCTTCCGCCGCGCAGATCGAAGGACTCAGCTTGGCAAAGCAAGCTAAGGCCAGAATCAAAAGCGTGGGTCGGATCGCACGACGTCGCAACGGAGGTCCTTGTCAGCAAACGTGGTTCAGTAGGAAGGCTTGCGGCCCAGCGTCGATATGTCGACGTAGACATGGCTGCCGTCGTTGCCTTCGGCCAATTTTACCAGAAAGTTCCGTCGCCCATCGTAGGGGCCATACCCAAATTCGATCGCGTGAATCGAGACCCCTCGATTGAGCTTGCGAATCCGTTCCAGATCGGCCGGAAACAACTGCGGCTGATCAGCGTCGGTCAGAAAGAAGATCACGTCGGGATTCATCTTTAAGGCCAACGCTAACGCGTCGACGTGCGACGTACTGCCGCTGGCGATTATCCCACGTACGAAACGCTCGGCCAGATTGATCCCTTGTTCGTCGGCGAAGACCAGCTGAGGGCGATCCCCGCGCGGACTGAAGACTTCTGGGTTTTCGTTGTAAAAGATGATCGCGAACTGATGCAGTTTATCGAGGTCGTGCAGACTCTTGATCAACTCTTGCTTGGCCGCGGCAAGTGGTTGCCCGTACATACTGGCACTGCGATCGAAGACGTAAACAAACTTCGACCCTTGTCCTTCGGCACCAAAGACCGATGTCTTGCCTTCTTTGCCGAGACCACCTTTGGAGGGCGCGCCACCCTGCGTCATCCCGCCGGCCGTGGGGAGCCCGGTCGCATCTTGGCCGGTGAGCGCTTCGTCGCCGCGCGGAAGTAGATCTCCCATCGTGCTGGGAGGAAGGTCGAGAGCTGGCATTGCCTGTTCAAGTGCTTGCTGTGCTTGCTCCGAGTCGCTGGTTGCCTGGCCATCGGCCGCCTGGCTCGAATCGCCGTCGAAGTATTCGGTCGAATTCTCGGAACGGTTCGCCAAGGTAATGCTCCCCTGACGAGCGGGCTCTTCCCCGATTCCCTTACTAACGGTTTGAACCGTCAGAATTAAAAGCGTTCCGATCGCCGCATGAACCAGTAGCGACATCAACCATGCTGGCATCGTCCGACGCGACTTCACCCACTCCGTTTGTTCGGCGGGCTGGATCGAATCGGGATGGGAATGGGAAGGCGACATACTTCTTTTATGGCGGTAGTTAGAAGAACGAGCGATATGAAATTGGTTTGTAGCCAGCCACACCCGTTGCGACAAGCGTGATTTCGGATCAGCCTGACTCGGAATCAGCCAACCAGCAGGGGGCCTCGTAAAACGTATAAGGGGGCGTTCTTCCCCATTTTACCTGCGTCTTGGGGGCCTGGCTTCGATTTGGCTTCGAAATTCGAGCGTTCTCGCCGTTTTGGCACAGGCAATGCATTTTAGGGCCGGGCAGTTGTGAAAGAACGTGGGAGCAAAGATTGGCCTACTAAGGATTTTTCATCCTTCCACAGTTGCTTTCGCAACTTTTGTAAGTCTGTGAAAAATTCCAGGAAGCAGGCAAGTGGCCCGTGGTCAGTCGACTTGAAGACCCCCGATTTTGAGTCGGCCTCCACGGCGCCCTTTTTTTCTCTCTGCATGACCTCTTTGCCAGCAGAAATATCGTCGGAACGCTATCGCAACGGTCGCCGCTGCGAGCAGGCTGCGACGTTTCACCTATCAACCACTAACAGGAACAACCACTATGGCAACCGCATCCGGTTCGTCGTCTGCAACGTCTTCGGTCCATTCGGGCATGGGACCGATCCCGCATGAGTCTGGCGTCGCGTTTCGTCTCTGGGCACCTCACGCGGAACAAGTCAGTATCGTTGGAACCTTCAACGACTGGGATGCGTCGGCGATGCCGATGCAGCAGGAAAAAAATGGGAATTGGTACATCGATGTCGCCGAAGCCAAGGCCGGCGACGAATACCGCTACATGCTGAAGTGTGGCGATCAGGAAGTGAGCCGCATGGATCCTCGCGCGCGGGAAGTGACCAACTCGGTTGGCAACAGCGTGATCCATCGAACCGATTTCGACTGGGGCGACGACAATTACCAGTTGCCACCCTGGAATGAAGTCGTGCTGTACGAAATGCACCTTGGGACCTTTAATCGCACCGATGAAGACACCGTCGGCACGTTCCGCGACGCGATCCGTCGACTCGATCACCTTGTGAAAATGGGCGTGAACGTCGTCCAGTTGATGCCGCTATGCGAGTTCGCCGGCAACATCAGTTGGGGATATAACCCCGCCCAAATTTTCGCGGTGGAAAGCAGCTACGGCGGGCCACGCGGTTTCAAGCACTTCGTGAAAGCCGCCCACGAACGTGGGATCGGCGTGATCCAAGACGTGGTTTACAACCACTTCGGCCCAAGCGATCTCGATATCTGGCAGTTCGATCTGTGGAACGAGAACGAAAAGGGTGGCATCTATTTCTACAACGATTGGCGGAGCAAGACTCCGTGGGGCGACACGCGGCCTGACTATGGTCGTGGCGAAGTCCGTCAGTTCATCTACGACAACGCCATGATGTGGGTGAACGACTATCATGTCGATGGTTTGCGTTACGACATGACGCTTTACATGCGAAGTGTCGACGGGAGCGACGAACTGCCAGAAGGCTGGAGTTTGACGCAGTGGATCAATAAAGACCTGAGCGAGATGAAGCCAGGCATCATGTTGATCGCTGAAGACCTGCAGACCAACAGCTATCTGACTAAGACGGCTGCGGAAGGTGGCGCAAATTTCTCGAGTCAGTGGGACGCGGAGTTCGTCCATCCGGTCCGAGATGTCGCCATGCAGCCGAGTGATGATGGTCGCGATTTGAACAAATTGATTCGCGCAATCACCTTCCGCTATAACCTCGATGCGTTTGAACGCGTGGTTTATACCGAGTCGCACGACGAGGTTGCCAACGGCAAGCAGCGGTTGCCTTCCGAGATCGCGCCGGAAGATCCAACCGACGGCTATGCCCGGCATCGCTCGACGCTAGCAGCGGGCATCATGCTGACGACGCCTGGCGTTCCGATGCTATTCCAGGGACAAGAAATGCTGCAGGATGGCTGGTTTCAAGATACCGAGCCTCTCGATTGGGATCGTAAGCAAGAGTTCCCCGGCGTTGGCTTGTTGTATCGCGATATGATCCATGCCCGCCGCAATCTGGCAGGCGTCACCCGTGGTTTGCAAGGCCAGCATGTGTCGGTCTTTCATCGTAACGATGAAAAGAAGTTGATCGCGTATCAGCGCTGGGCCGACCACGGAAAGGGTGACGATGTGATCGTGGTGGTGAATTTCTCGAGCGAAGCGATCGAGAATTACACGATTGGTTTCCCTTGTGGAGGAAACTGGAAGCTGCGACTCAATTCGGCCGCGTCGGTTTATAACGCGACATTCGTTTCGTCGACGGTGGCAGAACTGACGCCTGAAGAGAAAGCGTATGACGGTATGACGCACGCCGGTACGCTTTCGATTAGTCCTTATAGCCTGCTGATCTATTCGCAGGATCCCGATTGTTAAGGTTTCCCGACTGCCCTGGACTGCTCGCTGATGGATTGGCGAGCAGTCTGTTCGGTAAACGATCAGCTATCTCTCCCAAGCCTCGACGCATTTCTTCCTGTCGATGGATATACAGGGCAGCGAGGTGAAGAACGAGCCTCATTCTTCGAAGAAATCGCCATCTCGCACTTTTTTCTCTGCAGTCAGGCAAAGGCGGTATGGCACTTGCAATATTACTCTCACAACCCTGAACAAAATTCAGTTTCTTTTAGGAGATTATGCAATGTTAGTGACTCGTATTTTAGGACTTTTCCTCGTTCTCGGTCTGGTCGCTCCGGTTGTTGCCGATGATGCGAAAACGAAAGAAGAGAAGTCCGAAACAACCACCAAGCAAGTCGAGAAGTCCGGTGATCAGCATATCGCTGCCAGCCGTGTGATCGGCGCGAGCGTTTACGGCTCGAATCAGGAAGACACCATTGGCTCGGTCAACGACATCGTTACCACCAAAGATGGTAAAGTCGTCTACCTGGTGATCGGTAGTGGCGGCCTCGCTGGTGTCGGTGAAACCGAACACGGTGTTCCCGCCAAAGCCGTTGACCTGAAGTGGGTCAAAGATGGCGACGAAAAGACTCTGAAAGTAAGCTTGCCAATGACTGCTGAAGACCTGGAAAAGGCTCCAGCGCTGTCGCTCGACCATGCTGCTGACCTGACCGTTGATTCGTTCCAGGAACGTAACAGCAAGTACTTCAAGTCGGAAAAGACGGAAAAGATCGATGCCAACAACATGTACTTGGTCTCGGAATTGATGGACCTGGACGTGGAGGGTAATGGCAGCGAATCGGTTGGTGCGATTGAAGACATCGTGTTCAACCACAAGGAAGTCTGTGAAGCTGCTTACTTCATCATCGGTTCGGGTGGAACGCTCGGTATCGGTGAAAGCTACACCGCAGTTCCAGCTAAGAAGTTGAAGGTCACCAAGACTAAGGACGACCAGTACACCGCGATGATCGACGCTGATAAGAAGGTCATCGGTGCTGCTCCGAAGGTTACTTCGGACAAGTACTACGCCGAACTGGAAAACAAGGAAACCCGCTCGAACGTTGATAAGGCTTTCGCTGAAGCCGGTTCGACCGACAACGAGTAATTAGGTCTCTAGTCGCTAATCAGACTGGCGACGCTTAAGACCACGCAATCCGCGGAAGCGGGAGGACGCACTCTGCCCTTGGAGTGCGTCCTTTTTTTGTTCGAACGTGAGCTAGGCTCCTCGCCCGCCAGAGGTTCGCGTCTTGGGCAACTTCAAATCGCCCGGCACGACGATCGCTTGCTCGGAAGCAGCTTCGGGAAGTTCGATTTCCAGCTCGTAGTCGGGAAACAGCATCTGACCCTTGGGGGAAAGATCGCCGTCGCCGTTACCATCCAGTCCGACCACGCGGGCAATGTGCGGCCCGCCGATATGCCCTCGCTGTGACGAGGAAGAATCGAACTTGCCGTCGATAATCTCAATCGAAACAGCGGCTCCGCTGTTTCCCTTCTGAGCGTCCGGGATCAAGGTGATCGAGCCGCTTGGAATCGGCTTTTCGCCGTAGGTTGCGGTGCCCGAGATTGGATACGTCTGCAGGCCATTGCCGGAATTACAACCGGAGGCCATGCCCATCAAGGCGATGCCGAGAAGGGCGAGGTAACGAAAACGAGGGGAGTTCATCGAATCGTTCCTTTCCCAAAGAAAAAGTGCATGAACAAGTGGAGGGGAATTACTGCGAGCTGATTGCTTCGCCCCCTGCCTTGCTGGCTCCTGCCAGGAACGCGTCGAAATTCATGGTCTCGGCCACGAACGCCACCGAGCCGTCCCCACGCGAGAACATCGCTCCGCCTGGGTGCATACTGCCGAACGCGACCGTATTCCACTTATCGCTGTTGCCGCTGTTGATCGGGTACTGAACGTTCTTGGTCAACAGATATAGCGTGCCACGGGTGGCGTCTTCCAGCTTGGCGCGCATCCACCAGCGACGGTAAGGCATCTCGCGCCACGAGTTTTCGCCCAGCAAATAGGTGTTCGATAGGCCGTCGGTGACGTCGCGCATCTTCGAGCCCCACTGCCACAAGATCCCTTCGGTGCATTCACCGCCGAATTCTTCCGACATGTCTTTGCAGACATAGTTGCCGCCAGTGGCTGGATTAGTGCCGACAGGACCGAGGATCCCGAAGTAATGGGCGACGTACGACTGCTCGCCGTTGTACATCTCGTCGGTACGAGGCGAATAGATATCGGTGCCAGGGGCGCTGGGGCACTGGAAGGCATCGATCTTCACCGGGCCGAACTTCATCCGGCTGGCAATGTTGTGCTTCCCCTCGTTGTAGTTGAGTTGGTCGGCGATCGAGCTTTGTTCCAACTGCGGAAGAATCGACGCAGTCCAGCCGATCTCGTTGGCCTTCATGCCAGGCAGCGGAAACTGACCATGCACATCGTGATAGTTGTGCATCGCTAAGGCGGTTTGCTTGAGATTGTTCGAGCACTGCATGCGGCGCGCGGCCTCGCGTGCCTGTTGAACGGCAGGCAACAGAAGTGCTATCAAAACTCCAATGATGGCGATTACCACCAAGAGCTCGACTAGGGTAAATCCGCGTGGAGGACGGACGAAGTTGGGCTGCGACATTGGTGTTTCTCTTGCAGAAGAAAGGATGAAAAAAAGATCGAAAACCGACCAAGTGAGAAAAACCGCGGTTCGTAACTATATCGCGTGACTAGCAAATCAACTAGATCTCAAAACCGCTGAAAATACGCATTGCGGAAGATACTTCGCCCACGCCTAGAAACAGTGGAAGTGAAGCTTCCTTAAGGTACTTCGTTGTAGCCAGTCAGCAATACCTTGATAGTGGCATTGGCCTGAAAATGCACACTTCGGCGTAGCAGTATTCCCGGCTGGCAAGAGGCGGCTAAATTGCGGGAGGAATGCGTTAAATTTCCACCATCAAGAATGGTTCGGCACGAGGGTCTGAAAGTTGCTCTCTGATCGCTAGCATGCGATCGGTCTGTTTCGCATGAAGAGACCCTGGCTAACAGGTCGAACCAAAAGGAGTAAAAACCGAGCTGACGAATGCTCGTCAGCCGCGGTGATGGTAATGCGGATCGCCTTTTGACGGCCCTGTTCCAGCTTGTTTAGAAGCCGTCGACTATGTCAATTCGTTTCGGCTCGAAACACAATTAAACTAGAAATCCACAACGCTGATTGACGCCTTGAGAGGAGATAAAAGTGCTGGCACTCGTGACTGGGGCAACCGGACTGGTGGGGAATAACGTCACCCGCATGCTGCTAGAACAAGGACATCAGGTCCGAGTGATGGTACGTGATCCGCGAGCCGATCGTTCGTTAGCAGGCCTCGATGTTGAGATTGTCCCAGGCGATGTTCGTGACGAAGAAACCGTCATGACCGCGGCGCGAGGCGTCGATGCGATCATCCATGCGGCGGCGATGGTTCACATCGGATGGAGCAAAGGCAAAGCCATGCGGCAGGTGAACGTCGATGGCTCGAAAGCGGTTGGCCGAGCCGCGATTAAGAATGGCGTCCGCATGGTCCATGTTTCGTCCGTCGATGCCCTGGGCGTTGGCAAAGAAGACGAGCCCGCCACGGAAGAGTCGCCGCGCGAAGGAAAGATTCCATGTCCTTACGTGTTGACCAAGCGCGAAGCGGAAGATGAACTGCGGGGAATGATGTCGGAAGGGCTCGACGTTGTCTTTATGAACCCTGCCTTGATGTTCGGTCCGTGGGACTGGAAGCCATCTTCCGGTCGGATGCTGATTTCAGTTGTGCAAAAGCAGCCACCGATGGCACCGCGCGGCGGTGGCAGTACTTGCGATGTTCGCGACGTGTCAGCGGCAATCATTCAAGGTATGACCAAGGGAAGGAGTGGCGAGAACTATATTCTCGCCGGCGAGAACCTGCGTTACTTTGAGTTATGGAAGCGAATGGCGAAGATCACCGGTCGACGACCTCCTTGGGGACGACTCGGACCGGTGATTGCGATGCTAGTCGGACTTGGCGGCGATGCGTATTCGCAAATGGATGGCACGGAATCGGAAGTCAACTCGGCCGCCATCAAGATCGCAAGCCAGTTCCACTATTACCTGAGCGACAAGGCGGAAGTGGAACTGGGCTATCACAACCGTCCGCTCGATCAGACGCTGGAAGATACATGGCTCTGGTTCCGTAAGTTTGGCTATTTACCCGAGTAAAGGTACCGAGCACGATGTCGGAACGATCATCAAGGCGAGCCTGGCTACTTCAAACCACCACGACTGCGGTCGCGGCATTGCTGGGAAGCAAGATCGCTCGGGGAGACGAAGACGAGGAGTCCATCGTTTCGACGGGGCATAGCCTGAAAGAGCCTGCCGCGTTTGACGCGGTTATGGAAACGTTCTTTCGCGAGAACCAACCGCTGGGTGCTTCCCTGGCGGTGGGCTATCGCGGCAACCTGGTCTACGCGAAAGGATTCGGCTACGCCGACCACGCTCGAACGAAGCCAGTCGAACCCGAGTCTTTATTTCGCATCGCCAGTATCAGCAAATCGATCACCGCCACTGCGGTAATGAAGCTCGTCGAGCAACAGAAAATCACGCTCGATCAACCGATTCTGCCGCTGCTGAAAACGCCGTACCTTGCTGAAGAAACTAGCCAATGGGTAGATCCTCGGCTGGCCACGGTGACCATACGGAACTGTCTACAGCACACGGCTGGTTTCGATACGCCTGTCTCCGGTGATCCATTCGCCATGAGCCATCAGATCAAGTCGAAACTGGGGAAGTCGTTTCCGTTGTCTCCCGAAGACCTGCTGCAGTTCGCGTTCACGCGTCCGCTCGACTTCGCTCCGGGCGAGAGGTTTTCGTACTCTAACGTTGGTTATCTCATGTTGGGGCAGATGATCGAGCAGGTCAGTGGCCAGCCTTACGATCAGTTCGTACAGAAGGAAGTTCTGCAGCCACTGGGAGTCGCCAACATGCGTCTGGCGCGAACGCTGCCGGAAGATCGTGCTCCGGACGAGGTCGAGTATCGTGACGGGCAACAACGCACCGGCCGATATGTTTTGGCTGACGAAGGGCCGGCGAAGATTCCTTTTCCATACGGTGCCGAACGGATCGAGAACCTCGCACCGGTCGGCGGTTGGTTGGCCTCCGCCAGCGATCTCGTGAAATTCACGTCAGGTTTATTCTTCCCTGCTGAAGAGCCGCTTTTGTCTTCGCAGAGCATGGAGACGATGTTCGCACCACCGAAGCTCAACGGGAAACAGTCGCCACCGACGGCGTACTACGGTTGTGGATGGATGGTGCGACCGGCAAAAGAGAGTTTGCTTCCGTGGACTTGCTGGCACAACGGAAGTCTTTCAGGCGTTTCGACGCTGCTCGTTTCCCGCGCGGATGGCGTGACTTGGGCGGTGCTGTTCAATCAAGACACCGCCCCGGATGGCCAGGCATTCGCCTCGAAGATCGATCCGCTGCTGCACGCTCCGGCCTCCACCGTGAAAGGCTGGCCGGAGGGTGATTTGCGGAGTAGCAAGCCTTAGACGGCTGCTTTCTTCGATTCGATCAACTGCAACAGGTTCTTCTGTGGATCGGCAAACTTGGCGATCCCTTCTTCCATCAGAACCTTTTCCAGATCGGCGTAGTCGACCTTGGCTTCCAGTTCGTCGAGGATGGCCTGGGATGGCATCTTGTCGATTTCTTTCTCGAACGCCTTGCCGCTCTCTTGAACCAGTTCGTTCGTCTTGGGCGGGTTGGTTTCGATGCCATCGCCAGCAAACGCAGCGACATACTTCCATGGTGGATCGGAAGGGAGCTTGGTACCTGTCGATGCGAAGATCAACTCTTGCTGCAGCTTCAAACCTTTCGACTTCCAGAAGTCGTCGTTGTCTTTCCAGATGTTCTTCGCGTTGACAATCCCCAACTGGCCCTGGGCCTCGTCACTCAGATCGGGGATGTGCTTCTCGGTGTAAACGTCGACGCGGGAAACGAAGATCGAGTAGACACTCTTGAAGCCGTCGAGCGACTCGCGACGCTGAGCACCACGCCAGACCGCTTCCCGGGCCGCATGATACTGACGCATCGTGAAGCAAAGTGTCACGTTCAAGGTAATGCCAGCGGCACACAATTCTTCCAAAGCATCAATCCCTGCTGGTGTGGCAGGAACTTTGATCATGCGGTTCTTGTGACCCAGACCCCAGAACTTGCCGAGCTCGATGTATTTGGCGACCCGTTCTTCGTGCGGCATGTTGCGTTCTGGATCTTCCAGCAGCGGATCGAGCTCGAAGCTGACGTAGCCGTCGTTGCCTTCGGTCTTTTCCCAAACCGGCAGAAAGACATCTTGCGCGTTCTGCACCAATCGATTGGTAATCGACCAGGCAATTTCGCCTGATTCTTTTCCTTGCGAGGTCAGTTCTTCGATCCAGCTGTCGAATTTGCCTGATTTGATCAAATCGGAGACGATAACCGGGTTCGAGGTCGCCCCCGAGACACCGAGCTTGTAATTGCTATCGACCAGCTGCGGATCGATCGAATCGAGCCAAACTTTGGTGCCTGCCTGAATGAGTGTCTCGAGTGGCGTCGTCATCGGAGCCTCCTTGTCGAGGTTAATGGTGCAAGAACATGTCGTGTCTGCCGTATTCTACCGGAGTCAACGGAGGGATTCTCGATTTTCTGGGGACCGAAGGTTCAGGAATCGTCCTCAATCACCGTCTGGCGTAATTACGTAAAATGGGGTGACTGCGCCTGCCATAGACTCAAGTTGTAGAAAACTGTAGCTTTAAACGCTGAAGCGCGTGAAATTTAGCCCCGATTGAGCTGATTTTACGCAGGCAGCTTACGGCAAAAGAACTTTTGATGAAGGGGCTGGCAACAAGAGCCCTAACATCGATGCCGTGCCTACCGTCCGATTCGGTGGGATTCGATTCTTGGTACCAGCAACCAACGAACCCCTAATCAAAGCTGTCCCAGGATTCTCAAAGAGCGGATTTTGATGCAGATGCGTCGACCTACATTCTTCGAGCGATACGCCCTATTCGTTTTGATGGCGATTTTCTTTCTTGTGCCCTTCGCGCTGCGCGGTGCACGACTGTCGCTAGAACGGATGAAGAATGATGTGAAGGACTGGTTGCCCGACGACTTCGCCGAGACGTCGGAGTTAGACTGGTTCCGCGATCATTTTCTGGGCGAGCAATTCGTACTGGTCAGTTGGGACGGATGCACGGCTGACGATCAACGACTCGAGTTGCTTGCGCGCCTGCTGGTTCCACCACCAGCTGTTGAAGGAGAAGAAGCCAAGGAACCGGTCGATCATCGGATGCCTGACTTCATCGGTGACGAACTGGGACTCTATTATCCCGGTGAAGAGCACACCAACTGGGCTGGCGAGAACGAGAAGTGGCTGCTGGGGAATCAATCGACCTGGTACTACATTCTCGAGAATGGCGAGATCTATAAGTGGAACGGGCAGAACACGGTCCTGGGCGCATTGGGCCGCGCCAGCGAACGCTTGTTCACAGGAGGTAACTCGATCGGTGGCGAGTACGTCAAAAAGGTCGACACCTTCTATTACGAAAAACCAAAACGCCTGCAGGCACGCCTTTTCAAGTCGGTGACCACCGGTCCCGATGTCTTGGCCAGTTTGTCCGCTCCTGGCGGTACGCTGCTGCGGACCGACAACCCTTCGCCGCAAGAACTGGAAGAAGCACGGAAGAAGGCTCTCGATCGGTTAACGGGAACGCTGTTTGGTCCCGACGGCAAGCAAACCTGTTTGATTGTCACGCTGACCGACGCCGGCAAAGTCGATCTCCGCCGCACGATGGGACATGGCGTCCTGGGACGTCCGCGTGGTCAGCTCGAAGAGTTGGCCGAGCAGGCAGGCATTACGACAGAAGAACTCCGATTGGGCGGTCCGCCGGTCGATAACGTTTCGATCGACGAAGAAGGCGAACGAACGCTGGCCCGCCTGGTGACCTTCGCGGTGATCATTGGGTTGGGACTCTCTTATCTCTGCCTGCGAAGTATCAAGCTGACGATCATGGTCTTCTTCGTTGGTGGTATCAGCGCCGTGGCGAGTTTGTCGCTGGTGTGGTGGACCGCCGGAACGTTCATCTGGTGGCTCGATCCCACGACCGACGCGGTGATGATGTCGATGCCGGCGGTGGTTTACGTGCTCGGTCTATCGGGCGCGATCCATATCGTGAATTACTATCGCGATGTCGTGCAAGAAACTGGAACGCTGCGCAACGCTCCGGAACTGACCGTGGCCCATGGTTGGTATCCATGTACGATCGCTGCCGTGACGACGGCGGTTGGTTTGGGTTCGCTCGCGACCAGTAGCATCATGCCGATTCACAAATTCGGTATCTTCTCGGCACTGGGGGTGTTGGCAACGTTGGTGTTGTTGTTTACCTATCTGCCGGCCGCTTTGCAGATGTGGCCGCCGAGTCCGGCAGGCAAGAAGGGTGAACTGACTCCGAAAGAACCATCGCCAACCGGAAAATGGATTCGCGGCATGGGCGATCGCATTGGTGACTACATCATTGCGAACAACGTCAAGGTTGCTCTCAGCTGTATGGCGATCTTCTTGTTCTTCGCCTTTGGCCTGCAGTATCTGAAGACTTCGGTCCAGTTGCTGAAGATGTTCGACAACGATGCCCGCATCATCAAAGACTATGCGTGGCTGGAAGGTCACCTGGGCAAGCTGGTTCCGATGGAACTGGTAGTCCGCGTCGAACCGGAAATGCTGTATTACGGCGAGACCGATCCTGACAAGGCATACAATCCCAAGGCTCTGGAAAGCGAAAAGAAGCTCGATCCCAAGTTCCAGTACAAGTTCCTGGAACGGATGGAAATGGCCCAGCGTGTCGCCAATGTCGTGGAGGAATACCTGGGCCCCGATGGCTCGAAGTTGGTGGGGCCACCGATGTCGGCGCTGACTTTTGCTCCGGAACTTCCCGATGCTGGTAGCAGCACCGCGTCGCTTTCGGAACGCTATACCTACAGCACACAGTTAGAGGCTTCGTTCAACGAGTTCGTGCGGTCCGACTACTTGCGTGTCGACAAGCAGAACGGCGCCGAGTTGTGGCGTGTCAGCTTGCGTCTGGGAGCCCTCGAGAACATCGACTATGGAAACTTCGTCAACGAGCTGAAGCGCGTGACGGAGCCGGTCATGGATGCCTATGCGGCCCGCGACCAAATCTTGAAGGCCATCGATAAAGACCGGGATGGCAAAGGCTACGTGAATGCCAAGGTTGCGCTGTTGGGCGTGAATTACGAAACCGCCAAGGCTCGCGAAGAAGCGGGTGAGGAAACGGATCACGACCTGTACGACCATATCGACGCTACCAAGGTCTTCGCGGAAACGCTTCGTGACCTGCTGGTGAATGCCCGTATCAAGGTGCTGGATCACGATCCCGGCACGCATAGCGAGAATCGTCTGGATTACATCCTGAACGACAATCGCGGGCACGCGGAATATGTCGTGCTGATCGAACCCAATGCAGCCTACAACATGTCGGCGATTGGTGAGAACGCGAACATCAAGCAGACCTTCGACATGACCCAGCACGAATACAACGGGCAGCAGATTGCTCGGATGTATAGCGATGAACGTCCGCCGGTCTCGATGGTTTACACCGGGGTCGTGCCGGTCGTTTACAAAGCTGCTCGGACGCTGCTCTCGAACCTGATTGAAAGTACCGTCTGGGCATTTGTTCTGATCGCTCTGGTGATGTCACTGGTGCTCAAGAGCTTGCGTGCCGGTTTGATCTCGATGTTGCCGAACGTCTTCCCGATCTGCGTGGTCTTTGGCTTTATGTCTTGGACGGGGATGGAAGTCGACATCGGTACCATGATGACTGCCAGCGTGGCGATGGGTGTGGCTGTGGACGATACGGTTCACTTCCTGACCTGGTTCCGCTGGGGGCTCGATGAAGGATATACCCGCGCTCGCGCGATTAAAGAAGCATATAGCCGCTGTGCCATGGCCATGTTCCAGACGACCATCATCGGTGGTCTCGGACTGGCAGTCTTCGGCCTGAGCACCTTCACCCCGACGCAGCGGTTTGGTTACCTGATGGTTTCGCTACTGGCTGTTGCCTTGGTGGGCGACTTGATCTTCCTGCCGGCGCTGCTGGCGGGGCCGCTGGGGCGCGTGTTCCGCCCGGATCATAAGGCCCGCGAAAAGAAGTCGGACGACGACGATTCGACGCCTGAGCCGACCAAGGACGAGACCTCAGAGTCGTCGGCGCCTGTCGTCTCGGAAGGGGAAGAAGCGGATGAACCGCGCGTCTACCCGGTTCATGGCCGGAGTCGGCCGGCCTAGCGTCGGCCTGTCGACCAGCCCCCAATTCTTCCTATAATGGATCGTTTCGCCGCCTCTTTCTCTCGCAAACAGGGAGGCGGCAAGAGCTGTTGGGGCGCTGGCACTTAGGACCGATACGTTGCAGATTATCCACTTCCCTCACCCGACCCTGCGTTACAAGTCGAAGCCTGTCAAAAAGGTCGATGCCGAACTTCGCGCCATGATTGGCGAGATGTTCGATCTGATGTACCAGGCTCGCGGGATCGGCCTGGCCGCTAATCAGGTGGGTATTCCGCTGCGGTTCTTCATCATGAATCTGGCAGGCGAAAAGGGGGAAGGCGAAGAGCTCGTCTTCATCAATCCGACCATCGGTCGCACCACCGGTACCGACGAAGCGGAAGAAGGCTGTCTCAGCCTGCCGGGCGTTTATGGCCCTGTGCTTCGTCCGGCCGAGATTCTGTTTAGTGCGTACATGCTCAACGGCCAGAAGTTCGAGCAGAAGGTCGACGGCATGTTCGCTCGCTGCGTCCAGCACGAGACCGACCACCTCGACGGTATCATGTTCACCGATCGCATGGACGACGAATCGCTCTACGAGATTCAACCGCAAGTCGATCAGTTCGAGCTGACCTTCGAACGGCTCCGCAGCGAAGGCAAGCTGCCGACCGACGAAGAGATCGTGAAGTTCCAGAACGAGCTCGAAGCGAAGTACGCCTAGTCTGCCGCACGCAGCGTGTTGGAAGGATCTGTCATGCGAATCGTTATGATGGGAACCGGGCCGTTCGCGGTTCCGACGTTTCAGGCCCTGATCGAGAGCGATCACGAAGTGGTCTGTCTGTTCACGCAGCCGGTTCGCACGGTGCATCGACGCAAGTCGTCGGTCCCGACTCCGATGCGTGATGTCGCCACCGAGCATGGTTTGCCGATCTACGATCCGGAAAGCATCAACACCGACGAGTCGCGCGAACTGCTTCGGCAACTTCAGCCGGAACTGCTGGTGGTATGCGACTACGGTCAGATCTTATCGCGAGAGTCCCTGGCGACGTCGAAGTTCGGTGGAATCAATCTGCACGGTTCGATCTTGCCGAAGTATCGTGGCGCAGCGCCGGTCAACTGGGCGATTCTCAGTGGCGATGAAGAGACGGGCATCACCGTCATTCACATGACCCCCAAGCTCGATGGCGGACCTTGCCTGAAGATCGTGCGGACGCCGATCGGTCCGACCGAAACGGCGGTCGACCTCGAGCCTCGTTTGGCCCAGCTTGGCGTGGCTGCGGTAGTCGAGTCGATTGAACTTCTGCTGACGCACGATCCCGATACGCTGGTGGGCGAGCCGCAGGATCCGGCATTGGTCTCGAAGGCACCGCGACTGAAGAAGTCGGACGCCGACATTAACTGGAGTGATCCAGCCGAACTGATCTACAACAAGTTCCGCGCCTATCAGCCATGGCCTGGCTGTTACACCCATTGGGTGCGAGAGGGCAAGCCGCCGATGCGACTGCTGCTATCGAAAGTGAGCCTGGTTCGTGAGTCGGCCGCTGCCGAGTTTCCGCCCGGGACAATTTGTGCGGCGGAAGGAGACCAACTGAGCTTCGCGGCGGAAGGTGGCCAGATCGTTGTCGAGATGATCCAGCCTGCCGGAAAGAAGCCGATGGCCGCGGCTGAGTTCGTACGCGGAAACCATCCTAGCCCCGGCGATCGGTTGATGTCGGAAGGCGATCTTCCCCAATCTTCCTGAGTTGGACCGGCGACAGCACCCCAGGAGGGGGCCGACGATGCGAAAAGGCTCGTTTTCGGCCTGAATTGCCCAGCTTGCCCTGGAAATCCCTCTCGCCCCGAAAGGGGGTCGTTGTTTAAGATACACCGTTGGTTTTCTGCACGGACGCGGGAATATACGCTGTGAGTCGCTGGGACATCGTTCTATTTGCCGGAGCTTGTTACGTCGCCATCATTGGGTTGGTGCGGCTGATGCGGGTACGTCGTATCCGTCTCGAAAGGCAATTCCAAGAGGAATTCCGCAAGCAACGCGAGATCGCCCTGAAGCAAAAAGAGGAAGACGATCGCGTCGCCCGCGAGCGTGCTCAACAGCAACAGTTCGAAGAATTCATCAAGCAGAAACAGAAAGAAGTAGCCTAGTCGCCGGGCCATCAGTCGGCCCGATCGTTCGACTCGCTACCTTTGAATCTCTCTTAGCCCAAGTTCGTCCGCATGGAAAAACGTCTCTACATTGAAACCGTCGGTTGTCAGATGAACATGCTCGACAGCGAGCTGGTCGTGGCCACGCTGCGAAAGCAAGGCTACGTGCTGACGAACTCTCCTGAAGACGCCGATACGTTGCTGTTCAACACATGCAGCGTCCGCGAACAGGCCGAGAACAAAACCTACAGCCACTTGGGCGTGCTGCGCGATCTGAAGCAGCAGAACCCAGAGAAGATCATCGGCGTGATGGGCTGCATGGCTCAGAACCACCAGCACAAGATCTTCACGCGGGCACCTTACGTCGACCTGATTGTCGGTCCTGGTCAACTGCACCAGATTCCTTCGATGATCAACAAGATCGAAGCAGGCGAAGGAAAGCAGATCGAAGTGAGTCTTGGTCGTCGGGATGGTACCCGTGATCAGATCACCCGCAGCCACGAAAGCTTCGATCCGCTGCGTGATCCCGAGATGCGTCCGACGCCGTTTCAGGCTTATGTTCGGATTCAGATCGGCTGCGACAAGTTTTGCACCTACTGCATCGTGCCGAGTGTCCGTGGGCCAGAGCAAGGTCGTTCGCCGGAAGACATCATTCGCGAATGCCGTCACCTGGCCGAGCATGGCACGGTCGAGATCACGCTCGTCGGTCAGACGGTCAACAGCTACAAGGCGACCGACGCCAGCGGCAAGCAGTGGCGACTGGCCGACCTGCTGCTGGAGCTTCAAGCGATCGAAGGCTTGCAGCGTATCAAGTTCGTGACCAACTATCCGAAGGACATGACCCGCGAACTGTTGGAAGCGGTTCGTGATCTGAGCAAGGTTTCGCCGTACCTGCATGTGCCGCTGCAAAGTGGCTCGGACGAAGTGCTCAAGCGGATGAAGCGTGGCTACACCGTGGCCGACTACCGCGACATGATGGGCCGCATTCGCGAGATCGTTCCTGGCTACGCGGTCAGCAGTGACTTCATCGTTGGCTTCTGCGGCGAGACCGACGAAGACTTCCAGAAGACGGTCGAGCTGGTCGAAGAATGTCGCTTTAAGAACAGCTTCATCTTCAAGTACAGCGAACGCGAAGGCACCCGTGGTGCCGAACTGTTCATCGACGACATCCCGTATCACGTCAAGCAGCAGCGTAACAACGACCTGCTGGCGATCCAGAATCGCATCAGCCTGGAAGACAACCAGAAGATGGTTGGCGACACTGTTCATGTGCTGGTCGAAGGACCGAGCAAGACGGCGATCAAGAAGGCGGACGAGCCAGACAATCCGCATGCGATGCAGTTGATCGGCCGCACGCACTGCGACCGAATTGTCGTGTTCGATGGCAATCCGCGTCAGATTGGTCAGATCTTGCCGGTCGTCGTTTACGACTGCCATGCCCATACGCTGTTCGGCGAAGTGGTCACGCAGGAATGCGGTCCGGAACTGTTTGCTCTCGGCTAAGCCTTCGTTGCGGCCTTCTCCCCGCCCTCTGAGCGGGGATGGCTTTCCGCTGTAGATTTGCCTGTTAGGATGAAAGTCTCTTGGGACCTTTCATTCTTCTCGGAGCAATACAGCTATGAGCCAAACAAAGATTCTTGCCTTTGCCGGTAGCGCCCGTCGCGATTCGTATAACAAAAAGCTGGTCGCGATCGCTGCCAAAGGGGCGGAAGAAGCAGGAGCCGAGGTGACGCTTGTCGACCTGGCCGACTTCCCCATGCCGATCTACGACGGCGACTTGGAAGAATCGCAAGGCATTCCCGAAAACGCGCAAGTGCTGAAGGAACTCTTCCTCGCACACCAAGGGCTGTTGATTGCTTGCCCTGAATACAACAGCTCGATCACGCCGCTGCTGAAGAACACGATTGACTGGGTGTCTCGCCCTGCTCCGGGGGAGGGCCCTCTGGCGGCCTATCAAGGCAAAGTATGCTCGATCATGAGCGCTTCGCCGGGCGGTTTAGGAGGACTTCGCGGATTAGTATCCGTGCGTATGATTCTGGGGAATATCGGAGTTGTCGTGCTGCCAAAGCAGATGGCTATTTCGCAGGCTAATAATGCGTTCGCTGATGATGGTTCGCTCAAGGATGCGAAACAGCAAGAAACTGTACTAAGTCTCGGAAAAACATTATCCGAGTTCCTCAATAAGATGCGATAATTTTAATAGTGTCGCGCTAATCCACATTGTAGTTTCGCACAACACTATCCCGATTCGCTACCTAGAAGTTTCAAGCCAACATGGCGCCGATGGAAGGCTGAGGATGTCGAACGAACGCTTCGACATGGTCGAACACGAGGAATATCTCGAGTACGTCATCTCGGGGGATCCATCGGAGAAGGAGTGGATGGATTTGCTGGAAGATCAGGTCCAGCACATCCAGCAGACCGGTAAGACAAAGATCTACGTCGATGCCTCGGGTCTGACGGCTCCTCCAGTGTCCATGGTGCGTTATCGCATGGGGATTCGTACTGGGGAGCAATTCGGGGTTCATGCCCGCGTGGCGGTGCTTAGGCCCACGTGGGAACACGACAACTTTTGGGAAACGGTCGCGACCAATCGCGGAGCGATTGCAAGATCAGGAAACGATCGCGACGAGTTAATCCAATGGTTGCTAGGGGGTAACTGAGCTGGGCAACGGACTTCTCGACTCTCAAGGGCAGGTGAGACTCATGACTGTTTATGAACACAGTTTGATCGAGGAATTGGAAATCCTCGAGTTTGTGATGACGGAGGCGGATCAGGATGAAGAAGGGTGGGATGCCATGCTTCAAGCAATGGCTAGCGCTACCCGGAAGACCGGGATCCGTCGTATTCTTTTAGACCGAAGTCGTCTGGGCGAAGAGAACCCGTCCAAGCCAATGTTCGCCTATCGAACGGCTCTGCGGACCGCGGAGGTCTTCGGAGCCACCGTGCGAATCGCGGCCCAGGCTACCGGCAACGAGGACGACAACTTCTGGGAAACGGTCGCCTCGAACCGAGGGGCGATTGTCAAAGTCGGAACTCAGCGCGCTCCGCTGATCGACTGGCTGATGCAAGAAACCTGAGCCAGCACGAACGATCTGGTTCGTCGCGGGAAGAAAGCAACCGAACTGGTTGCTTCGGGTGAAGAGGGAAATCGAGTGGCCGACCTGACTCAGAAGGTCGCCAGGGTGATTACCACTTCGGGATATGCAGCTTGCGATTCATCAGCACGGCCCAGATGGTCATGCCGATCAAGATGATGCCTGCTGCCATCGGCAGTGCCATATCGAGATAGACGGTCATACCGAGCAGCGCAGCGAATACGACGAGATAGGACATAAATCAGCTTCCACAAAAATGACGAGACTCTGTGGAAGCCTTGTTCGAAAATTGCCTGGTGGCAAGCAGTTGCCGGTGGTGTGGCGCCAAGTTACTCGGGCTGACAGGCAAAAGCCCCGTAAAATCAGGCCAATCGCCATATTCGGCCAGCCTAAATACTCGGCATCATCGCTGCCCTCAATGCGCAACAAAAAAGGCTACGCGGGGGAACTCGCATAGCCTTTTGAGAAAACCAAGCTGGGGATCAGGCAGCTTTAAAATGGGGACGAACCCTCTTCTTTATCTTCATCCGCAGGACGCTTCGGCTTCGGTGTTTCGCCACTAGGAGCGTTGACCAGGACCTTCAGCGACTCGAGGCAGCTGATCATGTCATCCTGGCTGAACTCGTCCCAGCCGGCGGCTCGGTGGCGAATGATCGCCAGTTTGAACGCCTCGAAGGCATCGAGCACGTCGTCGGGCATCGCACCGATTTCCGCGAAAGGCTTGATCAGCGATGGTGGCTCGGTCGAGTCCCCCACTTCGCCTTCGGCCAGTTGGCTTGCTTCGCGGGCCTGGGCGTTCTGCTCTTCGTCGCCGAAGTCTGGGCCTTCATGCAGGGGACCGGTTGGTCCGTCCATTTCGCCAATGCTGCCGTGGACTTCGCCATCTTTGCCTTGCGCAGGCTCGAAGTCTTCGTCGATTTCGCCGGAGATGATGTCTTTCTCGTCGGGACGTTCCGAGTCGAGCTTGCCCATCGTTTCCCAACGTTGGTTCCGCATCGAAGCGACCGACCAGCTATTCTCGGCGGCACCTTCCAGCCACATCTCGGCATCTTCCCACTCGATCGCGGCCTGGAAGTGGCTCCAGTACAGACCGTTATAGGTTGGATAGTTGTCGCCGAAACGTTCGAACACGCGACGCAGACGGCCCACGTGCTGTCCGGTAACACCACCCACGCGGCGAGCCCAGGCTTCGTCAGCATACTCCGACGTCGGAGCGCCCGCTTCCTGAAGCGACGTACGCCACTTGTGGATGATCATCCCCTTATCCCAGTTGGTCGTACTGATCAGCTTGTTCCACTGGCCCAGGTAAGGAGCCGAAGCTTCTTCCAACTTGGCCAGCAGTTCGTCGCTTAATGGGAAATCGGACGCGGCCACATCTTCGCGAGTGGCGGACGTTTCGGCAGGGGCTGCAGTTTCGTTGGTCAGGGTTGTGTCGTTCGATTCGTTGGCGGCGAGATCGACAGTTGGTTCTTCCATGCGGACTTGGCTTCCTATCCTCTCGAGACGTGATCCAGGGTGAGCCCCAGTCAGGCCGCAACTCTTCTTGCGGAACGGGGCAACTTCAAAGCGGCACGAATTCTACGCACAGCGCGCGGAGTGGTTCCACCGACTGACAGCACCCGCTGGCAAAATTCCCCCGCCCTGCCCCGCCAACTGAAGCCCAGCCAACGACTTAGCCCTTCACAAATTCTCCACATCCGATGGTTCGAAATGGGGATAACTTGTCGGAGGCATGTCGATGTAAATGCGTGAGTTCGTCGACTGCCCTCCACACGAAAACCAGGCTGGAAAGAGATCCGAAATGGGCTGTTTTTCCGGGAGATATCGCAATGCTGGATTGCGAAAGTTGCTGCGCTGAGAAGGCGACGATCGTTTAGATCGTGGCGTGTTTTTCTCTTGAGGGGGCCCTCCCTGTGGTGCTGTTACGGCAGTCCGTAGGGGGTGGGCAAGGTGCGGCAGTTTTGCGGCTATTGCCATTTTGTGAGGGTATCGTCGCCATTCGAAGAACGGGACCCTATCTGAACCCCAGCTCGGCCGTGGTGATTGTCATAAACGTGAAAGCCTTCACTTGCGATGCGGCCTAAGTTTGCTCGATATCGGGAATTTTGACTTCGTCGTTAACGTGTCCTGAGTGAACGTCTCAAACAGGCTCGCTACCCGCAAATTCAACTCCTGGGGGGAGTAAAAGTCATGTTGAATCGTTTGAATATTATGCAGAAGACATTGTTGGGCTTCGGCATGGTTTTGCTGCTGATGGTCATTTCCAGTGGCGTGGCATGGAACGGCTTAAGCGGAGCGACGACTGGATTTCAGGACTATCGCAAACTGGCACGCGACTCAAACTTTTGTTCCGACATTGCCGACGGCATGATGCAGATTCAGTTTACGGCGAAGAACTTCGATATCACCAGCGATCCCAGGTTTGTCGAGCGATTCAAGCAGGTACGATCGGATCTTGAGAAGCTACTTGTGGAAGCAGACGAGCGAATTTCCGATCCAGAACAGCAGGCCATGGTAACCGAAATTCGCCAGTTGGTGCAGCAATACGAAGTTGCATTCGACGATATGGCGACTGCTCGAGAGTTGCGATCGAAGGTTCAGCGCGAAGTGCTCGATGTCGAAGGCCCTAACATGGAACGCAACTTATTACAGGTCATGCAAACTGCGAAGACAGACGATAATGTCGAAGCCGCCGCAACTGCTGGGCAGACACTCAGTATCGTGATGCAGTTGCGTTTAGCCGCGAACCGATTCATACAGAATCCTACCGCCGATAATCTGCAGAGGACATTGGCAGTTGGTGACAAGCTGGAAACAGAGCTCGAAAAACTGAAGTCAACGCTGAAAAGCAATGAACGAAAGCAATTGGTGGATGCCACGCTCGCATCGTCCCAGCTTTATCAACCCAAGTTTCAGGAATTGGCCCAGGCATTGATAGAAGAACGACGTCTTGTGCGTGATGAATGGGATACTCTAGGACCTCGCGTTGCCGTGACCACGGCGAAGTTGCGAGAAACCATCCAGGGCCTGCAAAACGAATTAGGCCCTCAAGTGGATTCTTCGAATCGGGCAACTCTCGTGATGGTTGCCAGTGTTTGTGTGATTGCCGTGATCTTGGGCGTTCTCGTTGCGATCCTGCAAAGCCGAGCGATCGTGTTGCCGATCCGAAAAGTGATGGGCATCTTGGGCGCTGTCTCGACCGGCGATCTGCGCCAGCGTGTGGATGTGAATGCCCAGGACGAAATTGGCAGCATGTCGAAGTCGTTGAACACAATGGTCGACAACTTGCAGAAAGCGATGACGGCTCTGACTCGCAACAGCGAAGCCATTGCCCAGTCGGCTCATAGCATGAGCAATACGGCCGACAGCATGTCGAACGTGTCGAGTAATACCAAGTCGCAATCGACCTCGGCGGCTGCCGCTGCGGAAGAGCTTTCGGTCAACATGCGGAACATGTCGGCGGCTGCAACGCAGATGTCGACGAACATGGATTCGGTTGCCAGCGCGGTCGAGGAGATGTCGATCAGCATTGGACAAATCGCCAACAACATGGAACAAGCCAGCAACGTGTCCGCCGAAGCGAATCGCCTCGCAGATAACAGCCGGGATCGCTTGACCGAACTTCGCCAGGCTGCCAGCGAGATTGGTGGCGTCGTCGAGCTGATTCAAGACATTGCCGAGCAAACCAATCTGCTTGCCTTGAACGCCACCATTGAAGCGGCCCGTGCCGGGGAATCGGGTAAGGGTTTCGCGGTGGTCGCAGAAGAAGTGAAAGAGCTCGCTCGCCAGACCGCCAAGGCGACCGAGGATATCGAACGCCGCGTACTGGGGATTCAAGAAGCGTCGGGCGAGTCGCTTAGCTCGATCGATGCGATTCGCGAGGTCGTGATGAAGATGAATCATATCTCGCAAGAGGTTGCCGCGGCGATTGAAGAGCAATCGGCTACGACCCAGGAAATCGCCGGTAGTGTGGCCCAAACCAACTCGGCCGTTCGGATGGTGACTCAGTCCGTTTCGGAATCGGCAACCGCCGGCGAAGAGATCGCTCGCTCGGTTACTTCAGTCGACAAGAGTGCCTACGAAGTTTCGCAAGGAGCAGGCCAGACCAAGAACTGCAGTGGGATCCTCTCGGGAATCTCGAGCGATCTGCAAACGCTGGTGGCACAGTTCCAGATTTAAGCGAATCGTGAAATCGGAAAGCAGGCAGCGCGAAGCTTGCTTTCTTCCCCCAACAACGAGCAAGCGGCCTGGAAACCAAGTTGGTCTTCAGGCCGCTTGACGTTCGTGTCAGGTGGTGGCGACGACTGCCAGGAATGTCTAGCCGGTCGTGGCGCGGTCTTCCGAGGCGAAGCCGCAATGCTTGTGCTTGCCGTCGCAGAATGGTTTGTTATCCGATGCACCGCAGCGGCACAAGGCGATCGATGGTTTATCGATCGTGTAGGAGTTCCCTTCCGAGTCCTCCAGGGTGACAGGGCCTTCGACGAGAAATGGGCCGTTGTCACGGATGCGAATCTTGGTTTCAGACATCTTCCGATCCTTCACTTCATGGTTGGCTACGCGGACCTTACCCCTTTATTGTAGAGGCGTGTCGCAGACAAGTCAGCCCGCCCATTGGGCAACGCCACTTAAAGCTGAGGGAAGGGAAAGGCAATTAAGAGTCGTCGGAGTTCGTCCGGCGATTGCGATTCCAGAGCAAGGCTCCCCAGAAAAGGAGGAAGCCGCCCATGCATGCCACCACCATCAGGCCCCGGCGGATATCGTACGCACGGGTTCCTTCTCCCATGCCAAGATACGAGCCGATTGCCAGGTAGATGCCCCACACGGCCAAGGCAGCGATGATGCCGCCCAACAGGTAAAGCGTTTGTTTCGAGTGGGTGGCCATGCTTAGTAATCCGAACTGCCGTAATAAACTTCTGCCGTCAGTCCGGTGCGATCTCGCACGGTCTGAGCGATCGTGTCGACTTCGGAATCGTCGAGCGGAGCCACAATCGATTCGGCCGGTTTGCGAGCGACGGTGTAGACCTGAACCAGCTTAATCTGGCCCCCTTCCGCCACGATGGTATTCAGGCGATCACAGAACGCGACGATCTCCTCCGCGGTCGGAGACTGGCCCAGCAACCTCAGGAACATCGATTGAATCACAATTGGGCGAACCTGGGCAGCGAGCAGCAGATTGTCCAGCACACGCTGAAACGGGATCTTGGTTCGTTCGATCGTCCGATAGTACGACTCGGTCCCGGCGTCGAGCTTGGCCCAGACTTCTCCCTGGTTCGCGTCCAGGATCTCAAGGCCGCGCTGCACGTGCGGACGATGGAACATGGTTGCGTTGGTAATGAGAACCATCTTCACCTGATCGAGACCATGCTTCCGTTTGATCTCGGCACTCCGTTCGATCAACTCGTCGAAGTTGCGATAGGTGGTCGGTTCGCCATCGCCGCTGAAAGCAATGTCGTTCACCCGGCGAAGATGCTCAGGCGTCTCGGTGAACTTGGTCGTTTGAAAGATCTCGCCAGACGCACATAGGTCGAGCATTTCTTCCAACTCGCAATAATACCGTTCCCCTTCGACAAAGCGGACTTCGCTTTCGGTCCGGCGGTCGACCTGGCAGTAGATGCAATCGAAGTTGCAGATCTTGTCAGGGTTCAGATTTACCCCGATCGACAAGCCTTTGCTGCGGCGAGAAAGGACCGGATAGACAAACCGATTCCCTTCAAAGGTTCGCTGATGCTGGGTATGAAGTCGATGCGTGGTCATCTTCGGCGATCAAACAGGGATAGGCCCGATCGATTTCAGGAATCGATGGGCCCTTGTTGGCATGCGAAGCGGAACCCTTCCGCTCTTCTGGTCAGAGGCCAGGCGTCTTAGCTGTTGCTGGCGGCCTGCGAGGCTCGCTTCTGGCCGATTGGCTCTGCAGGGATATTATGTCCCGGAAGTTCTGAAAGCAAATTGCCCCGAATGGTTGTGAGCGTGGCTTTCACCTTTTGAACTTCTTCCGATTCGAGACCGCGAAGAGCCTTTGAGCGGACGCTGGCGGCACAGGCCACCATTTGTTCCCACATTGGTTCGACCTTTTCGGTCGCCCGAATAATCTTTTTTCGGCGATCGGTCGGGTCGGTTTCGCGGACGATCCAGCCGTCGCGTTCCATGCGATCGATCACCCCCACGAGCGTCGGTGCTTCGATTCGCATCTGGTCGGCCAGCTCGCTCTGGGTGATTTCCCCCATGTACGAAAGCCAGCACAAGACTTCCCATTGGCGATACGTGATCCCCAGTTTCCCAAGTTCATCGTTCATCGCGCGAGTCATCAGATGCGCCACGCTGAACACCCAATAGCCCAAACTGTCTTCAAAGTCGTAGCGGAGCATTCTGTTCTCTTCAGGTTAAAGGCTGCAGGAAAATAGATAAGAAAAAATGACGAGTCAGCCTCTTTCTGTTCTCTGGCATCGGTCATTCTCGAGCTAAAAAGCCCGCGAATAACAGTATTCAAACAACGTTTCCCATTCAGCGCGGGCGATACGTTGCAAAAGTTCCTTATTTGCGCAACGGTTGCGGGCAACCGCTTCGCAAGCATCAACCATCGCATAAGGGGCCCACGGGCGTTCCGCGAGAAATTGGGTCGCGGAATCAAGCTTTGCTTCGCTCGCCAATTGATTGGCCTGCTCGACCAACGCTTCCATCGCTGGGTGGTCCCCCGTTCGGCGGAACCAGTACTTGGCGTTGCCATAATCTGGTTCTCGACGATGCATGATGCCGTGCCAGTAACTGCCGGTGGAGCTTGGCAGGTCTTGGCTAATGGTGTGGGACTGGTCGAGGTAATTCCAAAGTAGCCATAGTCCGCTAATACATGCCCGAACCATTTCCCGATCTTTCACTGGCTTTTCGCTCAGCGAACGGGAATCGATCGACTGAAGTCGGTCGTAAACGGAATGATCTGGCGAACCTGGCCCTAATGGGCAAATCGGAGCGGATTGGATAAGTTCCGCGATTTCGGAAGGATAGGCGTCGAAATTCATGCGAACAGGGGGTACAGCTTCACGGAAAGACTATATGGTAAATCAGCCATGGAGAATAGCTTAACACGTTTTCCCTAGCTAGCGTGGTCCCTCCTAAAAATAGGCTCCCACGGCCGATGGTCGCTTCATTCCCTGTTCATGCTGTTTTTTCGTGGTTAAACTCAGTTACTTCGCCCTCTCACTAACTTGTGTCCTAGAGGGCGCTAATGGTTACACCTCCTTTAGATTTTCTGATTTCTCGTCCGAGGCATTCCCATGTCGACTGATCCGCAGCAGGATCCCGCTTCCGCGGAACCAACCCCTCCAAGTCCTGAAGCTTCGGCCCCTGAATCCTCGGCTGCCGATACCGGCGACGCAAGCCAGAAGAAGGTTCTGATCGGATCGCAGCGCGACGCTCCGGCTCCGGCCCCGGCTGCCAAGAAGCCGAAGCCAGCTCCGCAGCGTCCCAAGCCGCCCAAGGCGGAAGCTGACAGCGACGATCCGACCAACATTCCTGACGACCTGAGCTCGACCCTGGCAGAAGCCTCGGAAGAAGAAGGGGAACCAGACTATCGTCTGCCTGTGGAAGGTGGCCGTGTTCAGGTCCCTAATCGTCGTCAGCAGATGGACGACATCGAAGCTGAAATCGAAGCCGCGTTTGGCGAACAGTCGCTCGACGACATGATGAGCGGGCAGACGCCGGCTCCGGCTGCGGTTCGTTTGGATGAAGGCGATCGCGTCACCGCGACCGTGATTCGTATCCATCGCGAAGACGTCTTCTTCGATCTGCCGCAGGGCAATCAAGGGATCGCTTCGATTCGCAACTTCATCGCCGTCCCTTCCGTGGGGGACAAGATGGAAGTTTCGATCGGCAGCTTCCAGGCGAGCCAGCGTTTGTACGAAGTCGGCATCCCGGGTGCTTCGACCAGCGTTCAAGACTGGGGCGACATCAAAGAAGGGATCGTGGTCGACGCCGTGGTCGATGGCGTGAACAAGGGTGGTCTCGAGTGTGCGGTTGGCGCGGCTCGCGGCTTCATCCCGGCCAGCCAGGTTGCCACGTACCACGTGAAAGACCTGGAAGAATTCAAAGGCCGCAAACTGCAGTGCCTGGTGACGGAAGCGAATCCAGAAAAGCGGAACCTGGTGCTGAGTGCCCGTGCTGTGGCTGAAAAGCTGCAGGAAGATGGCAAGAAGGAACTGATGGGGAGCTTGACCATCGGTCAGATCCGCGAAGGTACCGTTACCCGCATCCAAGACTTCGGTGCATTCGTCGACCTGGGCGGCGTCGATGGCCTGGTGCATGTCAGCCAGATCAGCTGGGATCGTGTGAGCCATCCATCCAACGTTCTGGCCGAAGGTCAGGTCGTGAAGGTGAAGGTCACCAAGATGGATCCTGAGACCGGCAAGATCGGCCTCTCGATTCGCGACACGATGGAAAACCCATGGCAGAAGGTTGCCAGCGAGTTCGCGGTCGGCAAGGTGGTTCCTGGTAAGGTCACCAAGCTGATGGACTTCGGTGCGTTCGTCGAGATCGCCCCGGGGATCGAAGGGCTCGTGCATGTGAGCGAAGTGAGCTACAGCCGCATCAGCCGCGTTTCGAGCGTCCTGAAAACGGGCGAAGACGTCGAAGTGAAGGTGCTGAGCATCGATCAGGCCAAACGTCGCATCAGCTTGTCGATCAAGGCAACCCAGCCGCCACCGGCCGACGCCCGACAAGGTGGTCGCCGCAAGGACGAGCCAGAAGTCGACATCGACCGCGAACTGTCGGTCAAGAAGAAGTCGGATCAGCCGCTCAAGGGTGGCATCTCGAACGACCAGAGTGAAGGCGCCAAGTTCGGTCTGAAATGGTAAGCCCGAGCCGGCAATCGAAAACAGAAGAAGCCATCACGAGCAATTCGTGATGGCTTTTCTTATGGGCTCATCTTCTCTGCGGCGGCATCCGCCAACGCTCGTCTCGCGGCGAAGTAGGATCGCACCAAGGCGTAAGACAGCACCGGCACCGAGAGGATCGGGATCAACACCAGCAAAGCCATGATCACCGGTCCGCCATCGTTGTCCCAGCAATAGCAGAGCCGGAAGACGCCGACCGTGCCGAGGACCTGGGCGGCTAAGATAACGCCGACAAGCAACGGGAAGAGAATCTTCTTGGCACTTGTCGAGCCGTACTGAGGGGGCTCGTGATGGATCTGGAGCAGGTCGTTTATGATGCCGTTGGCATACAGCACCGCGAGAATGCCCGCGATCAGATGCAACACAACAGCCACGATGACCAGCCATCGCCGCGAGGCAATTCGGTCCGCCTCGGGGCAAGCGATTGTCGGTTGCGAGACAGCTCGCGGCGATTGAAACGGAGACTCGATCGGAAGGCTCCTTCGAGCGATGGACTACGGCGTGGCAGGTTTCTGCTTCAAGCCTACCACGTGGCCATCGAGTTCCCACTGATCGTCGATGGCAATTCCGAGATACGAAAGCAACGTCGGGACCGCATCAACGATATAAACCTGTTGGTCGAACTTGCCTTGCTCGGCGCCGGCTCCGCTGACAATCAGAAAGCTGTGCATGATATCAGGATTGGTGTGACCACCGCCGTGCCCTTTGCCCGCTCCGCCATGGTCGCTGGTCACAACGATCAGCCACTCTTCATCGGTTTGCTTTTCGATCGCTTCAAGCACTTTGCCAACGCGCTGGTCGACCTTTTCAATCGCCGAGATGTATTCCGGGACGGTCGGATGAAAGCCGAACGTGTGTCCCGATTCGTCAACGATTCCCTGGTACAGCATCAAGGCTGTTGGGTGCACTTCGTCGAGGAGGCGAATCGCATCGTTCACCCCTTTTTCATCTGCGATGTCGTACTGTTCCACCACCGACTTCTTGTACTCGGTCGTGTCGATCGAGACGTCGGCCGACGAGACGATGTACTTCTCGATCGGTGTCCAGTCGACGATCGAAACGGTCTTGGCTTCTGGTTGGGACAGCTTCACGTAATGGAAGAAGTGAGGGTACTTCTCGAAGTTCGGTTTGCCAAAGCCATTGTCGATCACGCCATGCTTGTCGGCCCAGACGCCCGTGTTGATGCTGGACCAGCCAGGTCCGCTGACGGTGTCGCTCTTGCGGTAACGCTCTCCCTGGATCAGCGCCGTTGGCGAATAGATGCCTCGGGAAATCAACTTATCCAGATTGGGTGTGTTGGCCTTGGTCAGCGCATCGAAGCGACAACCATCGATGCCCAACAGCAGGACATGCTTCGTTTTCTCGGCGGCCGACAAGGTGCTTGTCGCGCACAGCGAAATTAAGGTGACAACGGTCAACAGGAAACGCATGACGATCAACTCCACGCTGGGTAGCGTCGTGGGTGAGGGAGAAACAAACTCGCAGAGGTTTGATTGTATTTTCCCGTGAGATGTACGTCCACGCGCAGCCCTGCCTTCGCGAGACTTTCACACAATCGTAAGATGCCCGCTCAACGGAACCCGTGCGAACGAGGGGCTTCTAATCGTACATCGCTGAGATCGCCGCGACGACCGGATCGATCGTTTCCGTCAATTGGCTGGCGGTCGGATGCTGCGTCAACTCGCTCCATGGCTGTTCGATGACGCGAGTTCCATGCGTGGTGATCAACGTCAGGCGAGCCGCCGGCACCGCCGGAGGAATCGGTCGAGGGAAGTCGTACGGTGTGATCCGCTCGATCCACTGCGTCGCGATATCGAACATACGATCGACCGCCGCGCGAAGCTCGGCACTCGGGATCGGTTCGACGTAGTACTCATTCGACTCGTCGATCAAGATCGCCATGCCGTTGTCGTAACAAGCCAGCAGGAACATGCAGTTATCGAGGGGAATGTCCCAGATGATGGCCAGGATCTGCTCGTCGGAATGATGCGCCGCGTCTTTCAGCCAGCGAGCCCAATAGATTCGCACGCGAGGATCGATTTGCCGATCGTGCACCTTCGCAACGGCACCTTTGTCCAACGCCTGGAATTCCGGAGGCTCAGGCCATTGAAACAGGTTTTCGCCACGGCTTGATAGGCGAGCGAGTTCTAGGTCGTCGCAGAAGGTGAGATTGTAAAGCTGATTTAGTTCTGGAATGTCCGAGGGCTCTTGATACAGCGAGCCGAAGATCTGCATCAGCGTTCCTTTGAGCGTGACCCAGTCGACACCATTGGCCAGCAGCGGAATCTGATGCTTCGCCATCACGCCGCGTGTCTTATCAATCACGATGAACAGACTCAGCAGCGCCAGAAATGGAACCAAGCTGCAAATTGCCAGGAAGAAACGCATCGGCGGCGAGTACTCGAGGCGACTGGCCAGCCGAATGACCGCCCACGTGGTGAGGCCGGTAATTGCAAGTAGCGCGATCACCACCGTCGCTCCAAGAAACATCCGCATATCGGGCGCCCAGAGCGAACGATTCCAGATGAAGATCATCGTGACGAACATCATGGTGGCCTGGGCTTGGAAGGCGAGGCCGGCCCAGCCTAGGTACTGCCCCAGATGCCACAGGTGTTCTCCCATGATCGGGCGAACCAAATCCTGATGATCGTCTTGGGCATCAGGAGACTGATAAGGAGAAGCGAGATCTGAGCCTGAAGTTTCGATGGTCATCGATCGAAGCGTTCTCCTAGGGTTGCTGTTCCGTCGAGGCCCGCAATTGTTGCCGGACCATCTCTTCGCTCGCACCCATGAAGCCAACTTTGACGTGATGCTCTTTCAGGTAACTGGTCGCCTTGCGACTGATTAACAACAAGACAATCAGCGAAACGCAGGGCACCAATTGCAGCAGTGTCAGGATGACGGCAATCGTCGTGCCTCCCAGTTGCTTCGCTAGTAGAAACGTCGAAGCCATGCCGAAGACGAGCAGCAGCACTGTGACCACCATCACGCCGATTGAAAGTACCAACAGCATCGCCGGATTGCCCCGCCCTTCCCGCACGGCCGCGGTCATCGGCACGAGGATCGGATTGATGACCGAGATGTTGGCCAGGTAAAGGCCGATATAACTCAAGCAGGCCCAATTGATCCAACGCTGATACTTGGCCACCCGCAAAACGTTGGTCAGCAAGTCGGTCTCAGGCAGCGTGGGCTCCAGGACCGGAGATTGAAACGGAGAGTCGCTCATCGCAGTGCTTTGTCGATTCGATCGCAGGGAAGATATCCAAGCCAGAGCATCGATTATAGCGAGCGGATCTCTGAAGTGGGGTAGGAATTCCCCTCGAGTTTCGCAGCGGGCTCGGCGTCTGCTTTCTGTTTCGCGTTCTGCACGGCCAGATAGATCCCGCCATGTAAAAGGGCCAGCACAATCAACGCTCCGATGGCGTTGGCCAGCATCTTGGTGCGAAGTTGCCCTTCAACTTTTTCAGGCGTCCCAGGTCGCAAGCGATTGGCGTACATGCTCCCTTTCGGCGGCATCAAACCTCGGCGAGCTTCGTCGTAGATTCCGAATACGACGACCTGAGTCCCTGGTTCGACCAGCTTCTCCACAAGACGGGGAAGTTCGTGCCCGAGACGTTCGGCTCCGGTCAGTTGTTCGTAATCATCCTCGTCTTCATCGTCGTCGAATTTGTGGTCCGACGCTTCGAGCTCGGCCTGCGACATCAACCGACTTTCGGCATCGGCCGGAATCAGCTTGTCGACCGGAATGGTCGTCAGCCGCATGTTCTTCGTCACGCTGCCATCGTCGTCGGACCAGAGTTCGGTGAAGACCGACAAGACCGAGACGATCTTCATCCCGCTGCGATCTTCGAATTGGGTGGTGGCCAGAAAGTTGCGTGCGTTCTGCACGGCATCGGAAGTGATGAGCACGTTGTCGCTGATTTCTTCCAGCATGGGATACCCCAGCAGGCGAACCTCGCCGAAAGAGGTTTCGATCTTGCAAGGTGTCATCAGGAAACCGGCGTAGTCGGAGCCTGTGTTTTCATGCTTGCTGGTCGTGGGACCTCGGCCGCGAGCCAGATCGTATTCGCAGATCAGACAAGGCTTGCCGGAGAACGGAGCCTTGATCGGCTCGCCAATCGCCTTCAAACGACCAGCGACGGCTACCTTCGCGCCACCATTGAGTTGCAGACCGAACTGGGCCTTCGAGATCAACGACCAATCGCTGTGGGCCTGCCAGGCATTGGAGAGAGCTCCAATGCAGAAGAACGTGATCAGGCCGGCAATCCCGCCAAAGATCAAGCCTTCCGGGCGAGGAAAGACCTGGTCGAACCCGAACATGTAGCCACCAACCAGCGCTGCCAGTATCAGCAGCGAGAGACCGCACCCTTTCAGCATGGAAGGCGTTCCTAGCGAGCCCCAGACGGAAGAACTTTGGCACTTCAATAGAAATGCAGTTTAGACCGGCTGGCGCCGGAACGCTATCGTCCGACGATCAGCCCTGAAACCTGACCACGACGGGTGTAACCCAGGATCAGAATCGCTTGCTTGTCGGTCTTCAATGCTTCGCCATGGACGATCGGCAGATCGCAGGTCGGATCTGGCGTGTCGTAGTTGAGCGTTGCTGGAATCTGGCCATGGTTCAGCGAGAGAACCGCGACCGCGGCATCCAACGCACCACAAGCTGCCCCCGTGTGACCGTAGTAGCTTTTCAGCGCGGTGACCGGGACCCCAGGCAGCGCCGCCTTGATTGCTTGAGCTTCCAAAGTGTCGTCCGAAGGGATGCCAGATCCGTGAGCAAACACGCACGCCAGGTCTTCTTTGGTTAGGCCGGCGTCTTTCAGCGTGTTGGCGATACAGCTTTCGATGGCCGAGACCGAAACAGGAGCGTCTTCCGAAGTACGACCAAATGTCGATGCCGCTCCGAGAACTTTTCCAAGAATCTTGGCTCCGCGGGCTTCGGCTTTGTCGCGAGGTTCGAGGACCAACGCAGCCGCCCCTTCGCTATTGACCATGCCATCGCGATCTTTCTCGAACGGCCGCGAGGCTTTCTCAGGGGCATCGTTACGGTGCGATAGCAGCGAGTCGCCGCGATAGAGCAGCACATTCAAGTTCAAACGCGAACCGGTCGCGCCGGTAATCATGCAATCCATCGTGCCACGTCGCAGGTGCGATAACGCTTCCGAGATCGCGTTGAGCGCGCTGGCTTCTTCCAGGCAGATGGTATTGTTGTGACCGCGACCGTCGTAGTAGATGCCGACATGGCAGGCCGGCATGTTGGGCAGATACTTCAGCATCCAGAGCGGATTGGTCTCGCTCATGGCGGAAGGCCCCCAGCGATCGTGCTGATACCAACCCTCTTCAATACATTGCTTATAAGCCGCTCGCAGGTCTTCGAAATCGCTATACATCATCTCGCTGCCGTACACGACACCTAGCCGGTCCGGTTCGATGCTGCCAGGTTCGAGGCCCGCTTCTTCCATGGCGAGGGCAGCCGCCGAGAAGCCCGTCTGGATCTCGCGGCACATCACTTTCAAGGCCTTGCGCGGCTTGACGTACTTCTTGCCATCGAAGCCCTTGAGCTCGCCGCCAAACTCGACAGGGTAGTCGGGCATGGCGAACTCCTGGAGGGGCGCAATGCCAGACTTGCCTTGCATAAGGCTTTCCCAAACGGCCTCATTGCCTACTCCGATGGGGGAAACTACCCCAATTCCGGTAATAACGACTTCGACTAGGGACTGCATCCGTTGGCTTGGCTTTCCTGAGGCATGGGCGAAAGATTGATAAATGTTATATCGGTAGGCCCTTCCGTTCCCTAGATCGGCCTCGCGACTTGCTTCTCGCCAATTGCGAAAATAAGCGGCAATATCGATAATTTAGAGAGAAAATACCGTCTTGGAAGGGTGGGCAAGTATATTTCCGTTGATTACTTTTACCCAGTAAGGGTGAAGTTACTTGGTTGACTTAATCGTCATTTCCTGCCCGCCTTCCGCCGGAAAGTTAGCTTAGGCTGAACAATTGGCGGAACCCGACTCATCACCACAGCCGATTTTGATGCCTAGGATGTGATCTCAAATCATGGACGGTGTATCCGACATAGCGAACACGGCAAAGACGCGAATAAGCCATGAGCCATACTCCCGCCGATCGAAAGCAGGCCCCCCTGCACTGCAACAAGTCTGATGATTTCTCGTTGGCCGAGGCCCGCAAGACCATCGGCGACTTGTTTAAACCCAACCCGTGGATCTATTGGACCGATCTTCTTCTTAGTTTTTCGGTCGCGATCTTCTGCTTTCGAATGGTTCGTCAGTGCGAACTGTTCAGTTGGCAGCAAGCTGCTTTCTTCGTGGTGAGCAGCCTACTGTTTTATCGGTTGGCGATGTTCATCCACGAACTGGTCCACCTTCGCACCGGGACGTTCACCGCGTTTCGCGTGGCCTGGAACCTGTTGGTGGGCATCCCGTTCCTGATGCCATCGTTTGTGTATTACACGCATCTCGACCATCATCGCCGCAAGCATTACGGCACCGACATGGATGGCGAGTACCTGCCAATCGAATATGAAGGCCGCTGGCAGATCTTCGCCTTCGTTGGGGCAAGCTTTGTGGTCCCATTCCTGGCGGTATTTCGCTTCCTGATCCTGACACCACTGACGTGGGTCAGTCCGGCCGTTCGCGACTGGGCGTTCAAACATGCCTCGTCGATGGTGATCGATCCGAAGTACATTCGTCCTCTGCCTACGAAGCAGGCCATGCGTCTGATTCGTTTGCAGGAAGGGCTTTGTTTTCTGTGGTGCCTGGGTGTGCTCGTTGGCGCACTTACCGTTGGTGGTTACCCCTATCCATTCCTGATTCAAGCTTACTGCACGGGTGTTTTCATCCTAACGATCAACGCCGTGCGGACGCTGGTCGCTCACCGCTGGCACAATCACGAGGGGGAAATGACCTTCCTCGAACAACTGCTCGATTCGGTCAACTTCCCAGAGAACATGTGGATCACGCAGTTGTGGGCTCCGATCGGAACTCGTTTTCACGCGTTGCATCACATGTTCCCTTCCCTTCCCTATCATCAAATGCCCGAGGCACATCGTCGTCTGATGGAAGTGCTGCCGGAAGGTTCGCCCTACCATCAAACGAACGAGTCGACCTTCACGCATGCATTTCTCGACTTGTGGCGTCGCTGTGGGATTCGGAAAGCGGAACGCAATGCAAACGCTCTCGAAACCCAATCGGCCGAATCCTCGCAAGTCGGCAACGAAATGGCAAAGTCGGCCTAAGTATCTATGACCGATCAGTCTGATCCACGCGTCTTTTTTGCCGCCGAGCGAACCATGCTCGCGTGGCTGAGGACAGGGCTCGCCATTATCGGGGTGGGCTTCCTCGTGGCTCGCTTTGGCTTGTTCTTGCGAATGCTCCGCCATCCTGGCACCGATATCACGCCGCCACTGGCATCGTCGCTGATTGGAATTGGGTTCGTGCTGCTGGGTGCCACCCTGATTGGACTCTCTGCCTGGCAGCACAAGAGCTTCATCCGGCAGATGACCTTCGACCAGCGGCCGAGCAACTACAGCATGCATCTGGCAACTTGGATTTCTGCCCTGGTGGCCGTGCTTGGCCTTTCACTGGCCATCTATCTGCTGGTGAGTGTCTTCATCGCCGATGCTGCCCCGGCGGCTGCGTAACGGCTCTCTGCCCCGAATTCCGCTGTTTCTCCCCCTCAAACCGCGGGAAAACGGGGAATTATCTCTGCCGGCTGCGAAATCGAATAGCCCAAACAGGTGCCTCTGGAAAGGGTTTGAACTATAGTGAATATGGTCCCTCACCCTATTTCCTGCCAGCCAAATATTCCCTCGCTATAGGTTTTTCTGGATGACGATCCCCCGCAGATTTATGGCCCTCGTCCTCGGTATGTTGACGCTTGGCCTGGCCGCAGCTCCCCTGACTGCCGCCGATGCTCCTAAGCCCATCAAAGCACTTTTGGTCACTGGTGGTTGCTGCCACGACTACGAGTCGCAAAAGAACATCATCAAGGACGGGCTCGAAGCTCGAGCCAACATCGAAGTGACCGTCGTTCACGAAGGTGGCTCGACAACTGACACCAAGATTCCGCTCTACCAGAATCCCAACTGGGCCGACGGCTACGACATCGTTCTGCACAACGAATGCTTCGCCGCCGTGAAAGATCCGGCTTGGACCGAACGCGTGCTGAAGCCGCACCAAGAAGGCCTGCCCGGCGTGGTGATTCACTGCGCGATGCATTGCTATCGCGACGGAACCGACCAGTGGTTCAAGTTCTGCGGTGTGACCTCGCATCGTCATGGTGCCCAGTACCCGCACGCGGTTTACAACTACGACCCGGAGCATCCGATCATGCAAGACTTCGGTCCTGCGTGGACCAACCCACAGGGCGAGCTCTATCACATCGCCAAGGTTTGGGACACGGCTCACGTGCTGGGTGCTTCCAAGGAAAAGAACGACGGCGTCGAGCACGCGTGCGTGTGGACCAACCAGTATGGCAAGACGCGCGTCTTCGGGACGACGCTGGGACACCATAACGAAACGATGGAAGCGGATGCGTTTCTCAACATGCTGACGCGTGGCACGTTGTGGGCCTGCGACAAGCTGAACGACGATTACCTGAAAGAAATCGACAACACGACGCCGAAACTGGTTCCTGTGAACCTGGCACTCAACAAGCCAGCCACCGCTTCCAGCGAAGAAACCGGCAAGAACAACTTCGCCAAGCTCGCCTTCGATGGCAAAGAGTCAACGCGCTGGTGTGCCAGCAGTGCGGACTATCCGCAGTGGTTGCAGGTCGACCTGGGCGAACCGAAGGAACTGCGTGGTGCCCAGATCGATTGGGAATCGGAAGGTGGCGTTTACCAGTACACGATCGAAGGGAGTGCGGACGGCGAGAAGTGGATGACCATCGTCGATCAGTCTGACAAGAAGGACAACAAGCACGACTTTGAATTCGTCGCGGGCGGGTTTCGCTACATTCGCATCAACGCTTTAAAGAGCAAGCATGGGGGCTGGGCTTCGATTCGTGAAGTCCGTCTGCTCGGTTCGGAACTGGTGAAAGTTGCTCCGGCCCAAGCCAAGGAAGATGCCGACGCGAAACTGTTGGCCGAAGTGAAGGTTCCTGAAGGCTTCGATACGACGCTGTTCGCAGCGCCGCCAGCGGTCAATTACCCGGTCTTCGTGGCAAGCAGTCCTGAAGGGGACGTTTACGTTTCGGTCGATAAGAATGGTTCGCTCGATCGCGAGAAGCGACGTGGGGCGATCCATCGCCTGCGCGACACCAACGGCGACGGCCAGGCCGACGAAGTGAAGCTGTTCGTACCCGACGTCGACTCGCCACGCGGCATCGTGTGGGATCGCGACCGTTTGTACGTGCTGCATCCGCCGCACCTCAGCGCTTTCATCGACGACGATGGCGATGGCCGTAGCGATCGCCAAGAGATCTTGATCAAGAACCTCGCGTTTACCTTCAAAGATCGTCCTGCCGACCATACCTCGAACGGCGTCACGCTGGGCGTCGACGGCTGGTTATACCTGGCCATTGGCGACTTTGGTTTCATGGAAGCCGAAGGGGCCGACGGTCGTAAGTTGCAGATGCGGGGCGGTGGTGTGCTGCGGGTTCGTCCTGATGGCACGCACATGGAAGTTTACAGCAACGGTACGCGTAACATCCTGGAAGTCGCGGTCGATCCGCTGATGAACGCCTTCACGCGTGACAACACCAACGATGGTGGCGGCTGGGACATTCGTCTGCATCACTTCAGCGGGATGGAAGATCACGGCTATCCTCGTTTGTACATGAACTTCGGCGACGAAATCATTCAGCCGTTGGCCGATTACGGTGGTGGTTCTGGCTGTGGTGCGTTGTACATGGACGAACCAGGTTTCCCCGAAGGCTACGGCAATGCTTTGTACACGGCCGACTGGGGACGAAGCTGGATCTATCGCCATAACCCAAAACGAACCGGTGCCACGTTCGAGGTTAATCAGGAAGAGTTCCTCGGGATTCCTCGCGTGACCGATCTCGATGTCGACGGCAACAGCAATATCTACGCAGCCAGTTGGAAAGGTGCCACGTTCACCTACAACGGCGAAGACGTGGGTTACCTCGTTCGCGTGACGCCCAAGGGATACCAGGCGGAAGCGATGCCTGTCCTGAGGAAGGCGACCGAAGACGAACTCTTTCAGTTGATGAACTCCGACAGTCATCGACGTCGCCTGGCCGCTCAGCGTGAACTGCTGGCTCGAGCCATGGTAAAGAGCGAATCAGGAGAACCGGCTGCCAATTCAATTTTGAAGCAGGCCGGCAATCTGATGATGGGGCAAGAGATTAACGGCAAGCTCCCTTCCACGGAAGCACGCGTCGCTGCGATCTACCTCGGAAATCAGATCATTACCGAACAGGCTCCCAATTGGGAACGCCTTTATGATGTCTGGTTCGACCGACTGAACATGGCCGCCCAGCGTCAGGCCGAGATCGCTCCGTTGGCGATTCGTGCGATGTCGGACCTCGCCTTGTTAAATCAAGACCTGCGGACTGCTCCGAAGTTCCGACAACTGGTGGAAGTGGCTGCCAACCGTGGGCTGGGAAGCGATGATCCACGTATGCAATTGGAATCGATCATTACGCTTGGGCGTTTGACCGAGTTAAAGACGCCACTGCCGGTGCCAGGGGCGAATCCGGAAGGATTGGTTACGTTCCTTGGTAGCGATGACCCAGTGATCCGCCACACCGCTTTCCAGGCCTTGGCGAATCTGGAAGCTTACGAGCCGTTGTTCTTTGTCCTCGACGGTCGCACCGCCAGCGAACGCAAGCGTCAGTTTGCCTTGTTCGCCTTGCAGCGGATGCACAAGCCAGAGGTGGTCGAAGGTTTGATCGAACGTCTGCCGAAGGAAGAAAGTCTTTACCGTCGTCAGGGCCTGCTGACTGCCTTGTGCCGTCTGTACTACGTGGACGGCGAGTGGAAGGGAAATAGCTGGGGCACGCGACCTGATACGCGTGGTCCTTACTATCAGCCTGAGAAATGGGAGATGTCCGACAAGATTGGTGGCGTGCTTCGTTCGGCGTTGGCTTCGGCTGGCAACGAAGAATCGGCCTTCCTGCTCGAGCAGCTTCAGCGTCACCGGATCGAACTGGACGGCACGCTGCGACTCGCCCTGCAGAAGGCGGCCAACGATCCGAAGTTCGCTGCGGCAGCGATCTCGATCATCGCCCAGTCGAACGAACTCCCTGGCGAAGCGATCGGCCTGCTCGAAAAAGCGGCGACTGATTCGGATACCGCTCCGGAAGTGCGAGCCCAGGCCATCACCGCCCTGCTCCGCAGCACCGAAGCCAGTGTGGTCGAAGCCGCCCTGGTCGGTCTCGGCAAGTTGTACGCCAGCGAACCAGGCGGTGCCGCTTTCAAGCAGACGCTGAGTGCTTTCCAGAATAAGGATGCCTTGAGCCGTCAGATCGGTGTGATCGAAAGCCTCGCCAAGACGCCGACTTCGCCTGCTTCCTTGTGGGCCGAGGCTGGTTTGCTGACGCTGTCGACACAGCAGAAGCTTTCGCCAGAAGTGGCCAGCACGGTGAAGTCGTCGCTGGAAGCAGGCTGGGGCGATCCGGCTCGTCAGCCACAACTGCTGGGTGCGGCCATCATTGTGAACGATCGTAACCTCGAAGATAAGGTTCGGGGCCTCTTGGCTAGCAGCAATGCCGATGTCGCTGCGGCTGCCGGCAAGGTGGCCGATGCCTGGAAGCTGAAGGCTCAGATGAACAAGCCGACCGGTCCGAAGGTTTCGACCATCGACCCGACCGAGGTCATCAAGCAGGTCGTGGGCATGAAGGGGGACACCTCGCGAGGTGAACAGCTCTTCGCGAAGCTGACCTGTAACAAGTGCCATACGGTCGATCCGAACGAAACGCCTCGTGGTCCTTACCTGCCGCAGGTCGCCAAGACTTATAAGCGGGATCAATTGACCGAAGCGATCGTGCTGCCAAGCAAGTCGCTGGCGCAAGGGTTCGTGACCAACATCTTCCAGATGGAAGATGGTCGTGTCCTGTCAGGCTTTATCACGTTTGAAGGTCCGGAAAAGATTGTCATCCGCGATGCCCAGGGCACCGAGATCACCTTGAACCCAGACGAGATCGAAGGCCAAAAGAAAGACACGGTCTCGATCATGCCAGTTGGCCTGGCCAACGACGTGACCGTTCAGGAACTGGCCGACCTGGTCACCTACCTGGAAAGCCTGGCCTCGAAGGCGGACTCGAAGTAGTCCGACCGGCATCAAGCCGCTGAAGCGTAATCTACTTGATCCCGGCAATGTCACTTGATGACATCGCCGGGATTTTTTTATGGATCCAGCGAACGTCGTCGAGAGCGATGTGCACCGAATGGGTGGCTTCTTTGCCCCGTTTTGTTGAACTCCCTCCCGATCTTCAGTAGCGTATCGTTATGTCGTCGTTTCATACGGGGCAGGCAATACGTCTTTCTTTTCAGCCAGGCGGTGATGGGGCAATGCGAACGCTAACGTTTTTTCTGCTTCTGGGTATCGTGAGCTTTGCCGGCGCCCAAGAGCCAGAGGCGAAACTGGATCAGGTCAAGCCGACGCCTCGGCCTGAATTGATGGAAAGGGGCTGGCAAGATAAAGCCGCGCTCGAGACCCTTTTGAAAACGAAGGTCTCGCTGAATGTGGTCGACAAGCAGTTGAAAGATGTCGCCCAGCAATTTGCCGACCAGTTGGGCATACCGGTCCGTGTCGACGAACTTCAATTGGAACGAGTGGGACTCTCGGGAGAGTTTCCGGTCACTTTCCGTGCAGAACGTTGGCATGGTTACACAGCGTTAAAGTGGATGTTGCACGATTTGGGGCTGACCTTCATCCCAGATGGCGACGGATTATTAATTACGGTCTACGAGCTTCCGAAAGAACAGCGGATCACCCATTACTATCCGATTCCGGATTTGCTGGGCGAGCCTTTCGACTTCAATCCAATTGACGATGTGATCAAGTCGATCATCACGCCTGAGCACTGGATCGAAGAGAAGCACGCCGTGATGCGGCAGATCGACGATGGCTTGCTCATATCGCATTCGGTCGAAGGGCATCTCCTGGTGCAGCGGCTATTGGAAACCCTGCGGGCGTTGAAGGATGCCCCTAACGATCCGTTCAACACCATGCCTTTGCTCGTTACCGTCTATCCGAAGGAAGAAGCGGAATCGGCACTCACGCTGCACAGCGTCGGGGCTGGCCTGGACGTGAACGAGGTTCCTTTGGAAGAGGTAATGGCCGATCTAAGTAAGGTGGCCCTGCTTCCCTTCCACATCGATAAAAGAGCCTTGGACGACGTAGGATTGGCGGCCGATTTCCCGATCACGGTTCGAACGCCGCCGATTCCGGTGGATGAACTTCTAGATATGATTCTCCTACGGCACGAGTTGGATTGGTTTATCGATGGCCAGGTGGTCGTGATTACCTCGAACGATGAACCGGAAGCGGAGTCACTGATCCGAGCTTACCCGGCACGCGATCTGTTCTGGCACGGACTTTATAGTGCTGACCCTGACATACGTCTGGCGGCGCTCGACTATCTTCGTGAAGTCGAAGGTATTCCGCCTCCGCCGAAAACGACGGGCTTCGGCGGCTTTGTCGATCCAAAACGGGAAGTCGACTACCGAGGCCTGCGCGATGCCTTGATGCATTCGATTGAACCGGAAAGCTGGCTGGAAAGCCGGCAAGGAGAAGGCAGGATCTGTCACTTTCCGATGGGGGCAGAGTGTTTGATCGTGGCTCAAACGCATGCCGTCCATCGAAAGTTGGAAGTGGCACTGGAAGAGATTCGCCAGCAGCGGAAATTGCCGGATCGAGATGAAGTGCTGCGGAAAGTTCAGCAGCGAGAGGAGGAAAATATCTTTCAATCGCACTACTTCAGCGCGATTCTGGGACCGGGCAAAACGATCCCGTTGGATGCCGCACAAGATATCGCCGATAAGATCCGCCAGTCGGTCGCCCCGGAAAGTTGGGGCAACGAAGATACGTTCATCAAGGCGGAAGAATCAGGCCTGGTGGTTCGCAACCAGCGGCGTGTTCAGCGAAAGGTGGAAGCCTATCTTAAGAAGGTCGGACTGCAAGATCCTGACCGTCAGCTTCGAACCCCAGGCGGCTTCTTCTAGCGAAGCAGCCTCTAGGTTTCGACCGTTCCGTCCTGCATTGGTGGCGGTGGGTTGCCATCGCGCATGTTCGGTGGTGGGCCTTCAGGGCGAGGGCCTCGGCCATCTCGCATTCCAGGAGGACCTCCGGGGCCACGACCATCAGGGCCTCGCTCCCCTGGTCTGCGGTCGCCAGGACCACGATCCCCGGGGCCACCGCGTCGACCACCGTCGCGATCGTCTCCACGACGACCATCACGATCCCACGGAGGATTGCCAGGTCGATTGCCACCAAAGTATCGGCCACCATTGGCTCGCATGTAATCGCCCCGAAGCTCCTTGTCGAAGCTTTCCGGCGGCAAGCCTGCGAGTTCAGCCTGACGTTTCTCTGGAAGTTGACGGTAGAACTGCTGCAGCTCTTCGTCGCTGACCCGTTCGTGCATGTGCGACATGAAGGCGTTCTTCATCAGCGCATTCAACAAGCCCATGCGACGGTCGGAAGGTTCTTTGTTCAAACGGGACTGGGTGTCTTTGTCGAGGCGCGTGGCGAGCTCGTTTAATTCTTCTTCAGTTGGCGTCAGTCGATTGATCCCCGGGGCATCCGAACGGAACGACATAGCCCAGATGCCGGAAAGCTTATTGCGATCGGGAGGCAAGTCGGACATCCGCTTCTCGAGCCAGGGGAACTTGGCGTACAGCTTCGGTTCGTTGGCGAGGATCTCTTCCTGATGCTTCACCAGCCATTCGTCAAACCAACTACGGATCGCGGCGAAGTCTTCCGGGCGAGGTTTGATGTCTTGCCAGGCGGCACGGGTCAGTTCGTCGAACCGCTGACGTTCCTGGAAACCGATGATCTTCTTGATTTCGACGATGCGCTGATCGACTGGCATCCCTTGCAGCTTGATGCGGTCGGATTGGTCGACCGTTTTCAGCCAGTCGTAGTAGCGGTCCATCACCTCGCGAAGCTGCTCCCCTTCCGGATGCGACTCGAGCGCGTCGTTCAGTTCGATCCGGCGATTACGTTCGTCGGAAGGAAGCCGTTCGAAGCGTTCCAGTTTGACACGCAACTCCGCCTTGTCGGTTGCCGACATCGCGGCGATTCGTTCGGATCGTTCCGAGAGCGTTTCCTGGCTGACGCCAATCAGGGCGGTGACAAGCACGACTGCGATGATGGTCGCAGCCGTGATGAAGCTACGATTCATCGCTGGCTTCTCCGGTGAAGAGACCTTCTTTTCGCAGCGCTTCGAGGAACTCGATGTTGTCGACACGCTCGAATTCGTCGACCCGTTCGATGACCGGCAGGTATTCAACCAGAATTCGGTCGGGGCGGCTCAGGCGATATTGCGTCAGCATATAGCCGATGCCGATCAAGGCGACGATGGCCAAGGCGATGCCGGCCTGGCGAGCGAAGGCGCTTCGCTTTTGCTGTTGCTTATATTGTTGAATCTCTTGCGAGGCAGCGACCGTGATCATCTCGACTGTCGTGCGGACGAACTTCTCGTCGTCGAGGTCGGCCTTGGGCAGTGCTTCAAGCATGTCCCAGGCACGATCAAGCTCGTCGAGCCGATTGCGGAACGAGTCGTCCTCGGCCAGGCGCGTTTCGACCAGCGATCTTTCCGTTTCGGAAAGCTCGTTATCGAGATAGGCGGCAAGCAGCTCGTCCACCTCGGTCGTTTCGTCGGGATGTGCGGTCGGATCGGTCATGGCTACGTCGATGGGTAAACGGAGAGTATTCCGCTTGGTCCGTTAAGGAACGGTTCCTTCCTGGAGGTATGGTTGTAGGGCATCCTTCAAATTCGCGCGTGCTCGTGAGAGCAGCGACTTGATGGCCTGGACCGACATCCCCATCGTTTCGGCGATGTCGTTGTAGCTCATCTCTTCAAACTTGGCGAGCAACACAGCCATTCGCTGCCGCTCGTTCAAGGACTGGACCGCCTGGCGCACGATCGAGCCCATTTCGGACTTATCTAACTGACGGGTCGGCATCAAACCGCTGGCGGCGGTGGCGATGCGTTCCAGCGGATCGGCGGGCTGGCTTCCGGACTGATCGGCTGGGTTGGTGACTTGGACTTCCTTGCGTCGGGCAAGGCTTCTTCGGGCATTGCTGGCAACGTTGTTCACAATGGTGAACAACCAGGTCGAGAACCGCGAACCTGGGACATAGGTCTTCCGCGAGCGATAAACGCGCATGAAGACGTCCTGGGCCAGATCCTCGGCGAGATCCCGCTTGCTGACCAGGTGCTCGAGCACGGTGACCACACGACGTTGATAGCGGAGCATCAGCTCCTCGAACGCCGCGGCATCATCGTCGCGCACCAACAGCATGAGCCGGACGTCCGGATCTTGCAGTTCGTATCTTCGGGCAGTCGATTCCGAAATCGACAAAATAACTTCTCCGCGAGCCGACATGACAAGGAATGAATAGGGCCTGCAGACCCCTGAAATTCAGTCTAGGGACTGTGGTCGGCAAAAACCAGAAGCCATGTCCCATGAAGACCTCTGGTCGTCGCGTCCGCCATCGAGTTGTCTCGGTCCGATGACAACTTATTGGGGCACATGGTTAAGAACCCCGGACCGAGGCCAAGGTTTCTGCCCGTTTAATACTCCGCGGAGGTAGGCAGAGGGGGCTCCCCACCAGTTGTGACGCTAGCAGAAGGAAAGACGTCTCCATTCTGGCCCCAACGAAGGATTTTTGAGGTGATCAGCGGCTATCCAGCGTCAGGATATTCTTTTGGCACACCTTATGCATATATATCTAGCATCCTAACGGAACTGAGACAGGGTCGGAACAGAGAAGAGGATCCTGGATAACAGGGGCCGGTATTAAGAAGAGGCACACCGGTTTTTGGCCTTAATCCTTCAGAGGCATTGGGTTAAGGTCGTTCCAAAAGGATGATAAGAGGCTTGAGTTGGAGGGATCTCCCCCTTCCATCCCGAATAGAACAGGCGAGTCCGTTTCTTTGAAGCGACTCGCCTGTTTTATTTTGCACGTTGCAAAATCGAACAATGTGCAATTCTGATACGCCCCGCATGGGGGTGCATCTGCTGCGAAACGCGATACCAAATAGAAAAATGAAAATTGGCTCCAAAAATCCCACTTTTGGAGATTCGCAATAATAGAAGACCCTGCCGTAGAATAGATTAGTAGGGTTGTCGTCTTTCCGTCGTCTGAAAAAAGTGGCAGAAATCGGACGGATCCAGGAAAATCGACGAGTACATTCCTAGTACAGGGTCGTTTATCCAGGTGAGTTACGGCATTTTCACAATGTCTCGTCACGAAAGTAACTCGCAATGGACAACCTAACTCGTGCAATACGAGGGCTTTTCGCCGTCCATTTTTTGTTGCAGAAGAGGTAATCCCCATGTCGCGCTGGCAAATCCTTCCCCTAGCAATCTGCCTGGTGTTTGCGGTCTCGGCCGGATCGCAGGCTGCTGATAAGTCGGATGATTACGGTATCCCTCAGGTTGCCGAGATCAACGAGAAGATCCGTCTGGGCTGGGAAGATTACGGAATCTCGCCTTCGCCAGAAGAAATCGACACCGTCTGGGCTCGTCGTTTGTTTCTGGACGTGCTGGGGCGTGTTCCTTCGGTCGAAGAACTGAATGAATACGCTCGCGATCGCTCTAAGGACAAGCGTAAGAACCTGGTCGACAAGCTGCTGTACGACGAACGCTACACCGAAGAATACGCTCGGAACTGGACCACCATCTGGACCAACATCTTGATTGGCCGCAACGGTGGTACCGACAACAACTCGCAGATCAGCCGCCCTGGCATGCAGAAGTATCTGCGTGACAGCTTCGCCCGCAACAAGCCATACGATCAACTGGTGAAGGAATTGGTCACCGCGACCGGTGCCAATCACCCAGGCATGCCTGAGTTCAACGGCGCGGTCAACTTCTATATGGACAAGCTGGACGAAAACGGCGTCCAGGCCACCGCCAAGACGGCTCAGATCTTCCTTGGTATGCAGGTGCAGTGCACCCAGTGCCACAACCATCCGTTCAACGAATGGAAGCAGGAAAAGTTCTGGAACCTGAACGCCTTCTTCCGTCAAACCCGTGCTCGCCGTGGCGAAATGCCAGCCGGTGACGACGGTGCGATGCGAGCCATGGTGCTCAGCGATGGCGACTTCATGGGTGAAGGCCGCAACATCGAGAACGCCGAAATCTATTACGAACTGCGTAACGGCCTGCTAAAGGTCGCCTACCCTGAGTTCCTCGACGGTCAGAAGATCCCAACCAGCGGTCGCGTGGCGGAAGTCAATCGCCGCGAAGAACTTGCCAAGTTCATCGTTGATTCGGGCAGCCTGCCAGAAGCCGTGGCCAACCGTTACTGGGGTCACTTCATGGGCTATGGCTTCACTAAGCCTGTCGATGACATGGGACCTCACAACCGTCCAACGCATCCAGAACTGGTCACCTACCTGGGTGAAGAAGTTCGCAAGAACAGCTTCAACCTGAAGGACCTGATTCGCTGGATCACTTTGAGCGAAGCTTACGGGCTCTCTAGCCGCATCACCAAGTCGAATGCCCTGGACGATCCAACCGTCGGCGAGCCACCCAAGTTCAGCCACTTCTACCTGCGTCAAATGCAGGCCGAACAGTTGTACGAATCGCTGTTGGTTGCCACCCAGGCCCACAAGACTCGTGGCAATTACGAAGACCAGGAAAAGAAGAAGAGCGAATGGATGCGTCAGTTCGTCACCGCCTTCGGTACCGACGAAGGAGACGAAGCCACCACGTTCAATGGAACCATCCCACAAGCCTTGATGATGTTCAACGGCGACCTGGTGATGGATGCCGTCAGCACCAAGCCAGGCAGCTTCATCCACACGATGGCTGCGGAAGGTCGCGACGGTAAAGAGGCCATCAACGACCTCTACATGGCAACGATTGCTCGTCGTCCAACTCGCAACGAGTTGCAAGCGGCGAATTACCTGATTGGTGTTCACAAGGGCGACATGGCGAAGGCACTGCAAGATGTCTTCTGGGCCCTGTTGAACAGCAACGAATTCATCTTAAATCACTAAACCCTCGACGTACTCCTACCCAGTACTGCACCACTGGCCCGAGTCGTCGGGCATCAAAACAAGGAAACTTTGCTATGACTCAGACTCCAAGCGGGATGACCCGACGTCATTTCATGTCGCACATGGCTGGTGCTTCTGCCATGGTCGCTCCATCGCTGATGATGGGCAACGCGATTCAGGCCAACGCACAAGAGTTGAAGAAGCGTGGCAAGAGCTGCATCATGCTGTGGATGGGTGGTGGTCCGAGCACCATGGACCTGTGGGACCTGAAGCCAGGTACCAACACCGGTGGCCCATTCAAGGCGATCAGCACCAAGGGCGACATGCAGATTTCGGAACACCTTCCGAAGGTTGCCCAGGTCATGGATAACCTCTCGATCGTTCGCTCGATGAGCACCCGCGAAGCGGATCACGGTCGTGGACGTTACTACATGCACACCGGCTACGTTCCAAATCCGAACATCGAACACCCAAGCTACGGTTCGGTGATCGCTCACGAACTGGCGAGCGACCACAACGAACTGGAAATTCCGCCGTTCGTTTCGGTTGGCGGCGGTAGCGTCGGTCCAGGCTTCCTCGGCATGTCGTGGGCTCCATTCACCGTCAGCAGCAGCGGCCAGGTTCGTAACCTTGGCATGAAGGGCTGGGGCGATGAAACGCTGCAAAGCCGTTTGAGCATGCTGCAACTGATCGAAGGTGGTTTCGTCAGCCAGAACCGCGGTCCAGCCGCCATGGATCACGCCAAGATCCTGGACAAGACCGTCAAGCTGATGACCAGCGATCAGATGAAGGCCTTCCGCGTCAATGAAGAGCCAGAAGAAATGAAGGAAATGTACGGTAACGATGGCTTCGGCCGTGGTTGCTTGCTGGCTCGCCGTCTGGTGGAAGCTGGCGTTCCATTCATCGAAGTTGACCTGGGTGGTTGGGACAATCACCAGAACATCTTCAACACGCTGAAGGACAACAAGCTGCCGGTTATGGATCAGGCCATGAGCGCCCTGGTCACCGACCTGAAGCAGCGTGGCCTGCTGGAAAGCACCACGATTGTCTGGATGGGTGAGTTCAGCCGTACGCCTCGCATCAACGGTAACACCGGTCGCGACCACTGGGCTCGTAGCTGGAGCACGGTTGTTGGTGGTGGCGGTATCAAGGGTGGTCTGGCTGTCGGTGCTACCAGCTCCGATGGTACCCGCGTCGAAACCGAACCTTACAGCTCGGAAGACCTGATGGCGACTGTTTGCCGCGCGATGGGTATCTCGCTCGACACGACCTTCACCAGCAAGAGCGGTCGTCCGATGAAGATCGCCAACGGCGGTAAGGTGATCAAGGAATTGGTCGCCTAAGAAAAAGGCGAAAAAGTTTCCGTGGGCGGGAACAATTTGGATACCTGCCTACGAATCAACTAGTAACCAAGCATCAAACACCCTGGCAAAGCTTTGCTTCTCCCAGGGTTTGGCCCGGAAAACTAAGACCGGGCCCATAAGAACCAACGAAGCGCGACGGTCGAAAGCCCCTGATTACCTCGTGGTAGTAAAGACTTTCGGCCGTGTTTCGTTTCTTGAGAGAGCCATTCGCAGACATCGATTGTTCACTGCGGAATGATTACGTGGCAAACTAACTTGGCGTGCCGTATTCTTAGTTGCCTCTTCCCACTTCTGGCTTGTGATCCGCATCTACTCCCAAGGAATGTCTAGATTCGGTTAGCTGCAGAAACGGTGTCAGCACGCTAGGAAGTCGCCTTGCTTTCGAGCGCCGTACGCAAGCGACCCGATTTCCGATCGAGACGCGATTGCCACCAATGTTTCAGACGCAAGATCTGAGCGCGAGGTGCATTCAGCGGATAGTGCGTCATGCGTCCCACGGTCGCGATGCGAGTCATCCAGCGGCGTTTTGCTTCAAACGATCCGGGGCCCATGTCGAGCGTGGTATCTCCGCGTTCGAAGCTATCTCGGATCAGCATCGCGGTGAGCAGCGTACCGAGGCCATGTTCGCGAGCCTCCGGGGTATCTCCTCTTCGCAGGCCAAAGATCTGGCCTTTGAAGGTGTAGTTGTAGCAGAAGCCAATCGGACGTTCCTCGAGATAGAGAATCGCGAGGTCGAGCATGCCCAGTTGTGTTGCCGCGACATGGCAGTCTTTGATGTAGCTACGGACGTTGCGGTGCGAGATGGTCGTGCCGGTCGTCGAATGCCCTTGCCAGCTCCGTTCAGCGATCTGGGTTGCAGTGCGGTAGAGGTCCCAGCGAGGATCGCAGTCGTTGGCCTCTTTGCCCCGCGGCCGATAACGCTGCAGTTGAATGCGGCCGGTGGCATCAAACTTCTTCAGCTTGCGGCGAACTTCTGCACGAAGCTTGGGACTGCGCGAGCGCAGATAGTCTTCCCACGTTCCTTCAAAGTCGATCAGAGCCGTTTCTTTCCAAACGCCTGGGTTGGGGCTGAAACCGGCGTCGCTCATCGCATCGAAGGTGGTGCTGCGTTCCAAATCGTTTTCATCAAGCCAACGCAGGTCCATCAGGTCCCAATTGCGTGGCGTGTTATTGATGTGCTGCAGTGCGCGGCAGAGGGTCGCCTTGGGGTCTTCCGCCAGAACGCCGAAATGGGTTCCCCAATCGGAAAGTGGATAGGTCAGCACACGCACTCGGCCAAGACGCGTGGATTCATGGACGACGACTAAAGGAACGACACCGACCAGGCGATGATCCTCTAAAACCAAAAGAACCCGAAGCTGTTTTCCTTCGCCGAAGTGCTTCCAGTAAATCTGTAGCCACTCCAGCGTTTGGAAGAACGTCGCGCTGGGAGTCGAGTCCCACAATCGCTGCCAATTGCAACGCACATGGGAGAGGTCTTCCGGCTGGTTAATTTCCAAGACGCGAAACATAGAGAAAGGAGTTCCTGGTTGGGGGCGAATACCGGCGAGCCGGGGAGTGACCGGCAATTCGCGCGACTCACTACAAACCTATGCCGGAATACCGCGGATACCCGTTAGGGGATTCACTAATCCCCAGTCCGATTATGGATCGAAATCCGGATAATCGTTACAGCCGGCACCAATGAGAAAGGCCTGTCGAACGTTTGCTCGACAGGCCTTCATCTGGGAATGGGTGGTTACCGTGGGTGCTGGTGGCTCGGTTTAGAACTCGCTACCGATCGGGAACAAAGGAGCTCGTTTGACCGGGGATTCTTCCTGTGCGCCAGCTTCCGGGGTTCCAGCTTCAGGAGCGGCCGCTTCGGTGACGTCGATCTCGATCTCCCCGGTCGCTTCCTCGGTTGGCATCGGCTGCGGAGTCGTCGCTTCGTCGGTTACTGGCGATTCAGCCGGCGACGCGGCTTCGGTCAGTTCCGGCTTGCGGACTTCCTGGGCCGTTTCGTCCTCAGAGGCAACCTTGATTGGTCGAGTCGAAGTGTTACCCTTGGCAGCCGCCATCGAATAGGGCTTGGCCAACTCGTTCTTGGAAAGCTCGACCGCACTACCTGCTTCAGGATTCTCTTGATACAGCGAGATAATCCGGCGGAAGATCTCGCGACCTTCACGCACGTTGCCCGACAAGATCATCTCTTCCGCCTGCAGCACGAAATCGCTGATGGTCGACTTCTGGACGCTGTCGCGAACCCGCAACGATTGCAGTCGAACGATCTCACGCTTGGCAATCAGTTTGTAAGGACGGTTGTCTGGCGACTCGGGCAAATCTTCTACCATCCGGTCATATTGGTACCAGGCCCCCAGATGGTTGCCAGAATCTTCCAGGCCGCGGGCATTGGCCAGTTGGCGTTCGGCATCGCTGCGGAAATCTCGCGACATACGCAGGCTGTGAACCAGACGAGCTTCGGCACGTTCCATTTGGATCATGTCGAGCCAATTCCGAGCATCCTCGGCATATTCGCTTTCGGGATAGCGGTCGAGCAGCGGCTGCAGGTAGTTCGATTCGGCGTCACGCCATTTGGTCGTGTCGTCGGTCAGCATCAACGCTTCGGCCCGAGCGTGTAGTTCGGAATCGTTCAGCGGACGGAGCAGCCAGACCAACGCACCAATGACGACGATCAACGCCAGGCCCAGGAAGATGCGGCTGTTGAAGAACGAGCCTCGATCCTGGAAGCGTGGTTTGTGAAGCAGCTTTTCTGCCTCGCTGCGGTCGATACCGATATCGATGATGCTCTCGCGACCGTTGTTACCGACCAGGGCATGTTCAATCGCACTCATACCGCGAGCCACGGCATCTTGCGATTCGCGAAGACCCGAAGCGACCGAGTCGATGTCGGCCGGACGCTTGTCCGGCATGATCTCGATCATTCGCATCACAACACGGTCGAGCCAGACTGGGCAATCGAGCACCAGCGAGGCAGGCCGGTCTGGTTGCTTCCACCGTTCGTCACCGCTGGCAAGCGGATCAAACGGCAATTTGCCGGTAATCATCTCGTAAAGGACGCATCCCAACGAGAAGATGTCGGTTGCATCGTCGACGTATTGTGGATCTTCAAACTGCTCTGGCGAGAGATACTGTTGTCGATCTTTCGGGAAGAGCAACAAGGAAGAACGCCGCCAACGTGGATCAGCCCAGAAGCTGGTTATCTGTACTTTCAGCGGTTTGCGAGGGTCTTTCAAACCTTCGCCCGACAGCAGAATATGAGCTGGGCGAACATCGAGATGATGGATGTTCATGTGGTGAGCAGCGGCCAGGGCGGCACATACCTGGAGGCCGATCTCGACAACCGTTTCCCACGGCAGCGGACCATGCTGGTCGAGATATTGTTGCAGACTGATCCCGTCGACGAAGTCGAGTGCGAAGAACGGAATCCCCTGATCGATCCCAGCACCATGGTATCGGACGATGTTGGGATGGTTCATCTTCATCAACTGCCGGCTGCGTTTCTCCAGGCGTCGACGAGCTCGAGGATTCTCAGCGTATCGTTCGGGCAAGATGCAAACGACCGCTTGGCGTTTTTGTTTCAGATGGAAGCCATGAAACACATGGCTGGATGGGTCGTTCCCGAGGCGGTTCTCCAGGGCAAACGGACCTAGTTTGGATAGCTCTATCATCGATCGTTCCCTCAAATCGTTTAGGCATGCGAGGGTTTCGCAATCATTTTCGACGCGCGCGTATGGTAAGGAGTTCGCCTCTTCTGCCAAATAGTTAAACCGAGCAAACTACAAGCCAGATTCGAAGAAAATGCCCCTACGATCGCGTTTCTCGATATAAGCTGTTACTGTCACTGTACTTCTTATCGAAGAATTTTTCATATCAAACTTGACGAATCTATTTGATGTGCTGTCGATCTGAGACGTCTTGTCTCAAAATGAGTCAATATTGTCTGGCTTGGTTTCTGTTGAGGCAAATCGCGAAAACTCGTAGAATCGCCCCGCTCGGGATCCGAGAAGATCCGTCCCGTCTTAGTTACCAATGACCACGTCAAGGAAGACCGGCGTCATGAGTTCCCCAATTCGACAGCACGATATTGTCTCTCCCAGGCTGGCCTGGATCGAGCAAGGTCAAGCGACCATTCGCCATGAAGCGGAGGTCATGCTGCGCGTGGCCGACTCGCTCGACGAGCGTTTTGCGGCGGCGGTCGACATGATTCAGAACTGTCAGGGGGACATCATCCTCAGCGGCATCGGCAAAGCGGGGCATGTCGCCACCAAGCTGGCCGCCACGTTCGCCTCGACCGGTACCCGAGCACATTTCCTTCACCCAGCTGAAGCCATCCATGGAGACCTCGGACGAGTCGGCGATCGCGACATCGTGCTGATGCTGTCCCAGAGTGGCGAAACGGAAGAAATCGTGCGGCTATTGCCGATGGTTCGTGGCCTGGGCGCAACGATCATCGCGATCACCTCTTCCCCCCGAAATACCCTGGGCAAAGCGGCCTCGATCGTTTTGGAACTGGGCGGCATTGTCGAAGCGTGTCCGTTGAACCTCGCCCCAACGGCCAGCACTGCTGCGATGTTGGCGATGGGAGATGCCTTGGCGATGACGGTCAGTCAGCATCGTGGTTTCCGCCAGGAAGACTTCGCCCGATATCATCCCGGCGGAAGTCTTGGCCGAAAGCTGGCCTTTGTCGAAGAGAAGATGCGACCGCTGGCCGAATGCCGTGTCGCTTCCGATCAGTTGTCGCTGCGGGAAGTGTTCCGCAAGGTTCGTGTCAGTGGCCGACGCACCGGCGCGGTGATGTTGACCGACGAGAATGGCCGTTTGTCGGGCATCTTCACCGATAGCGATCTGGCGCGGCTGTTTGAACGAGACGAGCCGCTCGACATCGATTGCCCCATCGCTAGCGTGATGACGCGGCACCCCAAGGCAACCTTCGCCGGAACACGGTTCCAGGCCGCACTGCATCGCCTGGCCGACGACAAGATCAGCGAACTTCCGGTCATCGATGCCGATGGCCGTCCGCTTGGTATGCTGGATGTGACCGATATGGTCGGGCAGTTACCGCCAGGGGAACCGGAAGAAGACGTAGCCGATCCCCCTGCCCTGACGATTCGATTTCCGAACCAAGACCAGCGAGAAGCGTAGATGAATCTCGAGCAGCGATGCCAATCGATCGAGCTGCTGTTGACCGATGTCGACGGCGTGCTGACCGATGGCGGAGTGATCCTGAACAACGAAGGAGTCGAGTCGAAGCAGTTCCACATTCGGGACGGGCTCGGCTTTCGATTGTGGCGACAAGCCGGTTTCAAGTGTGGCTTGATTACCGGTCGCAATTCCCAGGTCGTGCGTCTGCGGGCTCAAGAGCTCAGCATGGATGTCGTCCGTCAGGGAATTCACGACAAAGCGACGGTCGCCGAAGAAGTGCTGAAGCAATATGGCCTTCAGCCAGAACAGTTGGCCTACGTCGGTGACGACTTGATCGACCTCGGCGTAATTCGCCTGGCCGGTCTGGGAATTGCCGTGGCCGATGCGGCCGCCGAAGTCAAAGCGGCGGCTGATTACGTGACCAAGACACCCGGAGGTCGAGGCGCGATTCGCGAAGTGATCGAGGTGATCCTGAAAGCGAAAAAAGTCTGGAACGACATCATTCAAACCTTCTAAGCTCGGATGCAAACGTTGACGACCGCCAAACAGGAAGTTGCCTGGCGCCCACCCACATTCACCGGACAAGCGGTGCGTGTTGCGGTCGTGTTTGGTGTGATGATCGCCATCACCGTCGCCTACGAGTCGATTGTCATTCCGATGATCGAGCCCACCATCAAAGAGAACGAAAACAAAGCCAGCACGTTTACCTCGGCCGAGTTTCTCGGTCAACAAAAGCAGAAGCTGGCCCAGTTCTTCCCACCTCGCGGATGGCAACTTGGCCCAACCAAGGTTCTGGAAAGCAACAACGTGATGCTCCTGATGAAGGACTTTCACGAGGTTGAAAACCAGATCGACCCGAGCCAGAAATCAAATCTGCTGAAGCTGAAGCCGCTGACGATCATCGCCTTCGAGAGCGAAGAGGAATCGGAGAAGTGGGACCGTCCGGTAATTATCTTGAACGCCGACGAAGCGCTGCTGCAGTTCTCGGAACTGAATCTGGCATTCGGCAAGATCGGTGACCTGGTCGGTGGACAACTATTGGGCAACGTGACGATCACCCGTAAAAGCTTGAACGGCCAGCACGAGCCACTCGACGTGATCACCTCGGACGTGACACTCGCTTCCGATCGTATCGAAACAAAGAAGGACGTGCAGTTCCTGATGGGCAAACATCAGGGGCAAGGCCGGCATCTGATCGCCCAGTTCGAGGAAGGCCCGAAGCAGGCCCAGAAGAAAGGCCCAAATATCTCGGCCTTGTCGGTGCTCGAACTGGTCGAGGTCGATCGCATTATTCTCTCGACGGAAGGTCGCGGCTTGCTGGGGGATGCGGCCGAAATGCCAGGCGTACAACACAAACCGAACAACAAGATGTATGCTTCGGCCCCCGTCGAGATCATGTGCCGTGGACCGTTCCAGTTTGACGGCAAGCATCGTGTCGCCACGTTCCGCGACAAAGTCCAGGTTCGCCGCCTGGTAGCTGCGGGCGTGAACGATCAGCTCGATGCCGATCTTTTGGAGGTCTACTTCCAGCGTGACGAATCGGCGCCGCCAGCCGAGGCTCCCCAAGATCCTGCGGCGGAGCCTGCCGCTGCGAAGCTGAAGATGCAGCGTCTGGTGGCGGTTGGCAATCCCTTCAAGTTGAACGCGACCAGTGTGAACGCCGCGGCGGAAGGGAAGCAGCTGATCTACGACCTGACGAAGAAGCGGATTGAAGTAGTAGGTAACCCGGTCGCGGTGCTTTCCAAAGATCAATACCGCTGCGAATCGCCTCACTTGATGTACGAACTAGCCGAGAAGACCAGCCACCTGGGACGCGTCTGGTCGGCAGGACCTGGCTTCTTCACCGGTCAGATGAACGACAACGATCCCAGCGAAGTCAGCCGCCTCTCTTGGCAAAAGCAATTTCGCCTCGAGCCGCAAAATAGCGAGTATGCCGTCGCGGTGGAAGGAAACGCTCAGGTTTCGATGAATGGCAAAGGGCAGATCGAAGGGGATCAGCTTTTCGTCTACCTGCAGGATGTCACTCCAGTCGGAACCAATCGTCAAAAACTGTTGCCGAGCCGCCTGCATGGTATCGGTCGGATTTCGATCGATACACCGCAGCTTGTCGGACGAACGAACGAAATCAAAACCTGGTTTGAATTCGACGATCCTCAAGCGGCCCCGGCCAACGAGCCAGGGCGATTCCAAGCCGACGCAACCTCCCCTACCCTTTCCGGAACGATGGGCCCGCCGGCTTCGCTGCAGCAGCCTTTGGCCCCGGGACAAAGCAAACCAAACGAAAAGCCTTCGCGCTATCGCCTCGCTGGTGAAGTGATCCAACTGGTCGTTCGCTTCGACGGAAAGAAGTCGCACCTCGACTCGGCTCAGATCACCGGTCAGGTGCAGTTGGCGGAAATGCCGGAAGGGGAAGAACTCGTCGATCCCTTCATGGTGCGTGGCAATGTCGTTCAGTTGCTACATGCTTCCGACGAGAACGCCGAGATCCACGTCACCGGCGAACCTGCGACGGTCTCAGGACGCGGGCTGGTGCTGCGTAGCGGCCAACTGCGGGTGAATCAACTGCAAGGTCGTGTCTGGTCGGAAGGCCCTGGCGACCTGGTCTTCCCGCTCGATCGCGACTTCCAGGGACGCAAGCTGGCAGTGCCAGAGTACTTCAATGTTCAATGGCAGGGTGGGCTCGAAGCGGTTCACGATCAAATCACGTTCGACCGAGCCGTGAAAATCCAGGGACGTCAAAGTCACCTGACGACCGCTCGCCTGGCGATCACGCTGAGTCATCCGATCAGCTTCACTGACACTTCCAGGAACAAGACCCTCAGTGCGAAACGGGTCGACTGCACCGGAGGTGTGAAGGTTTACAGCCGGAACGTCGAGGCAGGCATCGTGAAGTCGGTCGACCAGTTTGAAGGTAAGACACTGACCGTCGATCAGGTCAACGGAAACATCCATGCTCAAGGCCCTGGCACGGCTAAGTCGGTGATGGTGGGCTCGTTCTCGGGGCAGATCCCTGGACAGCCAACTCCGATTCAGCCTGCTAACGAAAAGGCTTTGACCTTCCTGCGAGTCGACTTCGTCAGCCACATCAGCGGCAACACGCATCGCAAAGAGGCGACCTTCCACAAAGTCGATCGAGCCTACTACGGCCCGGTCAAGTCGTGGGACGAAGAGATCGAAGCAAAGACCCTGGCGAACATGAACCCCAACGACGTGACCCTTCGTTGCGATCAATTGACAGTCGTCCAGCATCCGGATGCTTCCGAGCTGGGTGGTGCTGAAATCTTGGCAATGGGCAACAGCGAAGTACAAGGGAAGATGTTCAGTGCCTGGGCAGATCGCATCAGCTATGCGACTGCCAAGCACTTGCTGACCCTCAGCGGCAATGGTCGCAACGCGGCGCAGTTGATTCACCAGCAACGGATCGGCGGAACTCGCCAGACGCTGACCGCCGGCAAGATCCAGTACTGGCCCGAGACGCGTAAGTTCCAGATTGACGACGGTAAGTCGATCGATGTTTCTAACATCAAGCCCAGCGACGTCAACATTCCTAAGATCCCTGGGCTGCGTTAACGGCTGGGGTTCTCGTACCAGATCACGCCCAGGTTATCGCGTTCTTCGCACGTGAGCACGTCCAGGTCGCCATCCTGATCGAGATCGACCAGTTGCAGCAGATCGAACTTGATGCCTTCCGTTGTGCCACTGATGTCGCTCAGGCTCCAGCGTGCGGTAGTCAGGTCTTGGCGGCTTTTGCTCGGTGTCGTCAGCCAGCCGATGCCACGCTTGCCGTTGGCGTTCTCGCAACTGAAGACCAGGTCGGCCTGACCGTCTCCGTCCATGTCGCCGACTTTGACCGACTTGCCGGTCCCACTGCGACCTGGAAGCGGGATCTCGATCGGCTCGAACACTGCGGCATCACCTCTCCGGTGAAGCAGTAGCAAGCCGGCATCATGCGTCGCTGCCACAATGTCGCGGTGCCCATCCTGATCGATGTCGGCGATGTCGAGGAACATCACTTCGTGGTCGACGCCACCCAGCAGTTGCGGCTTGCCTGGCTGATTGAGATCGGCCATATCGACCCAATAGATGCCGCGATCTTTCCCTTTGCGATCGCTGTAGACGAGGTCGGGCTTGCCATCAAGGTTGATGTCTTCTGAAACGAGCGACATGATCCACGCGGCCGGCGCAATCGGTTGCCACTTCCAGGCAAGCTCTGGCATTTGTTGCGCAAAGATGCCGACCTCGGCGCCTCGTCCCTTCGATCCGGCAACCAGGTCGACGCCACCGTTGGCGTTGGGCCATGGCAACGTGAACATCCACATCAAACGCTTCGGATTTCCAGGGAAAACTTCCGTTCGCCAGGCTTCTGGTTTCAAAAGATCATCAATGTTTGTGGGAGCCCAATGTACGAATAAATTGCGTTCTTTTCCCTCACATGCCGAGACCACATCGACCGCTCCATCCTGATTTAAATCAAGAAAGACTGCATCTTCTGGGCTGGACACTTTGCTGATGGTAGCCGCAGGCCATGGCTTGCGAACCTGCGCCTTTCCGGGGTGAAGATAGATCCGCACGATCCCGCCTTCCTCCCAACCAACGCATAGGTCGAACAGGCCATCCTGGTTGATGTCGTGCAGCCGAACGCCGTCGGCGCCTTGAGATGTGTTGTCGATCGTGTGTCGTCGCCACTGCGCGTTGGCGGCGGGAACGACCACGAGGAGGCACAGTAGCAACTGAGGTAGATGAAGGGATAAACGCATGGTGGGCCTGGCAGGGAACGAGGAAGGTTCCCTCCGAAGGTATCGCGATTGATAGCCAACCGCCAACGTTTTGTGACCGCGCATGAAAAACCCTGCTCAACAGAGGTCGAGCAGGGTTTTCGATTTTGGAACGAAGCGTTGCTAGGTGGGGAGATTCTGAAGCGGGCCTAGACCAAGCCTTGACGGACAGCCCAGACAGCGGCCTGGGTGCGGTCGGTGACGTCGATCTTGCGAAGGATGTTCTGCACGTGTTCCTTGACCGTTTCGATGCTGATGCTCAGCGAACGACCGATTTCACGATTGCTAAGACCCAGAGCCAGGTGACGCAGAACCTGCATTTCCCGATTGGTAAGCGGGAATTCGCTGTTCTTGGCGTCGTGGCGCTTGGCCATGGTGCCCTTCACGCGGGACATGATGCCCCCTTCAGGCTGCTTGCCGCCGGTGGCTGCATTCTGGATTGCTTCGACGATCAGTTCACGGGGCGAACCCTTCAGAACGTAATCGACCGCGCCCAGTGCTACGCCGCGAGCAACATAGGTAGGGTTGTCATAGGTGCTGAGCATGACGACCGGGGTACCCGGGGCGTCCGACTGCAGCTTTTCGAGCGCTGCCAAGCCGTCCATTTCCGGCATGCGGATATCCATCAGGACGACGTCAGGCTTGTGCTGGAGTGTTTTTTCAACGGCTTCATTTCCGTCGACAGCTTCGCCAACCACTTGGATATCAGTGCCGCGGAACAGGCTTGCCAGACCGCTGCGCACGACTTCGTGGTCGTCGACAACCAACACGTTAATGGACATAGAGACCTCTCAAATCAATCAGGCATGGATGTTGTCAGTGGTCATTCAGGTGCAGTATCCCCCACCCAATCATGAGTACGACGTACTTTTTAGGAAACGCCGAAAATCTCACTAACTGCCTATCCTTGATGACCTTGCGTCAATAGGTGCCGCTTTAAAGCCATATTAACCCCCTCAGGGACCATTTCCAGTGTGGTAACCCACCAACGTCCCCGTTTTTGCGATGTTCCGCACCCGCTACTGGGAGTATTTTCCGGGGTTTGGGCCTTCTTTAGGGGGAATTCTGCTGCCCAACCGAAGTTGCGGGTTCCCGTGATCCGGCTAGGTGGGCTCGCTTAAGTATGTGGACAAAACGCCACATTACGTTGACTTGGGTAAATACGTGACCTAGATAAACCTGTAGATGCGGACAATTAGCCACATCGACGATGCCGTGGGTGGAATGCCCGCGCAAATTGAGAGAACTGTCGCCAAGAATCCCTGGATATCCCAGCTATGAACCAAGCCCAACTGCTACTAATCGACGACGACCGCCACGTACTGGAATCGATGGGAAGTTGGCTGCGAGAAATCGGTTACAACGTCGATCAGGCTGCGAACCTGAATCAGGCCTACGCCCTGCTCGATAGCCGCTCGTACGACCTAGTGTTGGCCGATATTCGCCTGGGAGACGAAGATGGATTCGATGTCCTGCGTCGCTGCCGCATGAGCCATCCTGGCACTACCGTGATCATGATCACCGGTTACGCCACGGTCGAAACCGGAATCGAAGCGCTTCGGGCTGGCGCGTTTGATCTGTTGACCAAACCATTGATCGACGAAGAGCTTGAGATGGCCATCGAACGAGCCCTCTCGCAGCGCAAGGTGATGCAGGAAAATCAGCAATTAAAGCAGCAGCTCGACCTGCGATTCGGCCTGGAAAATATTATTGGTCATGACCACCGCATGTTGCGCATTTTCGACATGGTGGACAGTGTTGCCGACACACGTGCGACCGTCTTGATCACCGGTGAAAGTGGTACTGGTAAGTCGCTTCTGGCTCGTGCCATTCATCGTCGCAGCAATCGCCGCGACCAACCCTTCATTGAAGTCGCTTGCGGTGCCCTGCCTGAAAACCTGCTGGAAAGCGAACTGTTCGGTCACGTTGCTGGCTCGTTCACCGGTGCCACCGGCAACAAAGTTGGCAAGTTCAAAGCAGCCGATCGCGGCACGATCTTCCTCGACGAAATTGCCACCGCGCCGCTGAGCATGCAGGTCAAACTGCTTCGCGTGCTGCAAGAGCTGCAGTTCGAGCCCGTCGGTGGAACCGAGACGGAAACCGTCGATACGCGCGTGGTGCTGGCCACCAACGAAGACCTGGCCCAACTGGTCGATCGCGGCGATTTTCGCCAGGACCTGTACTACCGCGTGAATGTGATCAACCTGGAACTTCCTCCGCTGCGTGAACGTATCTCGGACATTCCACGCCTGGCCGATCACTTTCTGGCTGAAGTTTGCCAGGACACTGGACGCCGCGTGCATGGCTTCTCGACCGAAGCAGTTGCCGCGCTGCAGCGTTATCGCTGGCCTGGCAACGTGCGTGAACTTCAGAACGTGATCGAACGTGCCGTCCTGCTCAGCAAGAACGACGAGATCACCCCAGACGATCTTCCAACGTCGATTGCGTCCGGAGCCCCCGTTTCGGTCAGTCATCGTACCGGTACGACGTTGAAGGAAGCGCTGGAAGGTCCGGAACGTCAGATCATCCGTGAAGTCCTGGAGTCGAATGGCTGGAATCGTAATGAAACCGCCGATCAACTCGGGATCAATCGCACCACGCTCTATAAGAAGATGAAGCGTCTGGGGCTGGAAGAACTGGCCGGGCAACGAGGCCTCGTCTAAACAAGACGCCCGCATACAGCCTTGCTGCCAACTATTTTTGGCAACTTAGGCAAATGGGTTTACGGCGGCACCCCTCATAGGTATGCTAAATCGAAAGGCTGGACGATCATTGTCCAGCTTTTTTCATGCGCGGCAGTCCCTCCTGAGTTCACCCATCCCACATCTCGACCCGACAAGGTCAGCGTTTGCGCCAGTCCGTCCTTGGACCTGGTCACGCCCGGCAGGAACAGATTCTATGTCTATCGCTCGTTCGCGACGCGGTTTCACGTTGGTGGAACTGTTAGTGGTCATTGCCATCATTGGGGTTTTGATCGCGCTTCTTTTGCCCGCCGTCCAGCAAGCACGCGAAGCGGCCCGTCGACTGCAGTGTCGTAACAACATCAAGCAGTTGGGCCTGGCACTGCACAACTATCACGACACGTTCCTGGTGTTCCCTTCGGGCAACCTGACGACCAACACGCAGTACCCACCTCGTTCGGCGAACGATCCCGAAGGGACGATGGCGCCGTGGACCGTCTTGGTGCTGCCTTACCTGGAACAAGACAACCTTCACAACCAGTTCGATTTCGAGAGCCCTTTTACTTCGCACATCAGCCAGACGACCCCCAACGCCACGATCCAGCGAACGCCTAACAAGGCGTTTCAGTGCCCCAGCTTTCCCCGCAACGGCAACGAAGAGTTGAAGAACAACTACTTCGGCGTGATGGGTGGCGTCGACGTGAACAACACGCCACCACGCTGGGAACTGAGCGGCAGCGTGAACTATCGAGTGTTCGACAACGGCGTGCTGTTTCAGAATTCGAAGATCAGCTTCCGCGACATCACCGACGGGACGACCAACACCTTCATGATTGGCGAGTCGGTCGATCAGAAGACGGCTTACGGAAGTGGAAGCCCAACGCATCATGGCTGGGCCCAAGGTGCCCGGACGCATAACGGCAGCAATGGCTATCTGAATAACGTTGCCGCGACTGAGAACCCCATCAACCGCGCGGCCGACTTGCTGGCAGCCGGCTGGCACGATCATGCCGTGTGGCAATCGACCTTCGGCAGTCAGCACCCAGGCGGCGCGCAGTTTCTGTATGCCGATGGCTCGGTGCCGTGGGTGAGTGAAACGATGAACCTTCCGATCTATCAGCAGTGTGGTGTCCGCAACGACGGAGCTCCCCTGGGCGGATTGAATCAGTAAACGATCGAAAGGAATTCCTCGTGGCTACGAAACGATTGGGGACTGCCATGGTCCTGCTGTTGATTGCCGCGGCTCCCACTTTGCTGGGCTGTGGTTCGCACGATGCCTTCTCGCGCGTCATCGTGGAAGGAAGCGTGCAGTACGACGGACAACCGGTTCCCAAAGGGGCGATCTGGTTTGTGCCGCAGGCCTCGATGGGGATCGAAGCACCGACCGGCTTTGCTTTGATCCGTGACGGAAAATACAAGACCGAGCGTCTGAAGGCACCCATTGCCGGCAGCTATTCGATCAAGATTACCGGCTTCGATACGGTGCCTCCGACCGCAGCGGAACAAGCCGAGTGGGGCGATCGCGAGTTCCCAGGGCATCCCCTCTTTCCTGAATACGTGGTCACCGAAACGATCTCGGCGGAGACGACCACGCTCGACTTCGAGGTGCCAGTCAGCAAGAAGTCGAAACGACGCTAGTCCGCCACGGCTGACCTATCACCAAGAGGTCGTACACTCGATTGGGGCATGAGGTCGGCACGATTTGCAAACCGCTTAACGAAACGCGAACCAAGTCAGAACGTTCGCGTTTTGGGCGATCTTTGGCTCGATTGGCAAATATCGCGGAGTGCATGCACTTCCCCCCGTTTTTCCGAGTGAAATTAGGGCGTCTTCATGCACATGTGTGACGATTTGGCAATCCCCCTCTGGTTGACCCTCATTTTCTATGAGGCGTATAATCCGGCTTTTCCCGCTCGACGTATGCCATTCCTGTTGGAAGAAGTCGATGAAGATTCATGAGTTCCAAGCGAAGGAAATCCTTCGCCAAGCCGGGGTCAACGTGCCCCGCAGTATCGTTGCCAAGACCCCCGAAGAAGCGAGCGCCGCTTACACGGAGCTGGGTGGCAGCATTGCCGTCGTCAAAGCACAAATCCACGCTGGTGGTCGCGGTAAAGGAACCGTGAAAGACAACGCCGATCAGCGCGGTGTCCAATTGGTGAAGTCGGCTGACGAAGCCGCCGCGGTCGCCAAGGGACTGCTGGGCAAGGAACTGGTCACCATCCAGACCGGCCCGGAAGGCAAGCTGGTCAACCAGGTGCTGGTTGAAGAAGGCTGCGACATCAAACGCGAACTATACCTCGGTATCGTTCTCGATCGTGCCGCCAAGCTGCCAGTTCTGATGATGTCGAGCGAAGGTGGTACGGAGATCGAAGAGGTCGCTGCTCACACGCCTGAGAAGATCTTCAAAGAACACTTCAATCCGGCTCTGGGCCCACAAAGCTTCCAGATCCGCAAGCTGTGCAAGAAGCTGGGCATCGATGGCCCGGCCGCTCGCAGTGCCGAGAAGTTCATCAAGGGTTTGTGCAAGGTCTATGTCGACACCGACTGTGCCTTGGCCGAAATCAACCCACTGGTCATCACCGGCGACGGTGGCATGATCGCTCTCGACTGCAAGATGACCTTCGACGAGAACGCCATGTTCCGTCACAAGGATCTGGCCGAACTGCGTGACCTGTCGGAAGAAGAGCCAGCCGAAGTGCGTGCCGGCAACACCGGTCTCAGCTACGTCAAGCTCGACGGCAATATCGGCTGTCTGGTCAACGGTGCTGGTCTGGCCATGAGCACGATGGACATCATCAAGCTGCATGGCGGCGAACCAGCCAACTTCCTGGACGTCGGTGGCGGTGCCAACGTCGACCAGGTGACCGAAGCCTTCAGCATTCTGCTGGACGACAAGAACGTGAAGGCCGTGCTGGTCAACATCTTCGGTGGCATCATGCGATGCACGACGATCGCCGGCGCTTTGCTGGAAGCTTACAAGAAGCTCGACTTCAACGTGCCACTGGTGGTTCGTCTGGAAGGAACCGAAGTCGAAGAAGGTCGTAAGATGCTGGCCGACTCGGGCATCGACATCATCATTGGTGATGGTCTGACCGACGCCGCCAAGAAGGTTGTCGCCACGGTGGCCTAAGCTGGCCGCTGTTGTTGCGACCGCAAACCATGGCTCTTGCCCGATATAGGCCAGAGCCATGGGTAACGGATCAAGATTTCAAACTCGCAGGGGCCCAAGACCCAAACGCTTTGCCACTGCCCTCACCTTCGCTCCTTTTACCGGCGAGGGTACAGAGAAGAGAGACCGACACTGACTTCGCTCTCTTCCTTACTGAACATGGAAATCCGAACACTGAAAATAAAACCATGAGTATCCTCGTCAACAAAGACACCAAAGTCATTTGTCAGGGCATCACCGGTAAGGTCGGCGAGTTCCACACCAAGGGTTGCAAGGAATACGGCACCAAGATGGTCGGCGGTGTTACGCCGGGCAAAGCTGGTCAAACCGTCGAAGGCCTGCCGGTGTTCGACACCGTCGAGGAAGCGGTCAAAGAAACGGGTGCCAATGCCACGATGATCTTCGTGCCGCCACCGTTCACGGCCGATGCCATTCTAGAAGCGGTCGATGCCGGCATCGAAGTGATCTGTGCGATCACCGAAGGTGTGCCAGTTCTCGACATGGTTCCTGTCTACGAAACCGTGAAGAAGAGCAAGTCGGTCCTGATCGGCCCTAACTGCCCTGGCGTGATCACGCCGGAAGAATGCAAGATCGGCATCATGCCGGGCTACATTCACAAGAAGGGTCCTGTCGGCGTGATGAGCCGTAGCGGTACGTTGACCTACGAAGCTGTCTGGCAGCTCACCAACCTCGGCCTCGGCCAGTCGACCTGCGTCGGTCTGGGTGGTGACCCGATCGTGGGTACTTCGTTCATCGATCTGCTGGCCATGTTCCAGGCCGACGATGCCACCGAAGCGATCATGATGATGGGCGAAATCGGTGGTACCGCCGAAGAAGAAGCCGCGGCCTTCATCAAAGAAAACGTGACCAAGCCAGTTGCTGCCTTCATCGCGGGACGTACGGCCCCTCCAGGCAAGCGTATGGGGCACGCCGGTGCGATCATCAGTGGTGGTAAAGGAACCGCGGACGAAAAGTTCGCCGCCCTCCGAGCCGCTGGTGTCGAAATCGCCGAAAGCCCAGCCGACATGGGCACCGCACTGAAGCGTGCGATTGAGAACCACAAGTAAGCGAACCTTCGCCTACAAGTTCAAACGAAGAATGGTCACTGGAAGCAGTGGCCATTTTTTTTGCAGTTATGGGCTGCGAATGCTCACACTCAATCGTTGGGGGTGGCTCTCCGCAACGAAACTCAGCACCCCGAAGGAAAGCCGCAGCGGCGACTGACACGTTTGCGTAGTACGTTTGTCGGGGCATCCGTCGCAGAGTGTTTGCCACGGGAAAAATTCGTTTAAACCGAATTAAATGCCCGCGCAATCACGCCAATTCGCATGGCCACGCCCCAATGGGATGTGACACAATGTCACACAACTCATATGAGGATGGATGCGTAATAGATAGTAGGATTCGTGCGCATCTACGGGTTCAGTAGCGGACTGGACTCCATTATCGACCGTTTAGCTGCGGTGAAGCCGCACCTGAAGGTCTCGACTGCTATAATGCGTGATTAGGCGGACCTTCCCTCGGGCTTTACCAATAGAGAGACCATCGTGTCGGGAATGGAAAAAGGACTAGCAGTATCCCCGGGCATCTCGATCGGGGTGGCGTACTGCATTCTTGAGATCTTCGTGAATCCCGATCGCAAGCGATTGGAGAAGCACGAAGTTCAGAAAGAGCTTGCGCGCTACGAACAAGCCCGCGAACGAACGGCGGTCGATCTTGCTGCGTTGCAGGCCAAGGTCGAAAAACAGATCGGGAAGAACGAGGCGGCGATCTTCGCCGTCCACCAGGCAATTCTTCGCGACCCTGCGTTTACCAACAAGGTTCGTCACTGGATCGTTCAAGAACACGTGACGGCATCGGCCTCGCTGCATCGCTTGATGGAAGAGTACTCCGCGATGTTCGCCAAGATGGGGGACGAGTATCTTCAGGAACGGCTGAACGATATTCGCGACGTGGTCGTGCGTTTGAGTGCCTACCTTTCCGACGTCCTCAACGATGCCGAAGAGTCCGGGCTGAGTGGTCCGCTGATTGTCGTCGCCGATGAACTGTTGCCATCGCAAGCGGTTGCTCTGGGCGAAGCCGACGTGCGCGGCATCGTCACCCAAGCCGGAAGCCAGACCAGTCACGCGGCGTTGATCGCGCGTAGTCGTGGTATCCCGGCGGTCAGTGGTGTTTCGGGGATCCTTCGCAAGGTGAAGACGGGCGACACGATCGTCGTCAACGGCAGCGAAGGGGTTGTCTCGATCAACCCGGAAGCGGAAGAACTAGCCGCTTATCGCAAGCTCGAACGCGAGTTCTTCCATCTTAAAGATCAGCTCGCCGCCAATCGCCATCACCCTGCCGTGACCCGCGATGGCACGCCGCTCAAGTTGCTGGCCAACATCAACAACGTGAAAGATGTCGAAGCGGCCGAAGCGATGGGGGCTTGGGGTGTCGGTTTGTACCGCACCGAATACTTGTACCTGACGCACGACAATGTGCCGGACGAGGACGAACAGTTCGAGGTCTATCGCGAGATCTTGACCAAGTCACCCCATCATTACGTCACGATTCGCACGCTTGATATTGGCGGCGATAAGACGGTCGCCTACCTTGGACACAATCACAATGAAGCGAACCCATTCATGGGGTGGCGCAGCATTCGATTGTCGTTCGAGCATCCCGAGTTCTTCCTTTCGCAGTTGCGGGCCATCATGCGATGCGCAGCGGAACTGGACGAGGATGGCGAGGGAGAAGTGAACATGCTTTTCCCGATGGTCACCAATGTCGAGGAAATGCGGAAAGCGAATCACCTGGTGCGCAAGGCGGAGAAGTCACTCGACGAGCGCGGCGTGCCACGTGGCAAGGTGAAGATTGGCATGATGCTGGAAGTGCCGGCCGCCGCAGTTTGCATCCATCATCTGTTGGAACTGGTCGACTTCGTTTCGATCGGATCGAACGACCTGGTGCAGTACCTGACCGCTGCCGACCGCGATAACCCCAAGGTCAGCGGATTGTGCCAGCCACTTTCGCCCGCCGTGGTGATGACGCTGAAGCACGTGATCGAAGCTTGCAACACGGCTAACAAGCCGGTCACACTCTGCGGCGAGATGGCAGGCCAGCCACGCGCCTTTCTGCTGCTGCTGGGCATGGGCCTGCGATCGTTCAGCATGAGCCCCGCCTTTATCCCCACCATCAAGGAGTTAGCAATCCTAACGACAGTCGAACACGCCGAAAGGGTGGTCGAGAAGGTGATGGAGATGAAGACAACCAACCAGGTGAAGCGTTTCTTACGCATGGAATTGGAAGCTATCTCACCAGACATTGCCCGTTTAGACACCGAATAGGTGGTTTTGGGTGGTTTGGTATCGTGTTTGCTGATTGGGTGGTCTAGCGTGTCTGGCGATTTCTGGGAAATTGCAGAGGACCCACCGGCATAGCGCGATTGTAAAGCTATACTTTCGCGTCCTTCGACAAGATAGCTAGAGATAGAAAGGTTTCATGATGGTTCCTTCCAACCGTAAAAGCATTGTCTGCAGCATGGCTATGGTGGCCGCTTTGTGGTTTGGTTTTCAAGCAAATTCAGTCAACGGTATGAACCGTGTCGAATACCGCACGCAAGTTCGCTCGATGCCGTTGCTCGAACGTCCAAACCGCCCCGGACATTTCTATGGCAATAACGTCCGCCGCGTTCACCACTGGCGTCATGGCCGCTAATCGCGAGCCTACCCAGACTGCCGCGTGAATCAATGAAGAGGGCTCCATGAGACAACATGGAGCCCTCTTATGCGTTCTTGGCTTCTGCTTTGGCGCCTTAGAACTGGCGAGGATTGCCTCGCACCCGGATCACTTCCCCTGGCGAACTCACCACCGGGGCCGTGACCGAATCGACCGTCGTGCGCGAGTAAGACCACGATGGTCGCTCTGGGTGCAGCACGCGCAGCGGAATTTGTGGTTGCACCGGAACGGCCGCAAAATCGGGATGACGCCCGAAGTATGGATCGAGCAGGTCGTATCCGTATAGATCGAGGTAAGCCTGATCGAAGGCGGTCTGCACGTTCCGCCATTCTTGCATGCGTGGATTGCCCTGCTGCCAATCCGAGGCGGAATTGATCGTATATTCGACCACCTTGTAGCGGCGGATCACTGGATCAAACGCATGTTGCAGGGCGTAATAACTCCCCTGCCGCTGGGCGAGTTGCGTAAACTTTTGCGACTCGTTAGCCAGATCTTTCAGGGCCGCGTTGAGCGTTTCCATGTTGGTATCGTGCGAGGCGAGCTTCTTGACCGCGTGCTCGAGTGCCAAGGCATCGGCGCTCATGTTACCCCGGCGGATAAACACATTCTGGGCGGAAAGATCGGCCGCAAGCAGTCCGACAGCCACGATTGTGGCGAGTGGTAGAGTAATGTGACGCATTCAATTTCCTTCCGGCAACATGGCCTTCGCTCGAGTTCTTCTTGCATTCTAGGAGCGATTTCAATCGAGTGCCAAGAAAAAAGAAAAGCGTGCGATAGGCGATCGCACGCTTTCCCGTCGAGTACACCCTCGACTATTTCATGGCAGCCTTCAGGATGTGTGCCCAGCCGGGAGCATTGCCTCCGACGTGAACCTGAACTTTGCCGTTCTTCACTCCGAATTGGACCCCCTGCTTAGGCTGGTAGTAGCCTGGGCCGTGACCGTGGTGCCCATGTCCGTGGCCATGACCTGGTGCGACTGGGATCACGCAGTGGTACTGGATGAAGCCGCAGTGGTTTTCGTACAGGTCGAAGTAGACTCGGTCGAACGAACGCTCGACGTCAGCCCATGCACTGAGGATATGATCGTCGCCGTGATGATGGTGGAAGCGGTGCCACAAGGTGCGAAGTTCTCGCTGCACGTGACGCATTTCGTCGGAGACTTCCCGGAAGTCTGCTTTCAGGTGGCTCAAGCTGCCGTAACGCTGAGCCGTTTCGCAGAAGTGATCGACTTCGCGAAGCAAAGCCTTGGCCTCGAAGGCCAGCGGACCGAACGACTTGTGATGGCGTACTTCGCGGTACAAGTCTTCGACGTCGTGATGCAGATGTTCGATGTCATTCACCAGGCGGCCGCGATGAACAAAGTGATCCGCCTGAGCGGTCGAAGTCATCGAAACCAAAGCCACCGACAGAACACCGCTCCAAACCAAAGTTTTCAGCAACATCTCTTTCTCCCCCAAAATTCAATTCAGATTAAAAGCTCGTTTATGTTTCCCGTTGCCACCGTTGATTCGCTGGCAACGCTAGTACTAAAGGCAGCAGGGGTGCCAAAACGAACGTGAATTGAGGAGATGATCACGCAAGTGATTGGGGTGCAAGAGCTTGCGGAATATTCAGAAAATGCGGCAGGGGCAAGAGATTTGTGCCAGCAGCTCGTTTGTTATCAGAGTGACAACGTGTTGTCTCAAGATCTCAAGCCAGATCTCGTGTGACCCAGCTTAAAAGGCCCCCAACAATCGTTGCCATGCCGAGGGGAATGCCGAATTCGCCCAGCAGGTCAGATGAAACGCCTGGGCGAGAGAGCAGATGGGTGTAGTTTTGCCAGAGCGGGACCGACCGAATGCCGGTCTCGGTCTGGATGTCGACCTGGAAGAAGCACAGCAGGCCGACATAAGACACGCCGAAGCCTGCCCAGAACCAGAGCCAGCGATGGGTTCGCTGGCGTGGCGAACCCTCGCTGGAAGAATCGAACGGGCTAGAGCGGTTTTCATCCGCCGAGTCGTTCATGGCTCACTCGAACGTCGATTCTCTGATTTACTTGCGGGGCTTCTTCAGCACGATCACCGGGCAGTTGGCCAGGCGAACAACACGATCGGCAACCGAACCGACCAGCACGCGCATGATCGACGAGCGACCGTGCGATGGAATCAAGATCGCGTTGGCCTTCAGTTCGTCGGCGAAGTGACAGATCTGTTCGCCAGGATCGCCGAAGGCAACCGAGATCTTCAGGTCCTTGTACTTCTCGTCGGCCAGGCTTTTGCGGATCGACGTCGTCGCGTGATGCGTCCGGGTATTCTCGTCGACCGTGTGCCAGACCTCGCCAGGTTCGGCTGGAGAAAGTTCGCCGAGGACATGAATCAGGTGAACCCCTTCACTGCCACCCAGCATGGAAATTGCCATGTCGACGGCTCCCTTGGCATCTTCCGAGAAGTCGTAAGGAACCACAACCGGAGGTTTCGTAATCCAAGACATTGGCAATCTCCTTTGCTAACTCTCGTCAGGCAGTCTCTTATGGGGCATCGCGTCCTATGTTAGCGAACGACAACTGGGCATAACAGCCAGGGCTATTCTTCGCTCAGTTCCAGCCCGCGACGGACGAACGCTTTCTCTTCGTCCTCGTGCTCCTTCATTGCCGTGACGAACTTGTCAAACTGTTCTTTCCAGTTTTCGCTGATTTTGTCTGCCTCCAGGGTATCGATCAGCGAGTCGATTTGTTGCATCAAGTTTCGATGCGTCGTTTCCATCTGGCGAGTCGCCGGGCACATATGCGGATGCTGGGCACAGATCTCGTCGAAGCATCCTTCTTCTTCTTCCTGAAAGTGCTTGGTCATCAACTCGTGGAGTTGCACCAGACGCAAGGAAAGTTGAGGTGTGGTCAGCCCCTTGGTTGGGCCGCGAAGGCTTCGTTGCAGATCGTGGATCGCACAATCGAGTCCTTCATGTTCAAAAGCGAAATGCAGGTAGAAGGATTTGTTTCCTCCCGTGAGATAAGTGTTGTCGGACATCGCACACCTCCTTCCCTTTTCAGGGATGTTCAAGATGGGGTAAGGAATCAGGTGGAGTCAGGCGGCTGCTTGAACGTCAGCACGGGACACTTGGCATGACGTACGATCGATTCCGCCGTACTTCCAATCAACATATGTAGCAGGCCCGTTCGGCCGTGCGTTCCTAGAACAATGAGGTCCACATTCTCTTCCGCTGCCAGACGGCAAATCGCGGTCGAGGGATCGCCAGTGACCAGCCGGTATTCGACCGGAACCTCGGGCGAGCTCGGTTTGATTTCGTGGAGCATGCGTTTCAGATCGTCCGGAGACGGATCGAGCATGCCGTAATACATTTCGCCGGTGCCGTAGACCGTGGGCGGTTCTTCGACGTGGGCGATGATGATCGTTCCGCCACTATCACGTGCCAGTGCGGTTGCCAGGTGCATCGCCGCATCGCCGCAGTGGGAAAAGTCGGTCGGAAAGAGAATTCGTTGAAAGTTCATGGCGCGACTCCTTCTCCATGGGTGTGTCGGTTTGAGCTTCTCTCAAACCTTCAGCTCTCTGTTATTTGTTACGAATTTCACAAGAGCGGAGTTCTCAAGAATCGATGCAAAACGCAGCGGAAATTCGTCTCGAATCAAGCTTACCTTGGGGCGAGAGAGGCGACCCGGATAACCGGAACTGGGAAGAGGCGGAGGGGGTGTCGTCGCACTGCATTCCAAGGCGAAGTGTTAACTTCTATTCTCCACCTTCGGGCCTGCCGGGGCAAACGTTTCTCGCCCATTTCCCAGGGGCATGCGCGGGAAAGGAGTGACAGCATCCTACCCGTCCGACTGGGGTTACGTTTGCAGGAATCGATCCAGCAAAACCCCCACTCCAAAGGCAATCGCTGCTGCCGAGCCGCCGGTGATCACCGTTTCAGAAACGGAGGACGCGATGCCTTCCTGAACGACCTTGGCGCGGAAGATACCAATCAGCACAAACGCCAGGCCCGTTAAGAGGGCGCTGGTAAGAAAGATGTGCGAAGGATCGAATCCTAAATGCGCAAATGGTAGAGGGATCAACGGAATCGAACCGGCAAGGACGAATCCGCTGAAGGTCACCAGACCCGACTTCCAGGGCGTGGGTGGCTGCAGACGTAAGCCCCATTCTTCAACCAGCATCGTATCGACCCAGCGATGTTGATCCTGGCAGATGGTCTCGACAACTTGTTCGAGCAGTTCTCCCTCGAACCCTTTGGCAGCGAAGATCTGGCGGATCTCTTCCCGCTCGCGATCAGGCAGCTTCTGGATGTGAAGGTTCTCGAGCCAACGATACTTTTGCAGTTGCATCTGATCGCTGCGTGCTTTCAGGTAGTTGCTGATCGCCATGCTGAAACCATCGGCCAGCAGATTCGCGATCCCCAGAATGATGGCGACCGTCACACCGAAGTTGGCTCCGGCAGTTCCGGCAACAATCGCGAAGGTAGTCACAGCTCCATCGACGCCCCCCAGGACAAAGTCGCCTGCGAATCCATCCACGCCAGGGCCAGCAATGTGTGCGGCAATCGCTTCGTCGGTATGCTGCTCGGCGAGCTCTTGGGGGGTGGGTTTCATCATCGGACGGCCTGGCGGAAAGGTGTGGCTGGGCAGACCTCAGTATACGATCGATCGGGCCGTCGAGGTTATCGCTTGTTGGCGATCAGCATGCCGCCATGCACGGATAGGACCGCACCGGCACTTAAAGCTGCCCAGGCAACCCAGCCGGGTGGCGTGATCGTTTCGCGAACGCCGGTATTCGAGTTCACCATGAAATGATTGATCGCACCGCGAGCGGTCTCAGGCCCTGGTCCCACATTGTGAGCCAGGAACTTGGTGGCAGACGGCGTGAGCTGATACGATTCAACGGCATACATTTGACCGCCAGCGAGAAGTAAGATCACGCCAGCGTAAATGAAATGAATCGCCCAGGCCTTATGATTCATGAACGACACCTCGAGAAAAAAGAGCTAGCAACGTTGCCCTGCTCCTTTCATCGAGTTGTTAGTCGTGGTCCGATGAACCGGAGGCAGGTTGTGCCGATTTTGCCGGGCGATGAAGAACTCGCTTGGCATGTTGCTTGGCCAGATCGACCATCGAGCGGAATCGATAGCGGGCCTGAGCTCGGAACTTCGGTGGGACCAGTTCGACATTGATCATCGCGACTGGCTGGCCACGCCAGTGACTCTTATAGCCTTCGTCGCCACGGAGGAAGTCGAAATTGGTGCGGCCTGATTCAATGGCATAGCGTATCGCCGCCGTCACGCCGAGCCAACCTGGACGTGCGTGTTCGCAGTCGATGGCCATGCCCGAGCAGTAATGGAGGTAGTTCTCGCCTTCCATCAAGTCGAGTTCCGCCGCGACGGGCTTCCCTTCGAGCTCGATCCACTGCAGACGAAGTTGCCCCGCTTTCAGGTGTTCGATTGCGGCCTGCTTCAAGAAGTCATGAAACCGCGTCGAGGCAAAGCAGCCAGCTTGACCGAGCTGATTGCGACGGTGCTGATGCAGGTCGACCAGGATCGCGAACCCTTTGTCGAGCGTCGTTTCGTCGGCAACTTGGATCTTGGCGACGCCGGTATCGAACTGATTTCGCCACAGTTGGCGTACGCGGTTGCGTCTCGATTTGGAAAGCTGCGAGAGCCATCCTTCCCACTGGGTGGGTAGTTCCAAACGATACCCTTCGAGGCATTCGCGTTGGCTGACATCGAACTGATGCGATTGCATGGCCGCGACGAACTGACGCATCACGGCGTCGTCCGCTTCGATCCCTTCGAGGTAGAATCGGTCGATGCCGAGCATCGCCTCTTCCACGAAGTTCGAGACCGCGCGTACGACGGTCGTTTCTTCGCCAGGCTTGGCCAAAATCGAAAGGTAGTCGCTACAGACTTCGCCGGAGCCAAGGAACTGGATCTCGTTTCCGCCCCACCAGGTTTGGCGGCGATACCACGGGGCGAGGCCAATCAGCCAGCCATCGGGATCGCGGACGGTGACGATGTGCAGTTGATCGCCAGGCTGGCGGAAATGATCCCACCAACTCAGCAGCCAGCGTGGTCCCAGAAACAGGCGCGCTCCGGCAAGGCGTTCCCATTCGATCAGCAGAGATGAAGAGCGATCGATATCGGAAACGACAACGGTGTTGGCCAGAGGCTCTCCGCTCGTCAGCGACATCGCGTCGCTCGACGGGCAATCGGTAGACATAACAATTTCAATCGACTGAAGATGGAGCGTGACCCTCCCGATGTTCCTCCAGGAACATCACCCAGGTTGGATCACGTAACCACGCACTACGAAATTTATCGTAGGTGGGCGTAAGCCCAGACGTGGGAGGCAACTCGCTAGAATTGCCACAACATTTGCCAGTCGATTGGTCAAGTTGCCGGATGTAGTGGTTATGCCGGCTTTCGTGCCGCCCAGGTCCAATGACGGTCAGTCGTCTGCTGGACCGTTTCCGGATCGAATCCAAGGGCTGAAACCAGGCCTCGAATTTCGTCCAACGAGAGGGCCGCGTGCAGCGAATCGGCGAACATCTTCTTGGCCGAATCGGTCTCACCGCCGCAATAGGTTTCGACCAGGTGCTGCAACTGCTCGTCGGTTTCTGGCCGCAATAGATCGCGGAAGAAAAGCCATCCGCCAGGGACAACCACACGAACGCTCTCGGCGAGGGCGGCTTGCGGTTCCGGGATATGGTGGACGATGCTGTTGGACATCACACCGGTGAAGAACTCGTCTTCGTAGTCGATCTGCTTAGCGTCGAGCTTCACCAACTGCACGCGATCGGTGACGCAGGCAATGTCGATGTTGATCTTCGCCACGTCCAGCATTGCGATCGAGGCATCGGCCCCCATGATTCGGCACTGCGGAATGCGGTCGGCCAGGACGATCGGAATGCGAGCGGTACCGGTGCCCAGATCGAGGATGTCGATCATCTCGGCCGCCTCGGGATCAGGCGTCACTCCCAGGTAAGTCAGCAGATCGGTCACGAACGCTTCGTTGACCGTTTCGTGGTCCATGTCGTCGTAGTCCATGGCCTCTTGTGGCGAGTCCATGTATTCAGGTTCGAGAATGCGCTCGAGCATGGGAGGTGGCTTTCCGTGTGGGAAGTAGGTGCGAAACTCGCAGGATCGCTTAGGCTGATTCGTGTTCCGGATGCTCTGGCGGGCTCGATTCTTTCGCTAGGGCCGCACACACCATCAGAACGACCGCCATGCACAAGTAGGCCCCCATCATATACATAGGTCCCTGACCGGCGGCGGAAACTGGCATGTCAGGGACATCCCAGCCCAGTACCAGTTTACCACTGGGAAACGGTGAGTGAATGAGCCCGAAGAGGCTGAAGATCGCACACACCCCGGCAAAGGCTGCCGCCATCATCAATCGACGATCGATGATGTACGCCAGAATCGCGGCCCACAGCATAGCGGTCAGCACGAACCCGCCAGATAGGGTCCGCAGGGTTTGCATCTTCACCGCGGTTTCCGATGGATGCGAATGGCCATGTTCGTCGGGAGCAGACTGGATATCACCCTGGCTGTAGTCGAACAGCTTGTCCGATAACGCCGTCATCTGCTTCGCCCCTTCGTCGTCGAGATGACCTGCTTCGACCATCGCGGAGATCTGTCCTTTCATCTCGAACGACATGCTGGTGTATTGGCCTTGAAGGTCCCCCATGAAGATCAGCACCATCGCCGCGAGGGCCGGAATACAAGCAATCGAAACCGCCGGGTAATGCCGTCGGGGCGTCGCCAGGAAGCTTTGCGAAGTGATCTCGAGCCCGATGAAAACGAGGATCGGAAAGACAGTCGGCTTGGGGATCGCCCAGTAGAGATACCCGAAGTAGCCGAGCACCCCTGCCCCGCCGACAAAAAAGGCGGTCGCCAGCGTAAAAGCGGCCCGGCCCCCCATCGCTTTGTAAGCAGGATGCCCGATGTAAGGTGTCGTTTGAATCACGCCCCCGCACAAGCCGGCGATCAGCGTCGCCAACGCTTCAACGCCAACGATGTGATTGGTGTTGTACTCATCGCCGGATGCCGCAGCGCTTTCGACACAGTCGATCCCGCCGATCACCGTGCCCAAGGCAAACGGAAGGACGATCGGCAAATAAGCGGCAGCTTCCATAAAGGAAGTCCAGTTGAGCCATCGGAAGTGAAACGCCGAGAGCCAGCCGGTCGGCATCAAGGCATCTTCCGGACGAAAATTCATCCCTTCCGGGGTCGCCCCAAGCATGCCCAGGCCATACATCACGTAATAGATGGTTCCGGAAACGGCCAGCGCGGCGAACGCTCCGGGGATGTTCCAAGGCAAATGAATCCGGGCAACCAAGGTCACCAGAATGATCGACAGGGCCGTCATGCCGACCAGCGGAAAGTGCATCGCCTCGACAAACGGGAGGAAGCTAATCAGCACCAATGCAATCGCGGCTAGCGATCCTAGCAAGCCAGCGCGAGGAATGATGCTACGAATGGAGCCCGCGCAGAAAGAACAGCCGACTTTGAAAATTCCGGACATAACAATGGACCAAATGCCAATGTGCCACGTACGGATAGCAGCCTCTTCTGCTGTCAGTTGTAAATCCTGGATTCCAAACAGGAACGACGGCCCCAAAACGAAAAAGACCATGCCGAATGTGCTCGGGGTATCAAGCCCTAAAGGCATGGCAGTTATGTCGTTACGACGACTTTTCTTAGCCAGGGACAGGGCCATCCAGAAGAATATCAGGTCCCCTACAAGCACGCCCATGGCCGTTCCCGGAACCATGTGTTCAATCGCGAACGTTGTAGGAAAGTTAAAGACTGTTGCTAGCAATCCGATTGTTAGCAATAGGTCGGCGATATTATCTAACATCAAGCCAAAGAAGGCGTTAACGTCGCCTGCAACGGCCCATTTGTATTTGGTGTCACTCATTTGTTGTCCTTCGGCACGGGCGTTGCATAAGGGGTATGACGAGTTTAGGAGCCTGTCATGGGGCTGTCAATTCTCGACCATCTGCCCACGCAAAACTCCGGTTGGGGGTCACGCGTGTTAGAATATGGATCACGGCAATGGTCGAACGGCACCTTCGCCAAGCCTTTTTCAAGGTTTGTATGAAGATTGCTCCCTTCAGGAAACGGATTTCGAACCATTGCTGGGAACCTTCGTAGAAAATGACAACTGCCACACTTGAAATGACGTCAAGTTACTCCGACCCATCGCTAGTTCAACCCAAGTCCGACGAGGACTTGCTGCTGGCGTATCGGGATTCGGGGAACCGGAGTTACTTCCAGAAGTTGGTGCAGCGCTACGAGCGAGAGCTGTACAACTACCTGCGACGCTACCTCGGCGACCCCGAAATGGCGGAGGATGTGTTTCAGGCTGCCTTCCTGCAAGTGCACCTGAAATGCGACACCTTTGAGGTGGGACGTCGTTTCCGTCCTTGGCTATACACGATTGCCACGAATCAGGCGATCGATGCTCAGCGTAAAACCAAGCGCCATAAGATGGTTAGCCTGGATCGCGCTGGCAGCTCGGGCGAGCAGCAAGAGACCGGTTCGCTGGTCGATTTGCTGGTCAGCTCAGAGCCAGGGCCGATGTCGCAGATGGATGATCAGGAACGACAACGTGTTATGCGTGATGCCGTTCAGGACCTTCCGGAGTCGTTGAAGACCGCGATCGTGCTGGTCTACTACCAAGGTTTGAAGTACCGCGAAGCGGCCGACATCTTGGGTATTCCGGTCGGGACGGTCAAAAGTCGCCTGCACACCGCCGTGCAGAAACTTACCGAAGCATGGAACGAAGTTTATACACCCGATGACGATGACGCGTGAGCATTGGTTGGGCTACCTTATGGGTGCCCTGGACGAACACGAGCAAGCCTCGGTCGAACGGCAAATTGCCAGCGACCCTCGCGCTGCGGCTGAAATCGCACAACTCCGATCGCATCTCCATCTCATGGCCGATGGTCTCGACGAGGCCGCCCCGCCGGCCGGACTCGCCTCGCGAACATGTGCCTTATTGGATAACCCAGGACTGTTCGCGGAGATCCTCGATCCCGCTGTCCCAGAAAGCCCCACCGCACCAGAACGCCCCAATCGCGCGGCATTCGAGTCGCTTGGTGGCGGCGGACGCCCTACATTTACCCTGATGGATATGGTGGTCGCCGTTGGGGCATGTATTGCCGCGGTGGCGATCTTCTTCCCAGCCTTGGCCAGTTCTCGAATGCTGGCGGCCCGGCTCCAGTGCGAAAACAACCTTCGCCAGGTCGGCATGGCACTGCACGAATTCGCCACCGGCAACGCCGAAAAGCGATATCCGGCCATCGCCGCCAACGGCCCCCTGTCGATCGCCGGCTCGTACGCACCACGGCTGATCGATAACGGAATCATCCGTCATCCTGAAACGGTCCGCTGTGCCGAGATGAATCGTCCCGGCATCGACCAGGAACTGCCAACCGTCGAGCAGCTTCTCAATGCTCCGGCCGACGACGTCGAGCGTTTGCAAAAGCGTTTGGCTGCCGTTTACAGCTATAATCTGGGCAATCTCGAAAATGGCAAGCTTCAAGCACCTCTGATGAAGGGGAGCGCCCGCTATCCGGTCGCCTCGGACGTGGTGATCGTGAAAGATGGCCAGATCACGCCGCAAGCCCACGAAGATGGACGCTTCAACATCTTGTTTGATGACGGCCACGTCGAATTTATCAGTCTCGAAGACTTGCCAGGTTCGATGAAAGATTACTTCTTCAACGACAAGGGCGAGGTCGCGGCTGGTCTCGACGAGGACGATGCGGTCATTGCCAATGGCATTGCCCATCCGCTGATCGAAGACAACCTGCCTATGGCACCGTAGGATCACCCACAAGCGTGGCGACAATCGTGCACGTCGTTCGGTGTTCCAGTAAAAAACGTAAGGCGTCGTGAAGATTTCATGACGCCTTTTTAATTCGGGTTTGCCCTACCCTGGTCGAATTGCTATCTTTCGGAGAAGATAAAGCCTTCTCCCCGGAACAGAACTAATTTTCAGGCAGTACGTCGCAAGTGATCGACTCGCGCTCTTCTTCCACCACTGCACCGCAGGATACGGTTAAGCAGGCAGTCCAGCTCGGTTTTTACATCGGCTCGGGACTCGGGTTGGCCACCGGATCGGCCATCGCCACCTTGTTGGGAAGCAACCTGCTCTGGCAAACAGGCGGCTTAGTTGCTGGTGCCTTCTTGGGCATTTGCTGCGGTGCCGGTATCGTCTGGCTGCAGCGTCGCCTTAAGCCGGTCACCGCCCCGGTCTATCGGCCTACGAGCGGCTAGAAGCTCTCCGCATCCTTCTTGGTCAAGATAGTCGAACCGCCACGTTGCGGCCCGCTACGCACTCGCTCTGCGCTTACTGAGCGTGGCAATGTTGGCAGCGGCCAATCAACGCGAGCATCTGAGGCTGCTTCAGCGTAACCATCGGAGAGTCGGCGTCGTCATGCGAGCCGGCATGATGGCATTGGCTACAGCAGTGGGTTGCCGTGAATGCTTCCGGTGCGGCCTCGCCCACGGCGAAGTCGATGGCAGCCAACGAACACGGAGCCTGGCCGACGGCCAACTCTGGCAAGTTCGGCACGATCACGGACTGCGATGAAGTGAAGCGATTGATCGGCGGGACCGAGCTGCCTGGGCCAGAAACTTCCCCACGCCAGTTGCTGTCGATCGCCAGGATTAACATCAAGCACAACGCTAGCGCGATCAGCGGTCCAGTAATTGTGGCCAGAATGTCGGTCTTTGGTCGCTCAGGCTGGTCGGCAACGCAGCGGTCGGAATGGATGCTATCAACTGTCAGAAAGGCAGGCAGCGGTGATTCTTCTTCGGCGGCGTCTGGCTTGCCTTCGGCTAGCATTTCTGTCGCTGGGCGCAGTGCTTCTGCCAGCTCGCGACAGCTATGGCAAACGGTCAGGTGCCGCTCAACAGGGAAGTCGACTTCGTGCTGCCCGGTTGGAAAAGGACCTTGGGTCAACACTTCGAACACGTCGTCGCAGGTCGGCAGATGGTGCGATTGAATCATCGGACGTGTTCCTCGGAGAGCTCTTGGCACGTGTTCTGAATGAGTTTGGCTAGTTGCAACAATCCATTGCGAACCCGTGCCTTGGCGGCCGGCAAGCCGATTTCCTGAGCATCGGCGATCTCTTGGAATTTCATCTCACCGAAGAACCGCAAGCGAATCGCTTCCGCTTGGATGGGTGTCAGTTGATCGAGCAGTCGCAAGACTTGATCGCGGCGTTCGCCATCGATCAAACGCGATAAAGCCTGACAAGGAACTTCGGTTTCCAAAATGGACGTTTGCTCGCGATCGTCACTGCCGCTGGTCAGCGTGGTCGTGTTGACCGGTTGACGCTTCGACTTCTCTCGCAGCCGATGGCATACGTTCAGAAGGATTCGCCACAGCCACGTTCGGAAACTGTATCGCGAGTCGTAGGTGTGCAACCATTTGAAGCTGTTGAGAAACGCTTCCTGGACGGCGTCTTCCGCCAACTGCGCATCGCCCAGATAACTGTAAGCCAGGTTCAACAGAGCCCGGCGGTAGCGCTTCACGATCGTTGCATACTGATCGGCATCGCCCGCCAGAACGGCTGCGAGGATCTCGCCATCGGTCAGCTCTTCAGGTGCCGAGTTATTAGGTGCCATCAGTAGTGAAGGTGGGAAGCGATACTTAGGAAGGTTGCAACGTTCCCCTCATTATAGCGCTGCCGCAGTCCAGGAGATACATTTCGCGGCCAACCCGCCCCCGAAGTTCGCTTAAAACGCCATCGATGCTACCTAAGTTGCTGACAAATAACAGTTTAGATCAGAAGTCTATTCGCAACGAGCAGACTGCCGTTCGTAAAGCGGGTTTGCTTGAGTCAAGAAACGTTGAAAGTCCGTCTCTCTTACCAAGAGCGGGAAGCGAAGCAAGAAAGGGCCATCAGAACTTAGCCCCAGTCCAGAGGAGAAGCTTTCCCTGGAATCTTGCCGTGCTATCACCTTTGGTAAGAGAGCCGGACTTTCAACTGAACTATCGTGCGTGAACGTGCGTCTTGTTCACTCGCGATGTTCGCAAACCTTTAACCACCCAGGAAGATCCCCACCTTGCCCAGGTAATAGACTTATCGAAACATGAGCGGTTGGATGTGATTGATACTGCTTTGCTAATTGGATTTCTTATCGCAGTCGGTCGAGTCGTGGCGAGTGTGCCGGTTGTAACGCCGAACGACCGCTACAGCTTGTAAGCCGACGCCTCGAACGCCACTCATCTCTCTTTGTTGGCCGAATGGCGCACGACCAATTTCTAGGAGCTCGTTCCGATGGGGGCTATGATGGCAGTTCTGGCAAGTCTCGCTCGCATGGCGGTTGCTGGCATCTTGTCAAACACCTCCGACCGGAAGGACTCAGGGCAATGAAGATTCGTTTGCTCGTGCTGATCACGATGGCTTTGGTGTTCTTGCTATGGGTCTTCCTGCCGAACATCGAGATGGGAAGAAACGAAGCCCGCCAGGTGCAAGAGAGATTGCACCTGACCAGCCTGGCCGAGGCGATCACGCAGCATCGCTCGCAGGACCACACTCCCCTGCCCCAAGGTGTGACCGACAGCGACGGTAATACGCTTCTTTCCTGGCGGGTGTTGATTTTGCCGGAACTTGGTCACGAAGATCTGTTCTCCCAGTTCGACTTAAGCCAGCCTTGGGATGCACCGGTGAACCAGAAGATGATCTCGCAGATGCCTGGTGGCTTTGACTCGCCATTTCATGACGACCAACAACGAGCGAACGGGGTGACAACCTATCGGATCGTTGCCGCCAACCTGCCCAAGGGCAACGACGCGGCGATCGTCGTATCGCTGCCCAGTGCCCCGGTGATTTGGACGAAACCTGAGGTGCTTTCTCCGAAACAGCTTTGGCAACAGGTCAGCCACTATCCCGAGGCAGACTTGCCCCTGCGCTTCGTCACTTCGGCTGGCAACGTTATGGAACTTGGCCAACCAACCTCGCAGCAGTTGTCCACGTACTTCGTTCCGGTCGAAGGGACATTGCCATGAATGACCAGCGCGAGGCTAACCCCTACAAGTCGCCAACCAAAGACGCGAAAGAGTCGCCAGCGACCGGTCGTTTTCCTACTAAGATCGAATTGTTGGTGATCGTGGCGATCATCTGCGTGTTGATTGGGCTCCTTTTGCCGAGCAGTACAATTAGTTGCAATCTTGGCTTGCGCGGGGCAATCGCCAACAACCTGAAGCAGATCGGTCTTGCCTTACACGATTACCACGACGCTCACGGCTCGCTTCCCCCTGCCATGGTAACGGACGAAGAGGGACGCCCTTTGTACTCGTGGCGCATTCTCATTCTGCCTTACTTGGGGGAAGGCAAGCTCTATCAGCAGTTCGCACTCGACGAACCTTGGGATAGCGAAACGAATCTCCCTCTCGTTCAGCAGATGCCCGACTGGTTTGCCGATCTAACGCAACATTCCTCGGCCAATCGGGGTGAGACGTGCTGTCTGGCAATCGTCGATCCGAAGTCCGATCGAACCATGATGCAGTCGACCGTGGGACGTCGATTTTCCGACGTAGCGGACGGGCTCGATCTCACGGGGATGGTGGTCTTCGAGCCGCGGCGGAGTGAACTCTGGACAAAACCTATCGACATTCACCCGAAAGAACTGGTGGGGCGTCCCCCGCTGCGTAACAATGAGATGTGTGGTGGTCTGCTGCTGAAGGGAGATGCGAGTTCCCAGTGGTTTGGCTACGTCGACTCCCCTTCGATTCGTTCGTATGTGTACTGCGACGATGATTCGACCAACTAATCTTTTTCGGTATCGCTAAAGGATCCATTGCATGATTCGTCGTCGTGGAAATGCCAAGGTCATTGTGCTGGTCGTGCTCGCCGTGATCGGGACGATGATGCTGACCTGTGCCGGGCTCGTTGCGTTGGTGGTGTTCCCTGCCTTGGGGCAGGCACGTCTCGCTGCCCAGCGCATGCAGTCGAGCAACAACATGAAGATGATCGCCCTGGCACTGCACAACTATCACGACACCTACGGCACGCTTCCACCTGCCTACATTCCCGATGAAGATGGCAAGCCAATGCATTCGTGGCGGACGCTGCTGTTGCCCTTCATCGAAGAGAACTATCTCTACGACCAGTACGATTTCGACCAGCCATGGAACAGTCCTGCCAACCTCCAGCTTGCCGCGAAAACGCCATGGGCCTACACCAATCCTGCAATGAAAGAACTCGAGGACCAGGGTTTGACGACCTATGTCGCCTTGGCAGGTCCCAAGACGGCGATCAACACCCAGCGAGGGGTCAAGCTGAGTGAAGTCATGCGTGGCGCCCCGAACCGAGTTATGGTGGTCGAAGACACCAGCAACCCGGTCCCGTGGTCCCAGCCGACCGATATCTCTCCAGAAGCGTTCCTGGCAATGGACTTCAGCCAACAGGTGTTCCACGGGGCGATGGTTGGTAATGTGGATGGTTCAGTCCGCTTCATTGCCGAGGATCAGAAGGGGGAACTGCAGGGCTTGGTCACTACGGATGACTTAGCCGAGTAACTTTAGCGATCAAGAAGCGGGGGCTCGCTGATGCGGGGCCCCTCTTCAACTTTCTGGCCGTAGCAAGGAAAATGACACGGAACTACCATGTTTATCACCTTGGGCCGGAAGCGACATGAGCGATACCTTTCCCCAGATCAAATTTCGCGGCCAGCTTCGACCATCGCAGCTTCAGGTTCGTGATGTCGCTCAGCAGCAGCTCTCGCGCGGCGAGCATCAACTGCACATCGTTGCCCCGCCCGGCTCTGGCAAAACGGTCCTGGGCCTTTATCTGTGGGCGGAACTGATCAAACGCCCTGCCCTGGTGCTCAGTCCGAACTCGGCCATCCAGTCGCAATGGGCGGCCAGGACCGATCTATTCGAGACCGACCGGCCGATGCCAATGCTGGTCAGCACCAATCCGGAAGAACCGCAGCTTCTGACCTCGCTCACCTATCAAGCGGTCACGTTGCCACGTCGCGGCGACGATGGACTCGATCATGCCGCGATGTCGTTGTGGGAAGATCGCCTGATCGAAAAAGGTCAGGCCCAAGATCCAGCCGAAGCGAAGGTCTGGATTCGCGACCTGAAAAAACACAATCGCGACTACTACGACGAACGCCTGTCCGCCTATCGCAAGAGTGTACGGGACGAAGCAGGCCTGGCAGGGCAATCGTTCGAGATGCTGCATCAGTCTTGCTTGAAGACCTGGCAGCGACTGCGCGACGTTGGGGTCGGGCTATTGATCCTCGACGAATGCCATCACCTGGTGGGGCATTGGGGCCGCGTGCTTTCGGATGCTCGACAGTATCTCGATAACCCGATCGTGATCGGCCTCACGGCAACTCCGCCCGATGGCGACGGCAAGGTGCCGGCCGACTTTCAGCGGTATCAAGAGTTCCTCGGACCGATCGATCACGATGTGCCGGTCCCGGCCGTGGTTCGCGACGGGTTCCTGGCACCTTACCAGGACCTGGCGTACTTCGTTCGCCCTTCCGAGGCTGAGCTGCGCTTCGTGGCCCAAGCAGACGATCACCTGCAAGAGATCCTGGAGCAAGTTTGCACCAAGCCCTCCGACGATGGCGAAGCCGAGCCAGCGACCCCCACTTCCGAGATCGTCGAAGGCAAAGAGGACGAGCCACTGACCGAAGAACCGTTGATGCTGCAGCACGTGGGTGGAACCGAAGCGGTCTATCACGAAGAGAACCCATTCGACGATCTGATCCCTGAAAACGAACCCCCAGCCAAAACGCCGCCGCTTGAAGTTCCTGTGGCAGTCGAGCCAGAGACAGCTGACGAGGCTCCACGCATCAAAGCCTTGGTACCGTGGCTCCTGCAAACGCTAGAAACGCGACGGCATGCGACCAGTACCTTCAAGACCTGGGCGTCGTTCCATCGCCGCGATCCGGAGTTCGCCGATGCGGCTCGGGTCTTTCTTCAGGTCCGCGAAGTTAAATTGCCGGAAGAGGTCCCGCCGGTCGTCATCGAAGTGCCCCTCGACGAAGTCCCTCAGATTCCGGTCGTGATCCCGGTGCTCGATCGCTACGTACGGCATGCCTTGCGGCGTTCGCCCAACGCGGAAGATCGTGCTTTGGCGGAACGGGTAATCTCTGGCTTGCGGATGCTCGGCGTGCAAATCACCGAAACGGGTTGCCAGGCATGTGCTTCTCCGGTCGGACGCGTGCTGGCCTATTCCAGCGAGAAAGCCAACGCGTTGGTCCCGATTTTGACCGCGGAAATGGCAGCGATGGGAGAAGCCATCCGGGCAGTCGTGGTGACCGATTTCGAGAAGACTTCCGCTACGATTTCAGAAGTCGAAGACCTGCTCAGCAGCGAAGCAGGCGGAGCGATCGCCGCCTTTCGTGTGCTGGTGAGCGATCCGCAGCTCGATCAATTGAATCCGATTCTCGTTACCGGTTCCAGCGTTCTCGTGGATGACGACTTGTCACCTCGCTTCGAGGAAGCCGCCAAGCTGTGGCTATCCAATGCCGGCTACGAAGCAACGTTGACCTTCGAAGCGGAGACTGGCTTTCATGTCGTTTCCGGAAGTGGTCGCGATTGGTGCCCGCGCGTTTATGTCGAGATGATCACCGATTTGTTTCAACGCGGTTTGACGAAGTGCCTGGTCGGGACGCGTGGCTTGCTGGGAGAAGGCTGGGACGCCAACAAGATCAACGTGCTGATCGATCTAACGACAGTCACCACCAGCATGACAGTGCGTCAGCTGCGCGGCCGATCGTTCCGACTCGATCCGCAAGAGCCGGAGAAACTGGCCGACAACTGGGACGTGGTGTGCCTCGCTCCGGAATTCAGCAAAGGCCTGGATGACTATGCCCGTTTCATCAAGAAGCATCAAAACATCTTTGGTGTGACCGACGATGCCGTAATCGAGAAAGGTGTCGGTCACGTTCATCCCGCGCTCACCGAACTGCGACCGGAACTGCTGGAAGGCTCGGTCCGTGATCTGAATCGGGATATGCTGCAGCGCGTGACGCGACGCCGAGAGACGCGTGGCTTGTGGAAGATCGGTACGCCTTACGAAGGCAATCCGAATCATACGCTCGAGATGCGCATCAACGAAGCACCGCGCGAGCAAGGTGGCTTTCCGCCTTTCCCTGGGGCGAAGGAGCCCTGGTCGAGCGAGTCGCTGGTGCAAGCGATCGGCGAAGCGATTGCCCGTACGATGGTGCAGCTCGACATGCTCAAATCGGCTCCGCACGTCCTCGCCAAGTCACGTGCCGGTGGCTATGTTCGTGTCCTGCTGGAAGATGCCAACGACGAAGATAGCCGCGTTTTTGTTACGGCGCTGCACGAGGCACTCGGCCCGCTCAATCGACCACGCTACATCATCCCGCGGAAGCTGAAGTTCGTGAAAGGCAACTGGTTCTCGCAGATGCTTCCCAAGGTCTTGGGACAGTATTTCGAGAAGTCGGTCGACAAGACGGTGACCGTCCACGCGGTGCCCAATGTGCTGGCGAGAAACAAAGAGACAGTCGAAGTCTATCAACAATACTGGAACGAGTACGTCAGTCCTGGCTTCCCCGTGTTTGCGCTGCGAGGCGATGGCGAGGACCTGCTACGCGAGGCGCTCAAGAAGGGGATGAGTCCCCAAGGAGATTTTCACGAGAAAGAGATCTTCCGCTAAGCGGAGCAGCTTAGCTGTTGAACAACGCCGCGATGTCGTCTTGATCGAGCGGTTTGTCCTCGAAGTCTTCTTCGGCCTCTTCCGCTTTGGCCTCGGCGTCCTCTGACGATTCGGCTTCTTCAGGCTCGTTCGCCACAGCTTTGGCTGCCGCTGGCGATTCCTTCTTAGTTTCGTCGTTTTCTTTCGGTCCGGCAGAGCCCTGGGCCGAGGCGAACATCGAAGCGATATCGTCCGCCGATGCGACCGCGGACGCTTCTTCGTTGGTTGGCTCTTGGTTCTTGGGTTCTTCGCGGCGACCAGCGAGGAAGTCTTCCAGTTCGTGCTCTTCGTCGTCGGCAGCTTCCGCAGCGGCTGCGGGAGGAGCCGAAACCTTTGGCTCATCTTTCACTTCGGCAACCGGTTGTTCGGCTTCTTCTTCAACCGTTAGTGATTCGAGCTCGGCCGCACTAACCACATCTTCGATCGAAGGTGGCGCTGGTGTGGGCTCTGGTTCCGGAGCATCTTCCGGTTCGTTCATTTCTGGGAATGGGTGGCTGACGACGGGGGGCTTCTTGGGTTCCGGCTTCGGAGCTTGTGGCTCTTCCGCTTCTGCCTTTTCAGCCGACTCGGCCTCGCCGTCCAAAGCATCGATCTGCACGACCTCGTCACCGCCAGATGGCAGGAATAAGGCGTACCATGGTCGAGGGCCATAGCCCAAAAGGACTGCGGCACCGAAACCCACGCACAGATTGACGACGGAGAACAGAAGGAAAACTAACACGGCCCAACCATTAGCGGAAACGTAATTAGAACGAAGTAGGGGGAATGTCCACCTACCTCAAAAGCATACGTTTCAACCAACTACCGCGTGGTTCGGCATTCGGAATGCCGTAGTAAGATTTCGCCTTAAAAACTATCAATCGTTACAAAGCGACTATCCAGTAAATAATTTCCCACCAATGGCAGGGGGCCTCCCGCTATCGGAGTAGGCCTAGCGACTTTGGCCTCGCATGATCGGGCCAGGACGCCCATCGTTTTTTGAAGCTTGGCGTAGAAATTCCTGCGAAGGCTGCCCAGGAAGCGTAAAGACAGCCGGCTGGGCCGTGGGGTTATCCTTCGATCGAAGGACCACCGTCACCTCGGCACCACCCTTCTGCCCGCGCAGATAGTGCAGCATCTCCCGCTCTACCTGGCTGAGCCCCTGCATCGCATCGATATTGCCGCCACCGCTAGTGATCGCATTGACCGGTGCCGAAGCTGGAACCGAAGGGCTGCTTGGGATTGGACGAACGGCCGGGTTGCCAGGGAAGTTCGATGGCGGAGTCACAGGCATCGAGCGAGGTTCTGGCGAAGCCAACGGAGCCGACGCCGAAGCAAGTTGAACCGGGTTAGGCTTGCTGAACAAGTGAGCCAGGTTTGCTTTATGCAGTACGGCATAAATCGTAGGAATTGCCGCGTAGATCCCTTCGTTATCTTCGTCGTCGGCGGCATTGCAAACGCCAACCAGTTGCCCTTCTGGAGTAAAGAGGCCACCACCGCTGCGACCGACAGTAGGTGCTCCGGCGGCCTGCACGTTGGCATGACCGACATAGCGGTTCAAGCTGTTGATCCGCGACTGATAAAGGTTGCGCGGACCGCCATTATCGCAGCCAACGCTGAAGGCTTGTTGGCCGACTTGTAGTTGATGATTTTCGCCGGCGATCTGCATTGGTGTGATCGGCGACTGCGTGCGAATCGCCACCAGGGCGACGTCACGATCGAGGTCGTAAACCAGGACCTTACCTGGCACGCTGCTGCCTGCTTCCGAGTCCTGAAAGGTCAGCACTTCGAGTGGGCCTTGGCCCTGGGAATCGCGGAACAAGTGAGCACAGGTCAGCACCAGGCATTCGTTACCTTGGCTATGCACCACGGTACCGCTGCCGTACGAGTGGCCGTCCGGGTCTGACACTTTCAGTTTCACGCTGGCCTGCATCGCCAACGCTTGAACGTTGCCAGGGTTGGCGGCTGCTTGGGGAGCGGCCGGCTGACCATAAACAGCAGGCTGCACGGCGCCGACGTGCGGCGATTGGCCGCGAGCTAAACCAGTGGCCGAGCCGAGCGGAGCGGCCGCTTGAGCAGGAATCGCTTGGGGAGGTGCTGGGACTTCTGGCTTGGCCACGCGGAACATGCGGGCCAGGCGGTCGTACGAGGTGGCACCTTCGACCGAATCAACGATTTGGTTATTCGAGACCAGGACGAAGTACGGCAGCCCGCGAACGCCCATTTGCTGAGCCATCTGCGGTTGCTGGTCCCGATCGATCACTTGAACCGGATGGCCAGACTGTTGCAGTCGACCGATGACCGGCTTCATTTGATGACAATAGACGCACCAGTCGGCGGTGAAACAGTACAGAACGGTGTCGGCCGCCGCGACCGGAGTCGCGAGCAGGAAGAGTAGTAGTAGCGAGCTTGCCACCTTCATCGCATCCCTCCTTGGAGCGAGAACTGTCGTTGCCTTTATGGGGCAGTCTTGTATCGATTGGACCTGCGGGGGTTGGTCCTGGCTTTTCGCTTCTGGCCGTCCTGACCAGGCGGGGCGGAAAAACGCCGGGACAATGTCGTTGGATGGCCGATTTCCAACAAGGGCAATCTCTGACGAATCGGACCTAATTTGCGAAGATCCGCGAAAAATCCTCAAGTTGGACCCTGCTATCAGTCGCAGGCATCCCTTCGCTGGCAATCCATGATGGTGGCGATGCCCCCTTCAACTGAGGGAGAATGCGATCTTTTCGCGCGATTTCGAGATAGACTGGAACAGTTACCCGCCAGCGGTGCGAATCTTGTTTACTGACATGGCTTTCTGAGTACTTTTCCCCGCCAGACGACGTTATTTCTTAATGAAAGACCTTCCGCAACACGAAACGCCTGCGGTTGATATCGCGCAACTTGTTGCCGACCATCAACTTAGCGTGTGGCGATATTTGCGATCTTGGGGGTGTTCACCTCAAGAAGCGGAAGACTTGACCCAGGAAACTTTTTTGAAGGTCCTGGAAAAGCCGTTCGAGCAGCTGACGGATGCTGCCACCAGGGGGTTTCTTAGGACTGTCGCCCGAAACCTGCTGATTGATCGGCGTCGTCGTGAAGGACGGCAAACCAATATCCAGGCGGTGGAAAACATCGACCAGTTCTGGGTCGCAAGTGACGATCGCAAGCCGGAAGAGTTGTTAGAGTTTCTAGCCGACTGCCTGGAAGGGCTGACAGAACGGGCCCGGATGGCCCTGCAGATGCGTTTTCAAGATCATAAATCGCGAAGCGAAATCGCCGACGCCTTAGAAATTGGCGAGCACGGCGCCAAGAACCTGATGCAGCGTGCCAAGCAGCAACTGCGGGACTGCATCGAGTTCAAACTTAAAGAAGAATCATGAACGACCAAGATCCGATCATCGATCCTCTGCTTGAGGAACTGCTGGGCCAGCAGCAGATGCCGGATCTTACTGCGCGCATTCTCAAGACGCACCAGCAGCGGCAAACCGGCAGCAAGCCTTCCCAGACCAACGGTCACGCGAAGGCTCCGCTTTCGATGGTTTCGGCCGCGACCACCTCGGCAGATACGAATGGTGCCGAGATTGAGCTTCCACCTTCCAAGTCGAGCACCGCCAAACGACGGCTTCAGCGGCGTCGATTGATCACTTCGATCGGTTCGCTCGCTTTAAGTTTGTGTTTGCTGGTGATGCTGGGTGGAGTCGCCTACTACAGCTATCAATACGTTTTGCCAGGGCAAGGCATGCCGCTCGCCGCCGACGGGACCAAAACACCGTCTGGCGGCGCCCGCGAAACCGACGCGAGGGTGGAGCCTGCTCCGCAGATCGCTTCTCATACCGATCCACACGACCTGGGTGTCGAGGATCCGCGTACCACACCGGAAATGAAGCCGCAGATGCCGATCGAGGTCGAAGCGGTTGATCCGAAGTCGCTGGCCAAGTCGAACGAGCCTGCGCCGCGGTTCGTCGCGCCACGTGTGCGTGGCAGCTTGAAGCTCTCGGACGAGCAAGTCGTCGGCGAGATCAACGAAGCGATCGCCTCGGTCTGGCAAGCGGAAAACGTGAAGCCTTCGCCGCAAGCGACCGATCTCGAATTTTGCCGTCGTACTTACCTGCAACTCCTCGGCCGAATTCCGACGGTCGACGAGATCGAACATTTCGTCAGCCAACGACGCGATAACAAGCGAGAGTGGCTGGTCGATCAAATTCTAGGTACTGAGAAGTATCAGGCCGAATTCGCTTCGTTCTGGAGCGCTCGCTTCGCGAACCTGCTGGTGGGACGTGCCGGCGGGATGACCGACGACAGCCCGATCGATCGCGCCGCGCTGGAAGGCTATCTGTCGAAGGCATTCCAGAAGAACGAACCTTACAACCAGGTGGTCCAGCAACTGTTGACCGCCACCGGGACCACCAGTCCTGGCAGCGAGAACTTCAACCCGGCGACCAACTTCCTGGTCAGCATGATCGACGGCGATGCGAAGCTGGCGACCGCCAAGACTTGCTCGGCCTTCCTAGGGCAGCAGCTGCAATGTGCCGAATGCCACAACCATCCGACCACCGGCTGGAGTCAGCAGCAGTTCTGGGGACTGAATGCCTTCTTCCGTCAAACCAAGCTGGCGAAGGAAAGCGACAGCGGCCAGCTGGCGATCGTCAACCAAGACTTCTCGAAGACGCGTCAGTCGGACTCGGGCGAAGTTTACTATGAACAACCCAACGGCCTCTTGAAGGTCGCCTACCCCGAGTTTGTCGATGGCACCACGATCCCACGCTCTGGGAATGTCTCCGAAGTTGATCGGCGGCAAGAGTTGGCCCAGTTGATCGTCAACTCCGATCAGTTCCCGAAGGCGACTGTTAATCGAATGTGGCAGCACTTCTTCGGTGTTGGCTTCACTCAGCCGGTCGACGACATGGGACCGCACAATCCTGCTTCGCATCCAGAACTGTTGGATCGTTTGTCGGAGCACTTTGCGGAATCGAACTTCGACCTCCGCCGGCTGATGCGATGGATCACCTTGTCGCAGCCGTACGGGCTCAGCAGCCGTCAGATCGACGAGAACCTCGCCGATAGCCCAGACAGCGGTCGCCAACTGTTCACCCGGTATTACTCGCGTCAGATGGAAGCGGAGCAGTTGTTCCACTCGCTGCAGATGCTGGCTAAGAGCTCGCCGACTGAGGGAAGCCCGATCATCGCTTCGCTGGACGATCGCCACTCGTGGCTCGGCCAGGTCAATCAGAAGATGGGCGACGATGAAGACAGCGAGACATCGTCGCTCGACGGGGGCATTACGCAGTCGCTGCTGCTGATGAACGGTGGCCTGATGAAGCAAGCCACCGACGCCCAGGCCGCCGTGCTGAAGAAGGTGACCGCCTCGAAGATGTCGGCCCAGGAAAAGATCGATCACTTGTTCCTGGCAGCCCTCTCGCGTCGTCCGACAAAGAAGGAATCGGTCGCCATCAAAGAGATCCTCAACAATCGCCAGAACGAGGCAACCGCCCTGCAAGATATCTGGTGGGCGCTGCTTAATAGCAACGAGTTCATTCTCGATCATTGATTGCAGACGCCGTTTCTATGGGCCTGGCGGGCCCTGGCATTTGCATTTCATGCTGAATTGCACCACACTCCAATCCATGGGCAATCGCGGATTGGAGGGGCATCATGGATCTAGACCAGCAGCGTGACTTGATGCTATCGCAATTGCAACAGCGCGGCATCACCTCTCCACGCGTCCTTAAGGCCATGCGAGATGTCCCGCGCGAAGCGTTCGTGCTGCCAGACTTCCGCGAAGATGCCTACGCCGACTCGGCCTTACCACTGACGCACAAGCAAACGATCTCGCAGCCACTCATCGTTGCGTTGATGGCACAAGTGCTTGAGCTGAAACCAGAGGATTGCGTGCTCGAAGTCGGGACCGGCAGCGGGTATGCCGCCACGGTGCTCGGCAATCTCTGCGGCGAGGTCTTCACCGTCGAGCGGATCACCGACCTGGCGATCACGGCAGCAGAGACCATTCGCCAACTAGACATCAGGAATGTTCACGTTCGTTTCGGAGACGGAATCAAAGGTTGGCCAGCTGAATCACCCTACGACGCGATCAGCGTTGCCGCCGGCGGCGATCACGTGCCCAGTGCGTTGCTTGATCAACTGGCGATCGGTGGCCGATTGGTCATACCGCTCGGTTCCAAACCAGATTCGCTGGCTTTGGTGCGAATACGTAAGGTAGATAAGGATCGCTACGAACGGGAAAACTTCGGGCGTGTTCATTTCGTTCCTCTATTGCCCGACACGACTTAGCCGCCGCGACCTTCCTTTTCCAGGGCGATCGATCCCCGTCGCGGCATATGACTTGCGGCGTTTCTACGGTGAACGACATTCGCACATCACTTTCTTCTGATGAAAGGGAGCCAGACATGATCGTCCCCGCCTCCTCTGACCAACAAACTCAGATCGCGTCGAACATACGTAAGTGGATTTTGAATTCCACGCACCGGGCCGGTTCCGGGCACCCGACCTCTTCCCTATCGGCAGTGGAATTGATGGTCGCGTTGTTCTTCGATGGGAACTTCCGCTACGACATCGACCACCCTCAGTACGCCAATAACGATCGCTTGATCTTCTCCAAAGGTCATGCCTCACCCCTCTTTTACGCGTTATGGTGTGCGGCAGACGCGATCGACGAAGACGATCTGATGACCTACCGACAATTCGATAGCGTGTTGGAAGGGCATCCCACGTCACGTTTTGCTTACACAGAAGCGGCGACTGGCTCGCTTGGCCAGGGGCTTTCTATCGGTGCCGGTATGGCGTTGGCCGCTAAGTATCTCGATCAGCTTCCGTATCGCACCTATGTGCTGATCGGCGACAGTGAACTGGCGGAGGGATCGCAGTGGGAAGCAATCGAGATCGCTGCGCACTACCGACTGAACAACCTCATTGGCATTCTTGATGTCAATCGGCTTGGGCAGCGGGGAGAAACGATGGAAGGCTATCACCTCGATGTCTACCGTCGCCGCTTGGATGCATTCGGCTGGAATACGATTTTGATCCCAAACGGTCACGATATCGGCGAAGTGAGCAAAGCCTATCGCCAGGCAGCCGAACTGACGGATCGCCCGACGATGATCATCGCGCGCACGATCAAGGGAAAGGGAGTGTCATTCCTGGAGAATGAAAACGGCTGGCATGGAAAGACACTCGACGACGACCAGTTGGCCGAAGCGTTACGGGAACTTGGCGAAATCCCCGATGTGCGAGGCGAGTTGAAGGAACCTCAGCGCGCCGAATTCCCTAAGATTCAAGCGAGTGATCCCCCTTCTTTTCATTACGAAAGAGGGGAACAGGTGGCGACCCGGACCGCGTATGGCAATGCCCTGGCGAGATTGGGGGACAGCCGAATGGATCTTGTCGCTCTCGATGGTGAGGTCTCAAATTCGACGCGGGCCGAGTTTTTTCAAGAGAAGTACCCTGAGCGATACTTCGAGATGTTTATCGCCGAGCAGAACATGGTGGGGACAGCACTAGGGATGGCGCTCCGGGGAAGAGTTCCCTTCGTCTCAACATTTGCGGCATTTCTGACACGGGCATTTGATCAGATTCGGATGGCACGTTACTCGAATCCGAACTTGAAGTTTGTCGGATCGCATGCTGGCGTGGAAATTGGACCAGATGGCCCTTCCCAAATGGGGCTCGAGGATCTGGCGATGTTCCGAACGATCATGGATGCCGCGATCCTTTATCCTTGCGATGCGGTCGCGACAGAACGCTGTGTAGAGCAGCTGGCAAATTCCGAAGGCATCGGATATCTCCGGACAACGCGGGGCAAGCTGCCGGTGATCTATGACGACAAGGAACAGTTCCCGATCGGTGGCAGCAAAACCTTGCGGGAATCGGACGACGACGAAGTGACCTTGATCTCAGCAGGGGCGACATTACATCAATGCCTGGCCGCCGAGGAAGAATTGCGGGCCGATGGTCTGGCAGTGCGAGTGATCGATTTGTACTCGATCCAGCCACTCGATTTAGACACGTTGCGTGTGGCTTCCGAAGAGACCTCGTTGCTTATAACCGTGGAAGATCATTTCGCCGCCGGTGGAATCGGAGAGGCGGTCACGGCGGCGTTGTCGGACCAACCAACTCCGATTCGATCTTTGGCGGTTACTGTTCGTCCTCGGAGTGGAAAGACGGACGAACTGTTCGATCTGGAGGGAATCTCGAAAGCTAACATTGTCAAAGTGGTCCGCGAGGCCTTGGCGACGCAGACCGAAGTCCAAGTTGGGTAACGTATCGTCCCAGCAGCAAGCTTGTGACTGTGACCCGAACTAAGCGGCTCGCAGTTCGTGCTCCATGTTTGATAGAGCCATCATCAGTTGGCTCCATTCACTGACGATGTTCAAGGTCTCGTATTCGACGGTGTCTTGGGTTTCGAAGCCACGTTCGCTCAAGCGAATGACGTCTCCCAGCACCATCGATCCCGCAGGTTCCACTTCAGGCAGATTGTCCACGTCCAACTCCTCTTCTTCGTTTGGCAGAATATGTTCCAGGGACCGATGCACGGCCCACAACGCGGCACGGCGAGCATCCGCAGCATCGACGATCAAACGCAGGGTTCCCGATTCAACGTAGAACTTGGCCATGATTAGTATCCTTCCGTGTATTGTTTTAGGGTTCTCGATAACTTGGTTGCCTCTTGGGCAGTAGTAGTTATCGCGGGCCTGATGACACGTCAGGTCAAAGCCAGAAGAAATTCCGCCGAGGCGCTGAAAATGGCTGAGATTGCCGAGAAAACGGGTGATAGCATCGGGCAGCGATGCGCGCATGAAAAAAGGAGACGGACTAACGTTCTGCCCCAAACTACATGCTCCGAAAAGCATCGCTGGTACGTTATTCCGTCTCCTTGACTGTCATCAGCGCTCACCAGGAAGCAAGTTGCGACGTCTTGTCGCGGAACGGATGCATCCTGCGTCCTTTGCTTCCTTTGCTTCCTCTTGCCGATCGCGGAACCGGCAATGTCTTCTGAACGTGAGCAATTCGTTCGACCGTTTTCTGCCCCCAGCAACGATCGACGAAGCTACTTTTGCTCATTTGCGGTTGCGCTGCAAGAGATAACCGCTCCCCTTCTGGCATTATGCGGAATCCCGTCTGGTAGATGGGGGAAACAACGGTTCCACGAAAAAACGCAGTTGTTTAGGAAGTTGGATCTGTTTCCTCCTTAGCGAAGGCTGCCCCAGACCACATTTCCACTTCCACAAACAACTGCGTTTTCGGATTCCTTCGAAAAGGAAAACCTAATTTTCAACCAGGATTGGCCACGAGACTCGTGGTTTGAATGGCTCCGGATCGTTGCCGATCGGAAAGCTCTGCCTTTTGTACTTTAGAAGATCGGGTGCCTAGCGCGATGACGTCCACTGTCAAAACGCGCAGCTTCAAGATAGTACGGATAACCACAGAAGAATTGCAGTCAGAGAGAAGAATTCATCGAGGCCGATTCGACGATGCAGTCAGTCATTTGATTCGACTCGTCCACCAGAATTACGCGGGGCTGATGTCCCTGGATTTCGGCATCGGTGTACTGGGCATAGCACACGATGATCACCAGATCGCCCGGGTTCACCAGGTGGGCTGCTGCCCCGTTGATACCAATCACGCCTGAGCCCGCTTCCCCCGGTATGGCGTATGTCGTCAGCCGCTGTCCGTTGGTGACATTCAGAACATCCACCTGCTCGTGGGGCAGAATCTGAGCGGCCTCCAGCAGATTGGAGTCGATGGTGATACTACCGACGTAATTCAGGTCGGCCTGAGTCACGGTAGCGCGGTGAATCTTGGATCGGAGGAAAGTACGGAGCATCCCAAATGCTTTCGTAGATTCAAGCCGGTCGCGGCGAGGACGCCGGTTCCAGGCTCGGGGAAGCCACTATCAGCATGGCTAACATCAGCCAAGCCTTAGATTATATCGGATAATGGCAAGAATGGAAAAAGCCCCCAGATGGAAACCTAGGGGCTTTTTTGAATTTGGATTAGCTGGGATATCGGTCAAAAAATAAAATACAAGGCAGATAGGTTTAGCTATTCCAAACAAGTGTCTGCATCTGCTTCCACGCAAATTGGCGAGGAATAGTGCATTTGAGCAATCTTCCAACCGCAGTGATCTTGGATCATGACGGCTGTAATTCGCAAAGGTAACTCCGCTTTACGGTAGCCAGCTTGGACATAGAGGTAGCAGTCGGTGGCGAGCCAGGCAACCTGACCCATGGTCGACACGCTTCTCCAGCCAAATCGCATCCGTAAGGTGTCCGTTTGCTCCCAATCTCGACGCACTTGTCCCCAGATGGCGGCTGCACCGACGTTGCGTTCGTCGCTGCCATTACCGAGGACTACAGCATCTCGATCTGAACAAAACAGGCCCAGGAGTCTCCCCTTGTCGCGGCATGCGTAGGCGTCTGCGAACTGGCGCAGCACACTCATCACATCCGCTTCTACCGAAGCAGTTGCGTACACGACAATCTCCCTGTCATGCGCGAGCACGTTTTGACCAAACGTGGCCCAAGAGAAGAAGCAAGTTGAATAAGACAGTTTCGAGGAGAGGTCAGATATAAGGAAGAGACAAAAACGACTCTGAATTGACCTTGCAGGAACCGCTTGAAACTAGCTCGATCGCCGAGGCATCTGGCTGAAACGCACTCCCTAAGGAACCCTTTCTCTACCCACAATATCGAGGCGGACATCGCAGATAAAGATTTGCAGAAAAGGATAAGGCACAGACAGGATTTTAATGTTCCCATCTTGTCTTCTCCAAGAACAATTGATCGGCTTGCGCGGATTAAATCAGAAAGATTTCTCCGGAAATCCGTTGCGCATAATTTAGTGGCGGCTAAAGTTGCATAAATCGCTGGTCGTTATCGCCTATATGGGGTGTGAGTATTACCACGCGCAAACTAGGGTTTTCTGTGACCTACACTTCTACGCAGGTTTGCGCAATTGGGCATGGGTGAGCGCACTGCGCACTGGCTGACTATCATTTCCAGTCTTATGTGTGGGAAGGCCCGCAGTGGCGAGCGAGAAGAACTCATTAGTCCAGACCTGGCTTTTGCCTTTGGCAGTCCTGTGGAGTGCGTTTTTGCTGTTCCAGGTCCAGCCATTGATCAGCAAAACCATCTTGCCCTGGTTTGGCGGCAGTCCGACCGTCTGGACGACCTGTATGCTGTTTTTTCAGGTCTTCCTCTTCACGGGTTACCTTTATGCGCATTTGCTAGCAACATGGTGTCCCCGCCGCTGGCAAGGTTTAGTCCATGCCGGATTGATGCTAGCAGCCTTGCTGTTGATGCCGATTTCCCCCAGCGAAGATTGGAAGCCGCCAGCGGATGCCTGGCCGGCGGGCTATATCTTGCTGCTTCTGGTCTCGCACCTGGGGCTACCTTACTTTCTGCTCTCGGCCAACGGACCGCTGCTGCAACATTGGTTCAGCGAGATTGCCCCCGGCAAAGTGCCTTACCGGTTGTATGCCTTGTCGAACATCGGGTCGCTGGCGGCGCTGCTGACCTATCCGTTTGTGGTAGAACCGAACTGGACGTTGCCGATTCAGTCGGGAGCATGGAGCTGGGGCTACTTCGGTTTCGCCCTGATCCTGCTACCGATTGCGTATAAGATCTCACGCCTTCCGATCGAAACGATGTCGACGGAATCGAGCGAATCGACGCTGGAAGCTGCCGACCAAGCCGCCCCAAGTTGGAAGACAATGGCGTCCTGGGTTGCGCTGCCGGCGTTTGCCTGCATCATGCTGTTGGCCACGACCAATCACGTTTGCCAAGACATGGCGGTGGTCCCTTTCTTGTGGGTGGTGCCGCTGAGCCTTTACCTGCTGACGTTCATCTTCTGCTTCGATGGTGATGGCTGGTATCGCCGGGGATGGCTCGGCTGGATGACCATCGGCAGCATTGTGCTGATCAGCGCGTTGCAGCTTCTGGGCGGAATGCTCGACATTGCCTGGGTTGCGGTTTCCTACTTCGGAGCAATGTTCTTCGTCTGCATGATCTGCCACGGCGAGCTGGTCCGCTTAAAGCCAGCGCCACGCCACCTGACATTGTTCTATCTGACGATTTCCGCCGGTGGAGCGATCGGTGGTTTGTTCGTGTCGCTCGTTTGCCCGATGATCTTCTCGCAGTACTACGAGATGCCGTTGAGCTTGATCGTTGCGTTCGGGCTGGCGATGCATGTCACCGTGACCTCGGTCGAAAAGCAATTCGGTTCGGTACCGCTCTGGTCGATGGGGCTGATGTTCATGGGCATGCTGGCGATGTTGTCTGGTCAGCTTCGTGGTTTCCAGTCGGACTATCTTGAGTCGCATAGAAACTTCTACGGAGTGTTGAACCTCGGTCAGGTTCCGACCGCCAACGGCGGGCCAATTCTGGCGATGTACCATGGCCGGATCATGCATGGGTTTCAGTATCAGTCACCGGAGAAGCGTCGCAAGCCAACGTCTTACTACGCGGAAGACACCGGCGTCGGACTGACGATGGCTCGCTTGCCGCAGGCAGAAGGCAAACGGGTAGGCGTGGTCGGACTAGGTGCCGGAACGCTGGCCGCGTACGGCAAGCCTGGCGATTACTTCCGCTTTTACGAAATCAACGACGATGTAATCGAGATGGCGGAGGAGTCGTTCACTTACTTGAGCGATTGCCCGGCCGAAACCGACATCGTGCTCGGCGATGCCCGGCTTTCGCTCGAACAAGAGCCGGATCAACAATTCGATGTGCTGGTGCTGGATGCCTTCAGCGGCGATGCAATTCCGACGCACCTGCTCACTCAGGAAGCGTTCGAAATCTATGAGCGTCATCTGGCCGACGGCGGTGTGCTGGCAATTCATGTCAGCAACAAGCACCTCGACCTGCGGCCGGTCGTGTTGGGAACGTGCGATCAGTTCGACTTCGAGACGCTTTACATCACCACGGCTCCCGATGCCGCCACCCAGGCCACCGGTTCGCAGTGGATCATCGCCTCGAAGAACTCGCAGTTTCTCTCGGACGACACCATGCAATCGGCAACGACCAAGCTGAGGCCGAAGATGGTTTATGCCAAGCCTTGGACCGACAACTTCAGTAACCTGCTAGAAGTGCTGAAGTAGGTCTACAGAATCTTGATAATCACCGCGGTCAAATCATCTTGAGGCTGCGGTGCGGACGAGAACGCGATGACTTCGCTGTCGAGCGTTTGCACAAGCTGGCTGGCCGACTGGTGACGATGATCGGCGATGAGATCCCCCAATCGCTGCATGCCAAACTGGCTACCATCTTGTCCGACTGTTTCGTGAATGCCATCGGTGCACAGCACGAGAACCTGGCCCGAGCGAAGTTCTTCCACATTCGGTTCGGGGAATTGGAAGGTTGGTAGAACGCCCAGTGGGGGGCCGCTTCGTTCTAGTTCGTGGTGGCTGCCATCAACGTCGATCAACAGACCATTCTGCCCTGCCCCGAGATACGAAAGTCGCAGCTGGTGCAGGTCGAGTTCCACGACGATCGCGGTCATAAAGTCGCCCGTCTCGATGTCGTCACTGATCACCTTGTTCCAGGTATTCAGGATCGGCTGACATTCCTTCCGCGTGTGCGAGATACCGCGAAAATAGGACCGCGACGTCGTCATCAGCAGGGCCGGACCAAGACCATGGCCACAAACATCAGCGACCGTTACCAGCAGGCGATGGTCGTTGACCTGAACGAAGTCGAAGTAGTCGCCACTGGTCCATTCGGCCGGCCGGGTCAGAAAGGCGATCTCCAGGCCTTCTATCGAAGGCGCACTATGCGGCAGCAGATTCGCTTGCACCTTCTGGGCGAGCTGTAGTTCTTCGCGACTATGCTGCACTTCGCGATTGAGCAACGCGTTCTCGCTGGCCAATAAAGCCCTGGCCGCTTCGTTCTCTTTAAACAGGGGCTCGATCGTGCCAATCCCGGCGAAGAACAAGATCGAAGTCAGCAGCGTTGCCAAGGTTTGCACCCAGAGGGTCGGCTCCCAGACGATGGTCTCGGGCGGGTTCCGATAGGTGTCGATCAAACTGGCACCGATCCAGAAGGTCATCAAGATGCCCGCCCCAGAGATAAACAGCCAGGCATAGCGACGACGATAGATTGTATTGAGCCGCAGTGCCAGGACGACTGCGACCAATTGAAACAGAGCGGCGAGTGCCAGAACGAGGGTGAATGCCATATTGCTGCCGTTTCCGATTCCTTCCGGCGAAGGGATGAGGCCAGTTCCCCACGATTGTCAAGGATCGTGAGGCGGTCGGCAACTTGGCAGCAAGGACGATTCCCGAATCTTCGCGCGGAAATCGATTTCACCTGCATTTGGCTACTTGGCAGCGATTGGCAGTCGGAGCGTGATTTCACTTCCTTTGCCTGGGGCACTTTCGATCGTGAGCTCACCGCTCAGAAGATCTGCCTTCTGCTGAAGGCTTCGCATTCCGTAGCCCACCAGCTTGACGGTTTCCAGGTCGAAGCCGATCCCATTGTCGATTACCTTGCCGACAAGCTGGCCATCTTGTTGGTGGAGCGAGACAGCGATCTTCGAGGCCTCGCTATGCTTGCGGGCGTTGGTGATGCACTCTTGCAGGAAGCGGAACAGCGTGGTCCGTTGCCAGGGAGATAGCGAAGGAAGCTCGGCATCGACTTCCAACTCGACCGTAGCCAGTGACACCGACGGCACCGTGAGGAACTCGGCCAAGGCCGCTTCGATCCCCTCGTCATCAAGCTTTTTGGGGCTGAGCCCTTGGATCAAACGACGCGACTCGGCCAGGGCTTCTTCCAGGATCGCCCGGCAGCGTTCAAGTGTCGTCGGATCGGGCTGCTCGCGCTGGTACGACTCGAGAAACAGCAGTGCGGCTGTTATTTGCTGCGTCAGCCCGTCGTGGATCTCAAATCCAATCGATTGCCGCCACCGCTCTAAATGGTCGATGTAACGCCAGAGGTTGGCCTGGGCCTCGCGGCTTAGTGGCGGCGTCCCACCGGTTTCGATATCTTGAGAGCCGGAGGGGCTGGCCTCTTCGGCACTGTCCGAAAAAGGCATCGGGTTATTCACGAAATGGGGATTCATAATCTCACGTTGGCGCTAAGCTAGGTGCGGTCATAGATCCAAGAGTTGCAGCCCGTCGCCGGTCTGCCAATGCCCCTCACCCGACATGGTACCCCCATGTGGGTGGATCGTTTAGCGCAATTCTGCTCAATGAGCTGAGAATTTGCGAATTGGGCAGAAAACTCCGACTCAACTTTGTTTCTAGAAAGCAACTGTATGGAGCCATCGATCGCAATCCAAGCTTTGGGAAGCAGTAACGTCGACGAGAGGCGGCAAGCCGCGGAGGCTTGTGCTAAAAATACCGACTTGGCCCAGGCCGCTGTGATTCCACTTTGTCGATGCTGTGCCGACGAAGACGAACAAGTCAGCGAATGGGCGAACGGTGCCCTCGAAGAGTTGGGACCGCCTGCCAAAGAAGAGCTGCCCGCGTTGATCGATCTCTTAACTGCCGCAGCGCCAACGGCTTATTGGGCGGCGACGCTGGTGGGCCGACTCGAAGAAGCAGGCTCTCCTGCCCTGCCCCAGTTAGCGGCTGCGATCAATCAACCGGAAACCCCGCCTGAAGTCCGCGATCGAGCGATCTGGGCGATCGGCAAGATCGGTTCGGGCGACGCGTCGGTGCGTGAAGCCTTGCAAAAGGCAGCGGCCAGCGACAACCCTCGCACGGCCCGGCTTGCTGCCAGTGCGCTTGAAAAGCTGTAAGCCTTTGGCTTGCAGCCGATCTCTTACGGCGCGACCGCATCGATCACTCTGCCGCTGCTAGCGGTTCGCGCCGGGTTGTCTTCTGAAAAAGAATGCCGCAGCAACGCTTTTCCTGCTTTCAACGCAGTGACTGATCTGGAAGCGTTCCATTCGTTCCGCTAAGGTTGCCCCGCATTTGTTGGGGAGTAGGCCGAAGGATGGCCTGCTTTCCATCACGAATCGACACCGCACATAGCAAGGAGGCTTCTGGTGCGTGCTCTTATTCTTTCGTCGCTGGCGTTTCTCGTAGGTCTGTTTGCGGCTACTGGCTGCAATGTCGAGCAGATGCTGGAGCAATTGCCCCAGACGCCTGCCGGTGGGACCACCGTGGCCGCGCAGCCGGGCGAGTCGATTCGGATTGCCAGCTTCAATATCCAGGTCTTCGGACAATCGAAGATGGATAAGCCCGAGGTGATGCAAGTCTTGACCCAGGTGGTCAAGTCGTTTGACGTCGTCGCGGTGCAAGAGCTACGCAGCAAAGAACAAGACGTCATTCCACGTTGGCTGGAAATGATCAACGCCGATGGTTCGCACTGGGCCTCGCTGGTCGGGCCTCGTATCGGTCGAACGGTGAGCAAAGAGCAGTACGTATTCTTGTACAACACAGCCAAGATCGAGTTCGTCGAGAAGAGCGATTTCACGCTCAACGATCCGCTCGACCTGTTGCACCGCGAACCATATGTCGCTTCGTTCCGTGCCCGCGTCCCTGAAGGCGTGCAGCCATTCAGCTTCACGTTGATCAACATCCACACCGACCCGGACGAAACCGACCAGGAACTGGACGCGTTGGCCGAAGTGTATGAAGTGGTCCGCCAGGCGAACCCGAACGAAGACGACGTGATCTTGCTGGGTGACTTGAATGTCGACTACACCAAGCTCGGAATGCTCGGCAAGATTCCAGGCATCTTTGCTACGGTCCAAGGCACGCCTACGAACACGCTGCAAACCAAGAGCTACGATAACATTGTCTTCGATCGGCGATTGACGACCGAATTCACCGGCGACGTGGGCGTGCTCGACTTGATGACCGCCTTCAAGCTGACCCAGGAACAAGCCAGCGACGTTTCTGATCACTTGCCGATCTGGGCTACCTTCACCGCGGCCGAAACAGGCTCGGGTTCGGTCGCTTCCGCCGCAGCCGGCACCACGCGTTAAGTAAGCATCCGACGAGGTTTAGTCCTCGTAGGTATGCATCGCATGAAATTCCTTCGGCGGCTCGTACGGTTTTAAATCTTTGGCCAGATAAGCGTTCTGGCTCTTGAGATCACCGCGAATCAAATAGTAATGGGGTTCGCGGTGATAGTCGCTCCAGCGGATCGCATAGATTCGGCCAGTCGACATCTTGTCGCCATCGATCTGGTTGGCCAATTCGACGATCTCGCCCATCTTGTATTTTGGCTCCGGCAATTCTTCCACCATGACAGGGCGGGCCCTCAGCGTCACATCGCCGTAGCTTAGCTCGTACCAATCGTCGTCGGTTGCTTCGCGACGAAAGATGACATCGCTCGGAATCAGCCCCTCGGCCTTATGACGATCTTCAGGATGAATCCAATGGTCGCCATCTTCCGGCCAATGTGGGAACATCACCCAGCTAATCGGCGGTTTGACAGGAAAGGTCTCGCTGTGTTGGATGGAATTTGAATCGTCCATGGTCGGCAATCAGAAGAGGTGGTGTCGTCGTTAGAATGCTTCCCTCATTCTAACGAACCAATTGCCAGACAAGAAATAACACAAGGTGGTTGCCCCGAGTCGAGACTTCAAAGGCAACCACCTTGCTGGACACGTCGTGGTGTATGTCGGAGTTTGGCTTATTCCTGGGCCTGGGTCAGGTCGTAGACCAATTGCGGTGGTGGAACCTTGGCCGCGATCTGCTGGAAGGCTTCCAGCATCTGGGCTTCCAGTTCAGCAATGGTGGAACCACCCGGCACAGCGATGTGAATTCCGCCGCACGCCCCTGCGATGGCGGTCATCAACTGTCGGTCTGCGGAAGCACCCACGCTCATCGTATGCACGGTCACGCCCCGTTTGTGGGCTTCGACCGCTTCATACAAGGCATACTGCTTCGAGCGGTCGCCGGTGGTGTAGTCGGCCCGACCGTCGCCGTCGTAGTCGGTGATTTCGTTCCAGTTCCAGTCCCCGGGCAGGCTCCATCCATAGGGGTATTGGTTGGCATTACCGTCGGTCATTACCACCATCGTTGGGCGAGCCCCGTGACGCGAGTGATCGAGCAGAAGCTGGTTCGCTTCCTTCACGCCGTAACCCATGGCCGTGTAGCTACCATAATGACCGGCTTGCTTGTGTCGCTGGATGGTATCGAGCGTGTCGTACTCGTCTGAAATCCAGTTGCCATTCAAGCTGGCGTAGGTGTCGCCATCGCTCAGTGTATGTTCCACTCGCGACGACTCGTCGTAAGAAACGATACCGACTTCATCACCAAAGTCGAGATCTTCCAGGAAGTCGAGGAACAATGAGAAACCGTTCTTGATCGCGTGGAACGGGTAGTGCGGCGACTTCCACAAGTCCTGCGTTTCGTAGTTGTGATAACGGTTGGTCAGCAGGTAGTCGACAAAGTTCAGCTTGCCATACTTCTGCCGGTTTCCGCTGCTGCTGGAAACGTTATCGCGGCAATAGTTGATGAACTCGTCCCAGCTACCACGCGAGTATGGGTATTTCAAGTTCGAGAGACCGAAGGCATCTTTAACCGCGCTGTTGGTGTCGCGGAATTCTTCGCCGTTGCCTGTCGCATTGCCGGCCCGGACATAAACCCGATCGATCTGGCGACCGTTATAGCTGCCGGTTCCCTTGAAGGTTCCGCTGGTGCCACTGGCGCTGAAGGTCTGGGTACGGCCGTTGTCGAAGTACAGCATCACTCGCTTGAGGGTCTTGGTCGATTTGACAAAGACTTCGCGATCTTTGAAGGTCACGGTGTTTTGTGGTGCGCCGCCGTTGGTCGGTGGAGCACCCACGATGGTCAGGTAGTCCTGCTCGAAGGTCAGGCTACCAACATTTGGGTTCATCGAGTTGAAGATGTCGACCATGTTATTCTCGATGCTGTCCTGGCCAAGGCGACCGATCGAGGAGTAGCGGCTGTCGTCGTTCATGGAGCCCGAGAAGTCGAGCACCACGACCATGTCGCGTGCTTCGACGAAGGCGATTGCTTCCGCTTTCAAATCGATCGTCGGCTTACCGACGGCCCAGCCAAAGGCGAGGGCCAGCGAACTATCACGGGCCGACATGTCGGGCTGATCGCGGTGAGCGACCACTTTCACGACGTTGTACGGACCTTCGTTCCAGTTGATGTCCCACTTGCCGGTGCCTTCGTTGTAAGTTCGTTTGCCGAAGATCACGTCGCGGGAAGGGTCAATGTAAACGCCATTGCGTTCCGCCACGTCGACTGCCATCTCGCGAGCATATTCAAGCGAGATGGAATTAGGATCGCCTCCCTGAGGAGCGTCCTGGACTGCGGAAGTAATCTCCTGCGAAGCCGCCAGTGCCGCCGCGTCGACTGCGTTCTGCAGACGGGTCTGTTCCATCGCGATCAACCCAGAGTCGATCCCGAGTGAAAGGAACGCGAACAGAACGATCATCACGAAGGCCGCGAGGACGATGAACACACCACGCCGCGGTTGTGCTGACTTCAGCCGGAAGTGTCGTTTACTGGCCATGACTCTTATCTCTCTGTACCTGCGGGGGAGTGCAGTCGCAATTGCCAACTGGCTTTGATTGGGGGCGGAACGGAAACGCAAGAGAATTGATGACTATTGAACAATCGTCGACCGCGTGTTGCGGAAGATTACGGCCGTAGACAGGTCGTAATCTACTCCGTCAGGTACAGGCATTGCGGCTACCTCAGAAAATGGAAGTGCAATGCGTACCTGGAATAAGTCGAGATCGTTATTGGGATCATCCAGATCGAAGGATTCGCCTGGCTTGTTCGCCGGTTCGATCGAGATCTCGAGCTTGTCGGGGTCGTACCCGGCAGCTTCAAGACTGCTTCGAATGTCGGCGATGATCTTGTCGTTCGAGCGTAGTCCGCTGGCAACCCAATCGGCGCGATCCATGGCACCAAGTCGAGCCCCGTCGCGAGCAGCCTGGGCCAGTTGCGAATAAGTATCGAACAGCCGGCTGGCTTCCAACATTCCCAGAATGAGCATTAAAAATACCGGAGCGATCACGGCAAATTCGACCGTTGCCGTGGCCCGTCGATTGTTGAGTGCTCGTCTTCGCGTGAATAGGTTCATGGCACTGGGTAGTGGAATAGAAGAATGAGATAAAGCACCGAAGTGCGTAAGTTGCTTTTCAATGAAAGCGTGTCAGTTCCTGTATGGGAGTCGTCGGCCAGTGGTTATTCGTGACGAGTAAAGGTCTGGCCGCTGAGCGTGACACCGCCCAGCCAGGGTTGAGGAATCAGCGAAACCTCGCCGTAAGGGATCGACGCGCGGACCATGAACATCTGCCTCGGCTCGGCGTTCTTGAGTTCGATGTCAGGCATTGCCTGGAAATCTGCGTTTGTTTTCGGAGCATCTCCGCCGGTGTCGAACATGCTCGCGTCTTTAATCTGGATGTTGACCATCGCAGGATTGACGGCACCGCCCATGCGGTCGCGGGCATATTGTTCGACCTGAGCGGTTGTCGCTCCGGTCGCGGAACCCCAGCGAGCAGCCGTACGGCAGGCATTCTTCAGCACGTTGTTGATCATCGTGGCATGGCCAAACTCGATAATCGCGAACACAAACATGAAAAAAACCGGCATCACGAGTGCAGTTTCCACAATCGTAGCGCCGGTTCGCTTGCCCTTTTTGTCATGCAAGAAACGGGATACTCGACGTGATTGCGGACGCGTTCGCCACATGGCGAGAGCCTCTTCGATAGTGTGCGGCAACGCCGCGGTTTCGTGCTAAGAGAATTGGTTCCGTAGCAGCCGCACCTGACCCCCTGAGCAGACGCATCAGAGGATCGGGATTGATTGCTATTGAAAACCTAGGTCACGAATCTATCTTGTGCGGAAAGAAATTCTGGGGATTCAGCGCAATCGCTCGACCCGGCGCACTGACGTGAGATATGCCAACCGCTTTGCAGACCCGTTGCGGTTGGCCGAGTACGTCCTAAGAAGACAAAAGCGTTACGGGCCTTCTTCCTGGGCGACCGTATCGACCAGCACCAAGATCGTGCCGGTATCTTCGTTGTAAGCGTAAATTTCGTACCAGCGAAGCTTCGCCAGTTGGATCCGGTTGTCCTGCAGCATCTGCTTGAATTCAGCATAGGTCGGCGACTTGCCGTTTACCGCTTTGTACTGCTGCAGTTGGTGCTTCAGACCCAGCGTGCTGGCCTGGGCGGCCAGGGTGAAGTAGCCCGAAGCGGCCTGACTCAATGGATCGGTGCCTTGGATTTTGCCATCTTTGACCTCGATCCCTTCTTTCATCAACCACTCTTTGGCGTTGACGATCTCGTCGGTGGTCTGGTGGATGACACCCTTCTTTGGCTTCGATTCGGCCGGCGGCTGTGCGGTTGGCGATACGCCTGGAGGAATCATCGTTTCAGGTGTGAGAGCCGGCGGGGCGCCTCCGGAGGCTGGTTCGTTGGTCGGTGTCGAATCCCCAGAAGCTGACCCTTGGACCGGTGCCGACTCGCCGGAGGGTGGGAGATCGACCAGCGGTTTACCTTCGCAGCCAACCAATGCCAACAACGCAACGCAAAGAAAGATTCGAGACATGGAGAAAGAGCCAATCCAAAGAAGAGGAGTCGTCGAAAACCACAGGCCCTATTTTCCCCCCGAAAGCCAAGCGATGCAAGCAACTAGGACGAGGAAGACCGGGCCGCCTGGGAAGCACAGTAGCCCCCCACAAAGATACCCAGCAGACAGCCCAGAAATGCCACCGCCCCGATTCCCAGCAGAATGAAGCTGCCCAGAGCGATCCCCATCAAGGCGATAATTGCCGCCAGGTTGCCTATCGCCACGCAGTAAATCTGCCGCCGACGCCACTTTTCGATCGTTAATCGCTGCTCTTCGTTCATCTCTTCGGACCATGTGGGGTGCGCACCAGGGGGGAGCATGTTACTATAGACGCTTCTCGACAGTGCGTCTTTCCCTACTCCCCTGCTTGGACTTGCATGGCCAAACGTCGCCCCACCAATAAGAAGCCCAATCGTGGATCCGGCCCGCAATCGCAGCCGATGGTGGACACGCCGATGCGCATCATCGGTGGCCAACTGAAGAACAAGCGAATCGAGTACTCCGGGGACACGCGTACCCGTCCAATGAAGGAACGGGTTCGCGAGGCGGTTTTCAACCTGGTCGGCCCTTCGATCAAAGGAAAGATCGCCGTCGACCTGTTCGCTGGTACCGGAGCCCTCGGGCTGGAAGCAATCAGCCGCGGCGCGATCCACGCCCATCTGATTGAACGCCACGTTCCGACGTCGAAGCTGATCCGGGCCAACGCCGAAGAACTGGAAGTAGTCGACCAGGTTTCGATCTACGCCCATAACTCGTTTATCTGGGTGAAGAAGGAACTGGATAATCTGCCGCGGACCCCTTGGGCTGTGTTTATCTGCCCTCCGTACGAATTCTTCGTGTCGCGTATCGAAGAGATGGACAAGCAAATCAACACCCTGATCGAGAACGCTCCGGACGGAAGCGTGTTGATTGTAGAGTTCGATCAGCAGTACGACGGCGCGAAACTTCCTGACGCCGAGAACTGGGACGTCCGTGTCTACTCGCCGGCGCATGTCGGTATCTATCGAGTTACGGAAGAAGACGCGTCCGACGAGCCAGCCGAATAAACGCCGCCCGCTCGTAGACTTCCGCCGGCAGCTTTGCTGGCAATCTCCCACCGAATGTGGTTTCTGACGCTATCTGCCTGCGCGTTTCGGTGGGTTCTCGCACGCTGTTTTCTGCTAGCAGTGCATCTTTCCAGGCAAGGTTTCAGATCCGCTCGGTTTGTGACCGATGTAGGGAGAAGACGGCTTAGTCCGAATTCACCGAGTGACGATGACCCCCCGGCGTATTCTCTTGAGCGTGATGATCAAAAGGCGGATGGAATCCAAACGGCAATACCGCGTTTGGCTGGTATCGATACTGTTGCCCATGATCGGCCAGGCCGGTTGGGCGGTTGCTGCGCCTGTCGAAGAATCGATGCCATCGGTTCTCGAAAAGCCGGCGACCATGGCACTGGAGCCTCCGGTGCAGAAACAGTTCCAGCCACTTTCGAAGGTTCAAACCGAACCAGCCCCGGCAAACCAAAGCGAGACCTTTCCGTCGGTACCACCGGGGATGGGATTGCCTGACCTGCGCTATCTGCATCAGCAACTTCCCAAGGCGGTCGACAAGATCCGGGACATGTTGCTGCCGGTCGAAGGTCCTGCGGAAGCCGACCCGAACGACATCACCCAGCCGATGGACAAGCCAGTCGATACGCTGATCACGCCGGGAACGGACGAGATGCTTCCACCGGTTGAAGTCAGCCCATGGCGTGACCCGACCATCGAAATTCCGTTGTCGCTGTCGCACAACCTGCCTAGCCTCGAACGGATGCCGCTTATTTCGTACAAGCCAGATACCCGCCAAGACGGCAACTTGTACCGCATCACCGACGAGCCAGACAATTCGAGCACCTCATTCCCTTCGCTCGATCCACCGAAGGTTCTGCCGCAAGTCGACATGGCCCGGCCGCTGGCGTATCGCTGGCCGAAGACGCCACAGATCGACCATATGCTTGGTCGTCTCGACGAATACACTTCGGCCCGCAAATGGTCGAAGGAGCTTCGCAGCGCTCTCCGCCAATTGCGGGAAGAGTCGTCCATTGGCACCCCGCAAGCAACGCAGTACCTGGGAACCTTGGCGGAAGTGGTTAGCCACGCCGTGCCATTGGCCGAAGGGCTGGAACTCGGCTGGGAACGAACCGACGTCTCGCAAACCTACTATGCCATGCTGCGACGACTGGATCTATGGAACCAGGCCCATGCCATCATCTTGAATGGCACCGAGCTCCACGGTTCGCCAACGACGCTGGGCGATTTGCAGCAGCGGTTGGAAGCGGCCGAAGCGGTGCTGCGTGATGGTGGCCAGCTCTTGAGCTGGAGTGACTACCTTCGCTTCAAGCAGCTTCGTCAGGCAATGGACAATCCAACGCCGCAGCGGATGCAGGAAGTCGCCAGCCAGGTTCTTTCGCGTCTGGAAAGCACCGATTTTGACGAGTCGCAGCGGCAGTTGCTTTCGCAGCCACCGTTTGTGAACCTCGCCCACTCGCTCCGCCCTTGGCTGGGGATCTCGTTCAATCCGGAAACCACCTTGGCCACGATTGAACGTTACGAGCTGGACCAGTCGGCTGACGACGCCAAGCGGATCGCCATGGAAGCGAACCTGTTGCAGCATCATGGTCAGGAACCGATCGTCGCCTATGGTCGGCTGATCGATCACACTTACCGCAACGCGAATGCTCGGTTCGAGGTCAGCCAGCAACTGATGCAGGCCTTCATGCCGGAACTGAAACCAGACGAAGCCGACGTGGATGACTTCATCCTTGGGGCACGCGTGCTGGGCCGAAGTCGGGCAGAGATGCATTTGAACGTTCGCCCAGTGCCAGACAATCAGCAGTGGCGGGTTCAATTGGAAGTGCTGGGCAACGTCGATAGCCGCACCCGCAGCTACTCAGGCCCGATCACGATTTTCAACCGAGGTCGTTCCCGCTATCACGCGGCCAAGCAGGTCGTGGTGAACTCGAAGGGCTTCTGGGTGTCGCCTGCGGTCGCTCGGGCCGAAACGACCACCAGCGTCGACAACCTGGAAAGCGACTACGACGGCATTCCGCTGATCGGTTCGATCGTTCGCAACGTCGCTCGCGGCCAGACCGAAGACAAGAAGTATGCCGCCGAACAAGAAGTCGAACGCAAGGTTCGTAGCAAAGCCGAAACGCAGTTGAACGACCAACTCAACGGCAAGGTTCAGCAGTGGCAAGACAAGCTCTATGTCAACGTGGTGGAACCGCTGAGCCGTTTGGGGCTTGAACCATCCGTGGTTGATCTGAACACCAGCAGTCGTTCGATCAGTGGTCGTTTCCGTGGTGCTGGCTCGAAGCAGTTGGCTGCCCACACGCCGCGACCTAGTAGCCCGATCGGCAGCGTGATGAGTGTTCAACTGCATCAGTCAGGTTTGAACAACATGATCCGCCAGTTGCGACTGGGTGGACGCGAACTGACTCCGCACGAGTTTCTGTACGAGATCAGTGCTCGCTTCCCGGCGATCCAGGGCGAAACAGAACAGCTGCCAGCCGAGGTGAAGTTCACCTTCGCGAAGGAAGATCCGATCCGGGTCGAATTCAAAGATGGTCAGGCTCAGTTGACCCTTCGAATCGACGAGCTGAAGGTCGACGACAACCGCTGGGAAGACCTGGAAGTGTCGGCCCTCTATAGCCCAACCAGTGTCGACTACGACGCCAAGCTGGTTCGCGATAGTACGGTATTCCTGACTGGCAAGCGACTTGGCTTCCGCGATCAGATTGCCCTGCGGGCGGTCTTCTTGAAGGTGCTCTCGAAGAAACACGAGATCCCGCTCTTCCCGGAAGGTGCCAGTGTCGATCCACGATTGGCCGACTTCAAAGTCGATCAATTGGCGCTGCACGAAGGTTGGATGGCGTTGTCGCTGGGAACCAAGACGAAGAACCTGCAGCCAAACAAGCTGTACCGAGTGGCCGACGAGCCAGCTCGTTTGTTCCGCTAAGACGAACTAGGCATCGACCCATTCGCGATGCCACAGTTCAAGAACCAACAGTGCCCACAGCCGGGCACTGTGATCGAACTGGTTCTGGTCGTGCTCTTTCAACAGCATCTCGACCGTATCACGCCGGAAATAACCGCGGCTCATCGCGGTTTCAGATAGCAGCGTATCGTGCAGCAAACCACGAAGCTGATTGCGGAACCAGGTGTTCAGCGGCACACCAAAGCCCATCTTGCGTCGCTTCCAGATGTTCGGCGGCAACTGATCGCCGAAGGCATGCTTCAGCAGGAACTTGCCGCGACCCATCCGCCATTTCCACTTCGATGGCAAGCGGATCGCGAACTCGGCGAGTCGATAGTCGAGAAACGGTTGCCGGCATTCGAGTGCGTGGGCCATCGATGCGATGTCGACCTTCGTGTTCAAGTCGCACGGTAAATAGGTCGTCAGGTCGGCCAGCGAGGCGGCCGTCATCACGTCGCGTTTGCCGACGCGTTTCCAGGCCGAGTTCAGGAACGCATACGGATCGACATCGGGCAGCTTTTCGACGAACTCGTCGGCGTAAAGCTCGCTGCGACGCGTTTCGTTGAAGATACTGATCCAGTCGAGGTAACGTCGTCCTGGCGTCATCGCGATTGCTTCGGCGAAACGGCGAGCGCGCCTCAGTCGTGACTTCTGTGGGCCACCTGCCGGAAGAAACTTCATGCCGACCTTCGAGCCAAAGCGACCGACCGGACCGAGCATGTCGACCAATGCCGCCAGGCGAACGGCTCGGTAGCGATCGTATCCGGCGAACAGCTCGTCGCCGCCATCGCCACTGAGCGCGACGGTGACATGTTCGCGGGTCCTCTGGGCGACGTACCAGGTCGGAATCGCCGAGCTGTCGGCGAATGGTTCGTCGTAGTGATGGATCAGCTTCGGTAGCATCTCGAGGGCATCAGGCGTGACCTGAAACTCGTGATGTTCGGTCCCCAGGTGCATCGCAACCTGGCGAGCATAACTGGTCTCGTCGTATTCCTTCTGCGGAAAACCAATCGAGAAGGTTTTCACCTTCTGATCGGTCAGCTTCTTCATGGTCGCCACCACCAGCGACGAATCGATCCCGCCCGAAAGAAACGCCCCCAGCGGAACGTCGGCCTGAAGTCGCAATCGAACCGAATCGGTGAACAATCGAATCAGTTCCTGCTTGGCAGCCTCTAGCGAAATGTTGATCTCGTTCGAGAAGTCAGGCTTCCAATAATTCTTGACAGTGAGCTGCTTGCCATCGAAGGTCAGGTAATGCCCCGGCGGCAGTTTGTGGATGCCCCGGAAGATGCATTGCGGATGCGGAACGTATTGATACGTCAGGTAGGCATCGATCGCGCCGGGATCGATCTCACGCGAGACGCCAGGTACCTGAAGGATTGCTTTCAGTTCGCTGCCGAACAGCAACCGGTCGCCTTGAATGGTGTAGTACAGCGGCTTCTGCCCGAGGCGATCGCGACCCAGCACGATGCGGCGATGTCGTGCGTCCCAGATCGCGATGGCGAACATGCCGTTGAAGTGCGAGAACAGTTCTGGCCCTTCATCTTCGTACAGATGAACGATCGCTTCGGTATCGCTGTGAGTTTGAAAGGTGTGACCGGCACCTTCCAGACGGGCTCGCAATGATTTGTAGTTGAAGATTTCGCCATTGAAGACGGTCCACACCGACTGGTCTTCGTTGGCCAGCGGCTGATGACCGCCGCTGAGGTCGATGATCGAAAGGCGACGATGCCCGAGCCCGATACCTGGCACCAGGCCGTAAGGCTGAAGATCTCTCGGCGAGCGATGGTAGACGCCGGAGTCGTCCGGCCCGCGATGCGACAAGCTGTCGGTCATCCGCCGGAGAACTTCTTCGCTCACCTCGTTTTCAGGAGAAACCCAGAACGCGCCCGCGATGCCACACATAGATGGTCTATTCAGATCCGTCGCAAAGAGGTGTGGCTTCTGCTCGCATCCGGGCCTTCACCAGCAGTTGGTTCAACTGGAAGAGTTCATCTTCGGTCATGTGCCCGAGGTTTTGCTTGTGGATTTCAAGCAATGGGCTGCGGATCGTTTCGACCAGTTGGCGTCCTTTGGGGGTGATCGAAATCATGACCACGCGGCGATCGCTTTCGCTGCGATTGCGCTCGACCAGTTGGGCCTCGGCCAGGCGGTCGACCAGTCGCGTAATATCGGGAACGCGGGTGACCATCTGCTGAACGATCTCCAGGCATGGCAGCCCTTCGCCATGATGCGAATCGAGGATCTTCAGAATGTTGTACTGGGCACTGGACAGACCATGCCGCTTCATCAAACGACCAGGAGCGGCCGCGATCATGTTGTGCGAGCGAAGCAGGTTCAGAAAGGTTTCCAGCTCGATCGACTCGAACGGCTGTTCCTTTTTCAGCTGCTTCTGAAGAATCGATTCGGGCAAAACGAAAAAACCTTCCAGCGAGAAGAATATTACGAGCGACTGTTTCTATTATTATCAGAAACCCAAGGGTATGGGGGCCCAGTAACAAAAAAGCCGCCGACATTCGCCAGCGGCTTTTTCTGTTGATCGCAAGGAAGTGATCCAAGGCGTCTCGCCCAAGAGCACTAGTCCTTCTTCAATTGCGTTTCGATCGCTTCCACTACCTTGGCGTCGTCTGGTTCGACTGGGGTACGGAAACGGGCAACCACTTTGCCATCTTTGCCGATCAGGAACTTCTCGAAGTTCCACTTCACGTCGCCAGGATCGCTGTCGAAGCTCTTCAACTTGCTGTACAGCGGCAAGGTGCCGTCGCCGTTGACTTCGACCTTTTCAAACATTGGGAAGGTCACGTTGTACTTGTCGGTGCAGAAAGCACGGATGTCGGCAGCGGAGCCAGGTTCCTGACCACGGAACTGATTGCATGGGAAGCCGAGGACGGTGAAGCCCTGGTCACCATACTTTTCGTACAGAGCCTGCAGCGGTTCGTACTGAGGAGTCTTGCCGCACTTGCTGGCGACATTCACAACCATGACCACCTTCCCCTTGTACTTGGAAAGATCGACCTTTTCGCCTTCCAGCGACTTCACTTCACCAGTCAAAACTTCATCGGCAGCCATGGCCGAGACCGAAAACGCAGCCAACAGGGCCAACGACGCAAAGACGGATAGAACCGACTTCATAAGAGGGACTCCTAACGTATGCAGGGGGGAATTCTGGTTCCAGGCAGGACTTTGGCACTCAATAGTTGTGCCAACAGCCATGTCTTAGTGTACCGGTCGCGCAGGTGTCGAGGCAACAAACTTCTTAGGCAGGCCCTGCGAGATCCGGCAGGAAAGTGGCAGGAGAAAAAAAGCGTGGCAACGCAATTGCTCCCGCCTGGGTCTTGCATTGCCACGCTTGAGGTAGGCTCGATGGGGGGTGTTTCTAACCGGGGGGATTAGATGTCTTCGTCGTTGCCGTTGGAGTCGGCTTTGTACTGATCGCGTTCGCGACGAGTCGCTTCCAGGTCAAACATCAGGTACTTCATGTCCAACCGCAGTTGGCTGAGGGCTTCCTGGACCAGGGTATAGATCCGGCGACGACGACGGCTGTTTTCGATGACCTTGTTCACCGCTGGTTCCAGGACTTCGCGATGTTCGGTTGGCAACTTGGCAATCATGATGGCCAGCTCAACCAGGTCCTTTGGCAATTCGTCTTGGGTGGTGGCTTGGTCTTCGATGCGTTCGTTGGCTTGGCTCATGATGATTCTCCGCAATTGAGTTGTTCGCTTCTGACACGATTATTTGCAGCCCTCGTGCCACGAACGTGCAAGCATCCAGTCTATGCGACCTAAACCACCAGTGGCAAACAACTTGTGGAAATTGCCAAAAAGTGGAAGCATTTCGACATGTGGTTTTTTTGCCTCGTGATTGATCTGGAATCCATTTCTAAATCTAGGTACAAGCACGACTTACGGCCAAAGAAACATCTTGTTGAATCCAGGAAACATTGGGCGTGAAATCACGTCACGCGGCAACCCATTTTCTGATCCTTCTGCTGGGCATGATGCTTGTTAGCAACATGACCGGCGTCCGCTGCGCGCGCGGCGAAGTGATCGAGGACTTTGAATCTGCCGTCACGACCTGGCGTCCTTCCTCCGCCGACGCTCCGATCAGCCAGATCGAACATCAACGTAAGGTGGGCGACTCGCACATGGGGGCCAGCAGCGAACAGATTGTCGTTCGGCTGGGACAAGGTTCGTATGCTTACTATGGCCATACGGTCGCGCCGGCTCGCGTGGTGCCCGACCTTCAGTATTCGGTCTGGGTGAAGACCGATCGGCCAGGCATCCAGATCGCGGCCCGGGTTGTCTTTCCTCGGAGCCTCGATCCGCGGACTCGGCGTCCGATCACGACACGAATCTTGGGAGATCGCTGTAACCATCCGGACCGCTGGACACAGCTTGGCGTTCGCCAGATCGACCGAATGGTTCACGAGCAAGTCACGGCACTCCGGCGCGAATACGGAGCCCAGTTCGATCCACGCGAAGCGTATGTCGATCTGATCGAGTTGAATCTCTATTCGCAGCCCGGCCTGATGCGGGTGCAGATCGACGACCTCGAAGGGGAAGGCCTGCTCAACGTTCCTCAAACGCAAACCACCTCGCAGCATGTCACCATGTCGGGAGGCATCCGTGGGATGTCTGGCACCACCGGGGCCAACGTGCAACTGGCACCGCCAAGGGCCGAGTCCGCCTCCAATGGTCAGGTCATCGAACTGAACGATCACCCCGCCGTGCCACGTATCATCGATTACAACGGCGAGCCTCTCGGGTTCCTGAAGGGACTTGGCTTCACGGCCATTCGAACCAGTCAGGCTCCTTCGCCGCGTCTTCAGCAGGAACTGCTGCGATACAACATGTGGAGTGTCAGTTCGCCGCCCGAAGGACGCGAGCCGAAAGATCAATCAGGCGTGCTGGCCTGGGAACTACCCATTACCGATGGAGAAGATGGTTTCTCTGACTTTGCGATTCGCGCGGCTGACCTGCGTCTGCTGGATGGTCGGAAGCCAAGGCCGGTCCTGGCGATCGCTCCGGGACGGGTCCACGACTTCAGCCAGCACAGCGAGATCATCGCTTCGCGGCATCCGGTCTTAGGCACCTCGCAGACGTTGTCGGACTATGCCCGCTGGATGCAATCGTGGAGTCTGTTTGCTTCACCAAGTGTGACCCGCTGGGCCGTCGTGCCAACGCAGTTCAGCCCGAACACCCAGCGTCAGGTTTCGTTGCTTTCTCAAGAGTCGCAAGTTCCGATGGCATTCCAGCCACAGCAGCTCGAGAAAGAAGTTTTCCTGGCACTGTCCAACGGTGTGCGTGGCATTGTGTTCGAGAGCAACACGCCGCTGAACTCGGATCACCCGGTCGACCTTTCGCGGAGGACGGCACTCGACCTCATCAATCGGCGGATGGAGTTGATCTATCCCTGGGTCGCTCAGGGAACCCCACGTGACGGTGCGTTCTCGGAAGATCCGAACGTTCATGTATCGATGTTGGCGACCGACACGGCCATTCTGTTGATCGCCGTGCGGACCAATCCGGACGATCACTTTGTCGTGAAGCCGCTGCCCGATCGGAAGGTGACGGTTCATGTGCGCGGCGTGCCAATGGCCGCCGAAGCGCATCGTATTGGTGACTCCGGGATTCATCCGGTCGATCACACACGCGGGCTGGGTGACATGCAGGTCAAACTTGAACCGGGTGAGCATGTCTCGCTGATCTTGCTGACGCAAGACCCACGCGTCGTTTCAGCGATCCGTGCACGCAGTGAACGGCATCGTGTCGAGATCGTCCGTTTGCGAATGGAAGCGATCAGCCAAGAGTTTGAATTGGCTCGCAACGTTCAACAGCAACTAGAGTCCCCTTCCGATTCCCCGGCGATTAGTCGCGGGATCGATCAGGCCTGGGCCGACATTCGTCAGGCTCGCACGCTGTTTGCCGACTACAACCTGCAAACAGCCTACGACTATATTCAAAAAGCGGAACGCAAGGTGGCCACCGTGCAGCGATTGCAGTGGGAACAGCTCGCGCAGCAGTATCGCTTCGCGTTGACCAACCCAACACTTATTTCGTACGACCTGGTTCCGTTCGCGTCACGATTGCAAGGTAACCTGCAGTACCTTCGCCCCGGCACCAATCACCTGCCAGGGGGCGACATGGAAGACCCGACATTCGTGCTTTCCAGTGGCTGGATTCAGCAGATCATGCCCCAGCCAGGCTTCGACTCGGCCGTCGAGTTCTCGCCTCAGCAGCCCCACGGTGGGAACTACTCCGTCTCGATGCGGGTCGCACCTGATGCCGATGGACTTTATGCCCGGCCGGAACAGGCACCCATCGCGGTACGAAGTGCCAAGGTCAAGCTGGAACCAGATCGTCTGGTATTGGTGCGTGGATGGATCCGGATTCCTCAACCGCTCTCGAAAGAATCGGGCGGGGTGCTGATTCACGACTCACTTGGGGGACGCGAACTCGGTTTGCATTTGACCGAAGCGACCGACTGGACCGAGTTCAGTTTGATCCGCGCGACCGGCGATGCCGACACGATGTATCTGACGTTCGAGCTCAACGATGTCGGTCAGGTCTTTCTCGATGACGTGACGGTGTCGACTTACGAAGCAGTTCGCGGGCCCGAGATCGCTCCTGGTTTCCAATCGACCGACGACGACCGATTCCAGACGCTTCAACCGTAGTTGCTGCTCGCACCATTGGCCAGGTTGCGGTAACATCGATGCTTTCCAGGTGTCGTCCACTTCATCGATAGAGCAGCGTCGTGATCTTTCCGATCTTCCTCGGAGAAATACCTATCCCCAATCCCTTGCTGGGCGGCCTGGTACTGGGCCTGATTGCCGTGGGGGTGCTGGCGTACTGGTTTGTCTGGCCTAAGAAAGACGAGCCGCCGGAGGTAACCCCAGTCGACATCGCCATCGACCCGATGGTCCCCTCGGGACCGAAGTCACTACTGGGACCCACCGTGCGGGTCTACAACGTACCGGTGAGGATTGTCGCGATCGTCGTTGCCCCGGCAGGACGCGGCCATGACATCCTTAGCGAAGAGACTTTGCGGGGGCTCATGGAAAGCTTCTTGCCGCAGATGATGGATGTCGTGCGAGCCCATCGACCAGACGTCTATCGCTGGCCTGGGCAGATGAGCACGCGTGGTTTCAGCCAACGTTTCTTCGCCCAAGCGAACCTGCCAGGAGAACATGGCGAGGGAACGCCCTGGCTGGCGATCGCTGGCCGTTTCGACTACCAGGGAACCGGTTATCTTGTCGGCCTGGTTGGTTGTGCTGACGAAGACAATCCCCTGGGGCACATCCTGGTCGAACAGAAGCAGCAATGGACCGACATCGTCCGGATTTCGTAACCGAACTAAGCAGAACGCGGAACAACCATGAAACGTACTCCGGAACAACTGGCCGAAGATGTCCAAGCCATCTGGCAGGCGGGCGTCGATGCCGTTCGTAGTGACCAGTTGGTGTACGACGCGGTCGAAGTGGCCGGCGATACGCTGTACGTGGGCGATTCCGAATTTCATTTGCCGGCGATCAAACGGATCTTTGTGGTTGGTGGCGGCAAGGCGGGGGCCGGTATGGCGGTCGGTCTGCAGCGGTCGCTGGGGGAAGAGGTTTTAGAGTCAAAGCACGTGCACGGAATCTTGTCGGTGCCGGCCGACTGCGTGCAAGCGTTGTCGCACATTCAGCTCAAAGCGGGACGCCCTGCCGGACAGAACTCGCCGACCGTCGAAGGAGTCGAGATCACGCGGCAGATCTTGCAGCTTTGTCAATCGATGACGGTGCACGACCTTTGTATCTGTTTGATCTCTGGTGGAGGCTCCGCCTTGCTTCCTTCGCCAATTGATGGGATCAGCCTGGGAGAGAAGCAAGACCTGACTCGGTTTCTCAGTTCCAATGGGGCGAACATCGAACAGCTTAACACGGTTCGTAAGCAGCTCAGCCGATTTAAAGGACATGGCCTGGCGATGCAGTGTCAGGCTGGCAATCTAGTCAGCTTGATCATCTCGGACGTGCTCGGCGATCCGCTCGACGTAATCGCGTCAGGGCCGACGGTGCCGAACTCGACGACCGCGGAAGATGCGTTGAACGTGTTGCGATCATTCGGTGCCGACTCGATCGAGCGTTTTAAGAACGTGATGAGCGTGCTCGAGGCGAAAGCGGAGCATCATCCGCGTAACGATTCGCGGACGACCTGTGGCGTGGCGAACTATGTCATCGGCAACAACGCGGTGGCGGTCGATGCGGCTGGGATTGAAGCCGAGAAGCGAGGCTACTCGCACGTGATGCATTGTTCGACCGGCATGGAAGGCGAAGCCGAGGAAGTTGGACAGCACTTGATTCGCATGGGAATGAAGATGCGAAGCGAAGCTGGTCCCGATTGTCTGATCACCGGTGGCGAACCGGTCGTGCGACTGGCCGACGAAGCGGAACGTGGACTGGGTGGTCGTAACCAGCAACTGATCTTGGCGGCCCTGCAAGAGGCGATCGAGAAGCAACCGGCAAATCCGCTCGAAGGGATGGCGATCTTGAGTGGCGGGACCGATGGCGAAGATGGCCCGACCGATGCCGCTGGAGCCTGGATGGATGCCAGCTCGGTCGAGGCGATGCGGCAGCAAGGGCTCGATCCGGAAGCGTTCCTCAAGCGAAACGATGCGTACCATTTCTTTCAACCGCTCGACCGCCTGGTGAAGACCGGGCCGACCCATACCAATGTGTGCGACGTGCGCGTGGTGGTGGTCGATCGCATTCAGCCGCAACCGAAGTAGCGTTCATAAAAAAAGGCAACCTCAACGTGTGAGGCCGCCTTCTTGTTTGGGCGGAGACGAAAGGCTGGTGACTAGCCTTCGGTGACGGTCACTTTTTCCATCTTGTCGCCTTGTTCGATCGCATCGACGATATCCTGGCCTTCGGTAACCTTACCGAAGACGGAGTGCTTGTTGTCGAGCCAAGGGGTTTCGGTGTGAGTGATGAAGAACTGCGATCCGTTGGTGTTCGGACCGGCATTGGCCATCGACAGGATGCCAGGACTGTCGTGCTTCAGGTCTGGATGGAATTCGTCGGCGAACTTGTAGCCAGGACCGCCGGTGCCGGTGCCTTGTGGGCAACCAGTCTGGATCATGAAGTCAGGAATCACGCGATGAAACTTCAGCCCATCGTAGAAGCCTTCGCCGGCGAGCTTTTCAAAGTTGGCGACCGTCTTGGGGACTTTGTCGTCGAACAGTTCCAGCTTGATGGTGCCCTTGTTGGTTTCGATGGTGGCGACTTTCATCGTCTTTCCCTTAATTGCGTTGGGGGTTCGTTTTGAGATTCGGCCTTCATTATAGCGCGTTCTTTTCAGGCCGATAACCGGGTATCTGACCGGAGTGGGGGATGGGCCGACCCAAGAAACGACCAAGGCCGAATCATTGGATTCGGCCTTGGTTTGAATTCAACTCGTAGGGCGAGGGAGGGAAACTAGTCCCACCACCACTGACCAGCGGCCAGGTTATCGAGGTTGATACCCTTCTGCGTTTCGGCCAGTTCACCCTTTTCGTCCTGCTGGACATTTTCAGGGGTGAGGGCTTCTTTGGCTCGGATTTCGACACCGCCGCCGATTGGGGTCAGCAGTCGATTGCCCTTCCAGATCGCGTTGACGGCCGTTTCGACCGTTTCAGGAGCGGCCAGGTTTTCGACTGGGAACGAATCTTCGTCCGCGAAGACACCCAGGTCGAAACCGCTTTCCTGGTAGTAATCCTGTTCCTGGATGTAAGCGGCAGCAATCAGCATGTCGATCAGGTCTCGCAGTTGAGCGAAGACCGCTTCCCGTTCGGCCAGTTCGCCATACTTCTTGGTGAAGGTCGAGGTGAACATATAGCTCGAACGATCGACGGCGTTCGTCTGCTGACGACCACCCTGCATGGTGACCATTTCGCTGGCACCGATCAGCTTGACCCCTTCGCCCATCAGTTCCATCGCCAGGCCATCTTCCGAAACCTTGACGCAGTCGTAGTTCGGGACGAAGTACCAACGCTGCATCGCGTTCGAGGCGATCGAGCCTGGTCGGGCCTTTTCGACGTAGCTAGGAATGTTGACGGGTGGCTGTTCCAGCCCGATACCAATCAGTTTCATGCGATAGTCGGCTTCGACCATCACGCGAGCGAAGTGAGTGTTTGGCGAGACGCCACGAACCGAAACGACCTGCAGGCCGAGGGCGTTCTTCATCGCACTGACGATGGCCTGGGTGTCGCCAGGACGAACGCTCGTTTGTGGGATCGAAGCGATCACCTGATTCAGTTTGGCCAGGCCTTCCTGAGTCGGGTCGATCGAGACGCCGACGTCGTTGGTTCCCTTCGAGTAAGGAGCAAACGCACGCAGAGCGACCACCAGGTCGTCCAACTGCAGCGTGGCCTTCCCGGAGTAAGTCCCGACGTTCACGCCGTTCAGATCGCGAACATAGCCTTCGGCCGTACCGGCGATGACAATGTCTTTCGTGTCTGGGTAATAGAAGACGTACTGGATCTCGTTCAGACCAGCCAGGTTCTTCATTTCGTCTGGGATACCGCCACCCTTGGCAACCGCTTCCGCGACTGCTTTTTCAAGGCGATTGAGCGAGACTTTACGAAGCTTGCTCGGACGATTCAGTTCTGGTGGAAGAACCGAAGCGGCTTGCTGCACGCGACGACGCATCAGTTGACCCGTCGGATCGAGTGCGCGACGCATCTTCAGCACACCTTGGGCATCGACGAAGATACCAGCGGCAACGGTGGTGGTGTCATCGTCGTCGTCGTCGGTGGTCTGAGCGAAGGCGGTGTTTGCACTCAGCGTCAACATGAGAGCGACCGCGAGCAACGACCACAGCTTGATGAGTCGCAAGTCCATAGTAGATCCCTGGATGTGTTCTTAACTTGAGAAGGTGAAAAGACGGACGTACGTCCGGAGCACGGCCTGTTAGTAGTCTCCCACATAACTGGCATGCTGTCGTCGGTCTGTCGGTGGAAACTGGGTAAGTTTATCAGTGATCATAATTTGAGGAGATAGGAAAGGCAAGTAAACAGCGGAAAGACTGACAAAACCCTCCCCTCCTCTTCCATATCGAGCCGCACAACCGAAACGTCCTGATTGATCAGGAGCCGGAAATCCCTGTTATGGGTGGTGTAATAAGTGCCCGTTTAGCTCGCGAGCTCAAAAGCGTAGCAAGCAATTGCCTGGGAATTGCGCAAGATAGTACGTTCTGAGAGGGACCTGAATGAAGCCAGAGTAAGAAGCTACGGTATCCCGTGAGATTTCTTAAAAACGACGTTACTGATGTAATATCTGTGACTTACGTAGATCAGCAAGAAATCATTCTTGCGTCGGCTGAGGGGTGGAATTGTCGAGTTTGCGTGAAATAATACAATGGCATTGCCTTTGCAATACTCCCGCCGATTATCACGTGGCGTAGCCATTTCCCACTGCTTGCCTATTTAATTCAAAAGGGATTACTCCCCATGTCCACTTCCTGGCCTTCGAGAAAGAACCGCGGTTTTACCTTGGTGGAACTGTTGGTCGTCATCGCCATTATCGGTGTCTTAGTCGCACTGTTGCTACCCGCAGTTCAGCAAGCCCGCGAGGCGGCCCGGCGGATGCAATGCACAAATAACCTGAAGCAGACTGTGCTGGCGATGCATAACTATGAGTCAACTTATGGTTGTCTCCCTCGACCCGGCGATAGCAAAAAACCGAATCCTTTGGTTGTTACGCTGCCCTTTATCGAACAGGGAGCCATCGCTGAGAAATGGGTGGCTGGCGAGTACTGGTATAGTCCCGACAATTTGGCTGCCTCGATCGGCGTGATGCCACAAACGTTTGTTTGCCCCAGCACGCCAGAAGGAGGCGTGGCACCTAATCTGACTAACGCATCAGCGAGTTGGCAACTGCGACAGGGCCTGCAGACCAGGGATTACAGTTGGCCGGCGCTCGTTGCGGACTACGACAAAACATGGGGATCCTACCTGGGAGACACCATGTTTGCCGTTGGTAAGTACTCCAAGTTTCGAGACTGCTCCGATGGCCTTTCGAATACGATCATGATGCATGAACAGGCTGCTGGCCCGTATGGCTGGGTGAATGGCCAAAAGGTACTTCCAGAGAATCCAACCGTTTATGTGGGGAAATATTGGACGGAAAGCGCCGGCGGCGGGTATCCCGCGCAGTTTTATTACACCTATAGCGACTCAGCAAGTGTCGGGATTGTGTTTAGTCCTGGTCCAATCTTGAATAACCAGAACTTCAACTCTCTCTATTCGTTCCATCCAAGTGGAGTCATGGTGGGTATGGGGGATGGTTCCGCGCGATTCCTGACGGACAGTATGAATGTCCGTAACATCACGTACCTTCTTTGCCGCAATGACGGCAAGATCATCTCTGAGGAGTAACGATGAGCATCGATCCACAGAACCTGGTTTCGTTTGTTCGTGGTCCTGCCGGCGCTTTGCTTGTATTGATGCTGGTCTCCTTGGGGTGCAGTTCGCGCCCGTCCTGGCAGGCGCAGACCTGTTCGGTAACCGGCACGGCCCGTGTCAACGGAGAAATTCCTCAAGGACTGGTCGTTCGTTTGAAGCCAACAGGCTCGCATTTCGATTCGCGTGGGGTTGATCCCTCTGGTGTCGTGGACGAGACCGGAACTTACACGCTGCAGACCTACAAGCCGGGCGATGGAGCCCCGGCCGGAGAGTACTACGTGCTGATGCAATGGCCAATCGCTCCGACCATGCCGGTCGACCGACTCAACAATGCGTACTGGAACGTGAAAGATGCTTTCATGACGGTGACGGTTGAGGATGGAATGACCGAGCTTCCGCCCATTGAACTGGTCGACAGCAGATTGGTCCCCGAGGGGAAGATCCCAAAATTCGTCGCGCCTCCTGGCATGAAAGCAATGCTTGGGCAGACCGAAGAATAGCCAACAACAAAGGCTCGAAGGTAACTTCGAGCCTTTGTTTATTTCCCGGTAATCTAGATCCGACTACGCCGACGTCCGCATCCCGCCTTTGGCCGGACGTCTGAGTAGTAGCTCGAAGTTGCCATCTCCTAGCAGTTCGTCGATACGCGTGCGCATCTCTGGCGAGAGGTCGACCCCCTTCTGGCTTTTCATCGCCACCTGGCGACCATCTCCCAGCACCAGGATCAAACGCAGCTCGCAGTTGCCAGGATAGCCGCGGACGATTTCCACGAGTGTTCGCAGCTTGTCTTCGCCATGCACTTGTTCGTCGACGCGAACGGCGACACCACGGGCATAACGGGTTTCGACATCTTCGATCGGAATCAATTCGTTCACGATCAGGTTCGCTTCTTCGTCATCGCCGCCACGTCGGTCGATCCGTCCGGAAACAATGTACACGCCGTCAGGGCGAAGCGTTTCGCCGACCTTGGCGTAGTCTTCCGGCCACAAGATGCAGCGGATACCGCCGTCGACATCTTCCAGGTCGAAGTTGGCGTACTTGGTGTGCGTGCTACCGGCACGAGCCTTTCGCGTGTGGGCCAACTTGATCGAACCGACCATCCCGCCTAGCGTGACTTCGGTCTTGTCTTTCACGCCGCCCAGGCTGGAAGTGCGATGCGAGCAGCACATCTCGAACTTGCGCGAGTACTCTGCCAGTGGATGGCTTGACCAGTAAAAGCCAAGACACTCCTTCTCGTAAACCAGCAGTTCTTTGTCAGGCCATGGTGGGACATCGGGCAAGGTGACCGTCTTCGCTTCTTCGACGGGATCTTCGACCGCGGCGAACAGATTCTTCTGGCCAGCCTTGCGGTCGGCGATCGCGGATGCCCCCGACTGGATTGCCTTGTCGAGAGCGGCAACATACTGAGCACGATGACCACCCAGTTTGTCAAAGGCACCTGCCTTGATCAGCGTTTCGATGGCACTTTTGCCGCACTGCGAAGGATCGACTCGTTCGCAGAAGTCGTAGATGTCAGTGAATGGCCCATCTTTTTCGCGAGCCGCGACAATCGCTTCCGCCGCACCACCACCGCAGCCTTTGATCGCGCTCAAAGCGAACACGATCTTGCCATCTTTGACGGTGAACTCTTCTTCAGAGAAGTTCACGTCGGGCGGGGCAACTTCGATATTCATGCGCTCGGCGTCTTCCATGTGTTCGACGAGCGAGTCTTTGGTTTTGAAGTTACGACCCGAGATGTCGCCTGAAAGAAGTGCCGCCATGAACTCGATCGGGTAGTGCGCCTTCAGGTACGCCGTTTGATAGGCAACCAGGGCGTAGGCCGTCGAGTGGCTTTTGTTAAAGCCGTAACCAGCGAACTTCACGATCATGTCCCAGAAGTCGGTCGCTTCCTGCTTGGTCAGACCTTTTTCCTGGGCACCGACGAGGAACTGCTCGCGGTTGGCCTGGATGATCGATTCTTTCTTCTTACTGATCGCCTTAATACACGTATACGCTTTGGCGAGCGGGATCCCACCGAGCCGGTTCAGAATCCGCATCACCTGTTCCTGGTAGACCATCACGCCGTTGGTCTCTTCCAGAACGTCCTTGAGCACCTGGTGCTTGTACACAGCCTCTTTGCGGCCATGCTTCACTTCGATGTAGTCATCGACCATCCCGCCTTCCAGCGGACCTGGTCGGTACAACGCATTGGTCGCGATGATGTCGAGGAAGCTGTCGGGCCGCATTCGCTTGAGCAGGTCGCGAATACCACCACTTTCCAGCTGAAACACACCCTTCGTTTCACCGCGACGAAGCAGATCGAACGTTTCGCGGTCTTCCAGCGGAAGTCGCAGAATGTCGAGGTCTTCGCCTCGGACGTTCTTGATCAGGTCGACCGCGTTACGAAGGATCGTCAAGTTCCTCAGTCCGAGGAAGTCCATCTTCAGCAAACCGGCCGCTTCGACGTCGTTCATCGACCACTGGGTGATGATGTCGTCTTTGCCGGAAACGCGGCAAAGCGGAACATATTCTTCGAGCGGTTCGTCGGCGATCACCACCGCCGCGGCATGGGTACCGACGTTACGGGCCAGACCCTCGATCTTCATCGCCAGATCGAGCAGCTCTTTGATGTCGGGATTCGAGTTGTAAGCGGTCTGCATGTCGGCGCTTTGTTCGAGCGCCGCTTTCAGCTTGATGCCCAACTGGTCAGGGACCATGCCGGTCACTTCGTTGACCATATCGAGTGGCAGGCCCATCGCGCGGCCAACGTCTTTGATCGCGGCTCGCGCTGCCAGCGTACCGAATGTCCCGATCTGGGCCACGTTCGCTTCGCCGTACTTGTCCTTAACGTACTTGATGACCATCCCGCGACGTTCTTTATCGAAGTCGATATCGATATCGGGGGCTTCCAAGCGGTTTTCGTCAAGGAATCGCTCGAACAGCAAGTCGTACTTGATCGGACAGACGTGGCTGAGATAAAGCGCGTAACAGACCAACGCCCCCACACCGCTACCACGAGCCGTGGCCGGGATGTTCTGGCGTCGAGCTTCCACAACGAAGTCCCACACGATCAAGAAGTAGTTCGGGAAACCGAGCTTGCTGATCACGCCCAGTTCGCGGTCGAGACGAGCCATGACGACTTCGCTCAGCTCGCCATTGGGCAGCATCTCTTCGTTGCCTTCGTAACGCTCGAACAAGCCTTGGATGCAAAGCTCGCGGAGGTAATCGTCGGCCGTCTTGTTGTCTGGAATCTTGAACGAAGGAAAGTGACGTTTGCCCAGTTCCAAGTCGATGTCGACCGTGTTGGCGATCTCTTGGCTACGGGCACAAGCATCTTCCAGCCCTGGGAAGCTGGCGTACATATCGTCCGGCGTACGAAGATAGAACTGATCGTTCTCCATCTTCATACGGCTGGCGTCGGTGCGGAACTTGCCGGTGTTCACGCAGAGCAGAATATCCTGAGCCTCGGCATCGCTTTGATCGACATAGTGGGTATCGCTTGTGGCGACCAACGGCATGCCCAGCTTCTTGGCGATGTCGACGGCCCCTTCCAGTTGCAGCTTCTGGATATCGAGCCCATTGTTCATGATCTCGACGAAGTAACGGTCGCCGAAGACGTTGTGGAACCAACCAGCCGTTTCCTCCGCTTCTTTGATCACTTCGGCCGTATCGGTCCCACGCATTACGATCTTCGAGAACTCGCTCGATACGCAACCGCTGAGACAGATGATTCCTTCGCTGAACTTCTCGAGCAACTCTTTGTCGATACGCGGCTTGAAGTAGAAGCCTTCCAGGTAAGCAGCCGATGCCAGCTTCACCAGGTTCTTGAAGCCGGTCTTGTTTTGGGCCAGCAGCGTCAAGTGATAGTTCGAGCCGCGCATCCCGCCCGACTTTTCCAGGCGACTGCCGGGGGCGATGTAGGCTTCGTACCCGATGATCGGGTTGATCTCGTTCTCTTTGCACTTGTTATAGAACTGGAGTGCCCCGTGCAGGTTACCGTGATCGGTGAGGGCCAGGGCGTTCATGCCGTGCTCTTTGGCACGCGTGACGAGCTTGGGAATCGGGCCCGCTCCGTCCAGAAGGCTGTAATGCGAATGGCAATGCAAATGGACGAACGGTTGGCTCATTCGGACTCCGCTCCGTGGACTAGGCCGCACGATGTTGAGAGAGGGGCGGCAAGAAGATGGATCAACAGCGTGATTCTATCAGGTTAACGCCGAATGAAAACCGAATGGCGTAACTTCCAGGCGGTTTGAACCGCCGGTGGTGGGCCTGTCAGTCGGTGAATTTCGAAGTTATTCCGGCTCGCCGATATTTCGCAAAAGCATCGACAGCCGAGACTGCAGATCGAGCAGGTTTTGCCACTCCCGCATCGAAAGGGTGACGCTCTCGGTGCGCTCGTTCATTTCGACACTGACCAGCAGATGACGGATCCGAATGTGCACGTAATCCATCAGTTCGGCAAGCTGTGCGGCTTGGGCCGGGCTGAGACGTTCCGGCAACTCGGGTGGCTGCAGCGTGTAGATGGCAGCTTGCAGATCGTCTTGCTGAGCGTTCCAGTTCAGCTCGAACTCGAGCGAAGACTCGATATCAGGGCTATCGTCGGGTCCGACGGTACGATCGTCATCGGGCAGATCGTTGTTCTTTTCTTCCTGTTGTCGCCGCAAAGCCGCCAGTCGAACCGCAATTTGCTTTTCCGAGCCATAGATGATGACCGATCGGCCAACCTGGATCATGTCGCCATGACGCAGGATCCGTAGATGGATGTCCTCGCCATTGACTCGCGTTCCGTTGGTGCTTTCCAGATCGGTCAGAACGACCTTGTTATGGTCTTCCTGGATTTTCAGATGAAAGCGGCTGACGCGGTCGTCCTTCAGCTGGAGCGTGTTTCCCTCTTCGCGTCCGATGGAAACTGGCGTCTCAAGTCCTTCGTATACCGCTCCCCGGTCGGCGCCGTCGATGATCCGCAACGTGATGTAGGCCATAAACTTGTGGAATTTCATTCGGGAAGCGATAAGGTTTACCGGCAGCTGGCTGCCATTTAACATTATGCCCCACAAACGGGCACTTCGCGAGTAGTGCGCAAGCGAGTCGGAAAAGTGGCGCTAAACCGAACCTGAAACGCGTAAGAACTGTCCGACCCCGTAGTTGCGTCCAAGTGCTAAAATGGTATCATCATTCGATTACCGCAACAGCGAGCGGGAGTAGCTCAATGGATAGAGCATTGGTCTTCGGAACCAAGGGTTGGGGGTTCGAGTCCCTCCTCCCGTGCTTCGCATAAAAAAGCCACGTCATCTCGACGTGGCTTTTTTCATGGACGGATCGAAGCAAGCGGCATCAGGCCGAGGTTTCTTCGGAAGCCGATGGGTCTGCTCCGCGGCTGGTCTTCACGTGCTTCGGCTGGGCCCTGCTCTTCTCGGACAGGGACTGCGCTTTCCACAAAATGAAAGCCATGATCGGAAAGACCATCGCGCTGACCAGCAAGGCCCGCACGACGTCGCCTGACTTGTAGATCAAATAGCCAAACGCCAGTACTGAAGCGACCGCGGCACTCGCCAGCGGCGATAGGTGCTTGTTGACGAGAAGTGTCGGGTTCGAGGAATCGTCAGGTTGGTTCATCGCTAGATCACTTCAGGACGAGTTGCCGCATGGTGGCAAGCTTCACGGCCGACCGCTTGGCCGGGACTCGCCGCGGCTAGTTATACCGGTGCCGGAAGGTCGCGTCGACAAAATACCCAGGTCCCGGTGGCGAATCCGAGCAATCCGGTTCCGCCGAGCAGGGTCAAGTAACCAAGCCCACCCAGTCGCCAATCACCGGCCGTCTTCTCGAACAAGAAACTCCAGGCCGCATCCTGGCTATGCACGGCATAGCTAACCAACACTTCCGGTTCGTACAACGAGAAGATGGTCGTGTATTTCAGCCACGCGACATCTTCCATCGAAAGCGAGAGCACCCGCAGCATCAGTTGGATGATGAGGAACCCGGCCGCGATCGCGATCGTCCGCCAGCGATATTGATCCCAGGCCGACATCAGCGTGGTGAACCCGCCAAAGAACAAACCCAAGCCCATCAGGTTCAATGCGGATGGGATCATGTCTTGCCGATCGACAAAGTCCGACAGTGGCATCCGCGTCGGGGCGTTCGGATCTTTGGTGAATGGAATCTCGACTTCGATTTTGACCAGCGGAATCTGCATCTTGATCGGTGGCGATTCCTTCTTCACCGAGGTGTAGGTGATGCTACCGGCGATGCCTGCATACGCGCTGGCGGCGATCAGCAGCGTGCCGAAGATGCAGACCAGGTTCTTGCTCATCAAGTACTGAAAGCGACTGACCGGCTGCGAAAGCATCATTTCCATCGTGCCACGCCCCAGCGGGCCACTGACCGAATCGCTTCCCCGGGCAATCGCCCAGGCCACCACTAGGATGATGACCATCGGCTCGGTGAAGGTGAACGCCACGCGGCCTGGGTAGGTTAATGCATGCTCGAAGTCGACGGCCGAGAAGTTCTCGAACTCTGGCCGCAAGATCTCGAGGATTCCCTGAAAGCGGCTCATGTCGATACGACCAACAATCCACACGCGAATCCAGCAGAAGGCGAACAATGCGATCGAACACCCCAGCATCAGCAGACGCGACTCGCGCCAGACTTGCCTTAACATCGCCAGATTCATGCGGCATGCTCGCTAACAGGGGCATGGAATCGATCGTAGACTTCTCGTAGCCCCATCCGATTCGCCTTCAGGTTGGTGATCGGAAGCTGCGTGAGCCATGCCATCACATCGCGAAGTTCGCCTTCGGTTTCGAGGCGGACCGACGTCTCGGTCTGGCGAGCTGTCAGCACGCGCGGACGAATTTCATCCGGAATCCGGGGCAGTGATTGGTTGAGCTCGAACACGACCGAATGGCGGCGAGCCAGATCTTGCAGGCACTGGTCGTGCACCACTTTTCCTTGCCGCATGATGATCGCTCGACCGCAGATGTCTTCGATTTCGGACAACACGTGCGAGCAGATCAACACGGTTCGCCCTGACTTGTGGGCCTCGCCAATCATGCGAATCACTTCGCCACGAACGTTCGGGTCGAGGCTGGTGGTCGGCTCGTCCATGATCAGCACCGGTGCATCGGTCGCCAGGGCAATTGAAAGGCCCAGTTTCTGCCGCATGCCGGTGCTCATGTAGCCGACGCGGCGGCTAATATCTAGATCCAGGCGTTTGGCCGTGGCGTAGGATCGCTCTCGATTACCGCGCGGATGGATATCGGCGAAGAACTCGAGGACCTGCTTCCCTTTCATTTCGTCGAACAGACGAACATCGCCTGGCAAGTAAGAAACCAGGCTATGGACTTCAGTCTTTTCGCGTTGGCAGTCTTTCCCGCCGATGTGTGCCGTGCCATCGGTCGGCTGGAGGAAGCCCATCAACAGGCGAAAGAGTGTTGACTTCCCGGCACCATTGGGACCAAGAACGCCGCAACATTCTCCCTCGGCAACCACGATTTGAGCGTGGTCCAGAGCGAGAAAACTGCCGTATCGTTTTGTCAGGTTGTGCGTCTTCAGCATGTTCGCGAATGGGGCTGTACATCTACAGTACCGCTCGAAACCGAAAAAGGTTTCCCCCAATTAACCGCGATGATTTTGGCAGACCGCAAGGCCCATTCAAAGAGGTGGGCTACCGAAATCGAGTCGATAGCCCACTTTATGGGGTTTGCCGCTTGCTAGCGATTGAACAGAAACGCAGGGCTGTTGATCAAAGCCCACGCCAGATCCTGCAGGCCTGCAAGCCGCCGATTCTGGTCGAGCGACTGGGCCTGGCTGAGCCTGGTTTCTAGGTCTTTGAGAAGCGTATCGCCCGAAATGAACAGCGTGACTAGCTTCTGCTGCTCTTCTGGCGTCCGTTGATCGGTTGGCTTGGCGATGATCTGTCGGATATCGGCTGGCAAATTATTTTCGAGCCGGACCGGTCGTTCGCTGCTGGTAGCCGACAGGCGGAACCTTCCCAGCAGGTGATGGCTGTCCTGGTACTGCTGGACCAGGCGAACCACCAGCTTGGCACCTACGGGAACCTCGACGTCGCCATCCACCTCGAACAGGGCCGTATGGACTTCACCCAGCCGAGGACTGACCGCCCAGCCGCTGCCGAGGTTACCATCGATTGCGCCTCGGACGTCCCAGCCTGATTGTGAGAACGTCGCCTCAGCCCGATGGAAGCTCACTTCCGGGCCTTCGCTTCCGTCTGGCATCCGGACCATCGCCTTCAATTCGTTCAACACGAAGTTGCCATTCTGGGCTCGGCCAGGTCCTTTGGCGGGAAGCGAATCGTCTGGCAACGCTTCCAGTCGCAGACCGGTCAGCAAGCCAGCCGGCACGTCGAAGACCAATTGATACTCGTCTTTCGTGATGGGGCCGGTGGTCAGCAGCGATTGATCTTCTTTCTTCTCGAACGAGACCCCTGCGGTGGAAGTTCCTTCCTGCATGGCAAGCGGCGTCCAACTGGCAATCCGCTGGAGCGAAGCTTCCCAGGCCGGCATTTTCGCCAGCAGTTGTTCGCGATGCTGTTGCAGGGCCTTCTGGGCGATTTCCAAGTCAGGCGTTGGCTCGTTCAGCAGTTCGACGCTCATGCTCACTTCTTCTTCGCTCGGATGGCGACCGAGGAAGCGGAGGAAGACCTCGTTGATCAGTTCGCGATCGTCGGTCATCTGCGAAGCGAGGTGCGTCAATTCGTTGTTCGGGTCGGCGATGGCGTTGCTGATGACCGGGCCATTGACCAGTTTCATCACCGGGCCCAGCATCACGCCGGTTGCCCGTTCGCATTCGCAAGAGCTTTCGCGAGCTGGTCGACCGAAGTCATCCAGGAACGGAATCCGGACGTCGGTGCCTGGCAGCTGAGCCGCTCGGAAGCCTCCGGGAAGCTGTGGCAGGTTGTACTTGCTACCGGTCACCTGGTGGATCGAGTCGAACAGCACTTCCGCCGGAAGCCGCCGCGGAACGGCATGCGAGAAGTTGATGCCGTCGTCCTCGTTCCAGCGCGTGGTCGCGATTGATTGCTGATAGACCCGCGACTTACAGATCTCACGCATGATATGACGCGTGTCGAAGCCGCTGTCGACGAAGCTCTTCGTCAACGCTTCCAGCAGTTCCGGGTTCGTCGGCGGGTTGCCGGCGCGGATGTCGTCGATCGGCTCGATGATTCCGCGACCCATCAAATAGCCCCACATGCGATTGACGTAGCTCGAGGCGAAGTACTGGTTCGACGGATCGGTCAGCCAGTCGGCCAACTCTTCACGCCGGGTCGACTGATTGTCGGCCAGATCGCTTTGGTAGGGGAACTCCGGTGGAGTCACCTTGCCGGTCAACTGGTGCGTCACTTCGCCGCTGCCGGTGTCGTAGATCACTTCGACGAGCGGCGTGGCACCTTCCACGGCCGAGCCACCAATTTTCTGGCCGGCGAAGCGTTTGTCTTCTTTTCGACCGACCTGGGCGAAGTAGGCTGACAGGTTGTAGTACTGGTTTTGGGTCCAACGCTCGAAAGGATGGTCGTGACATTTGTTGCAGTTGAAGCGAACTGCCAGGAACAACTGCGTGGTGTTCTCCATCGTGTCTTCCGGCGTCCGCAGGATCTTGTAGTACGCACTGGCCGGGTGATCGAGCGTCGAACCAGACGCGGTCAAGATTTCGTAGACCATCTCGTCGTAAGGCTTGTTGGCAGCGACCGAGTCCATCACCCAGTTTCGCAGAGCATGCACGCCAGGATCGCCCAAGAACTTTTGATTGACCTGCAGTAGATCGCACCACTTGTTGGTCCAGAATTCGACATAGGTTCCGCTGCCGACCAATTGATCGATCAGTGCGTCTCGCTTCTCTTTCGACGGGCGATCGTCTTCCAGGAACGTTCGCACTTCGTCCGCGGTGGGCGGAAGGCCGGTCAGGTCGAGGTAGATGCGACGCACGAATTGGTCGTCGGTGCAGAGCCCGGACGATTGCACTTTCACACGTTGCAGCTTCTCGTCGACCAGTTGATCGATGTAGTTGAACTGAGGCTGCTGCGTCCACTCGAACCCGGTGCGGTCCCCCATCACAGTAACCGTCGTGGCGACGTAGGCACCATCGAAGCGGGCCAATACCGGGGCTTCGCCACGACGCAAAAGGTTCAGCACGCCTTGGTCGTCGGCGGTGGCGATTTCAATATCGCCGCTCGAGATAAACGCATCGGCGGTCACATCACGGACTTCGCCATTGGTCAACGTGGCGTAGATCGCAAACTGCTGCGTCATGCCTGGCAGCGGCACGGTTGGGTTCTCAGGGAAGATCGCGATCTTCTCGACCTTGGGGGCATCGAGATCCAATTGCACACCACCGGCGATCCAGTTCTTCAAGATCTCGTAACGACGCTCGCCGGGCTCGGTCAATTGACCACCCACATGCGGAACGCCCCCAACCGCTTTCAGCAGCATGAGGCTTTGCTCGGGCACGGCTCTGTTGAACCGGCGACCGGCGACGTCGTCGACCAATGCCCGGTGATCGTAGACCGGATCATAACCACGCAGCGAAAGCTTGAAGCCGTTCTTGCCATCTTTGGCTCCGTGACAGGTTCCCTGATTGCAGCCCATCTTGCTCATCGCTGGGGTCACATCGCGAACGAAGTCGGCTTGATACTCGGCCGTGGTCCCCTTCACTTCCAGTGGAATCTTGACCTGTTGATCGGCAACCTCGAAGACCAACTCGCCTTGAAAGTCATGCTTGGCGCTGACCAGGCCGTTGGGGGTGATCGAGACGGCATCGACCTGATCGATTCGCTTCGCCGAGCGTGTCAGGTCGACCTGTTCGCCGGTATCGAGATGGGCCGTGATCAAGATCTGGGCGTAGCCGAAAGGACCTTCCAGCGAGACCTTATCCGGGAAGGCCGAGATCTTCTCGATGTGCTTGCCGGCCGGAATGGTGTTCGACGCTGAATCCGCAAAGGCCACGCCGGTGATGCCGATCAGCAGAAGGCAGGCAAGTGAGGTTCTCAGGAACATATTTCAAATCCCATACGATGGATGCTTGAAGGCGATTTAGTGGGCGGCCGCAGTCTGCGGGGAAATCGGCACGGCAGGAAACGTTTGCTGCTTCTTGCCCGTTTCGAGGTCGTGCAGCAGGACGTCACCGGAGAAACCAACCGAGGCGACTTGCTTGTTGTCAGGGCTGATGCTTACCGAGTAGATCGCTTGCAGCGGACCTTCCAGGTCGACCAGTTTCTTTCCTTCACTGACATCCAGAACCTGAATGAAGCCCGCTCCATCCAGGCTGCTGCAAACCACCGCTTTGCTGCCGTCGGAAGTGAATGCCACGTCGTAGATACGGCCTGGCATCTCTGGGAAGTCTTTGATCTTGTTGAAGTCGTCGCCAATCTTGCGAGCCTTTTCGCGGAACAAGCGATAGATCTTCGGCACGCCATCGGCGCCGCCGATCAACACCTGATCTTGTCCCGGCTGAAGAGCCACCGCATTGATGCCACCCTTCAAGGCACCAGGCGTAATGCTGGTGACGTTGTCGACGAATCGCTGTGTCTTCACTTCATACAGCTTCACCGCCATGTCTCGACTCACCGAAACCAGGTGGCTGCCATCTTTCGAGAAGACCGTATCGAGGGCCCAGTCTTCGTGAGCACCATTGAAGAACGATTGCTGGCCGGTCTCAGCATCGAAGGCCCGGACCGAGTTGTCGCCGCAGCCAATTGCCACCAGTTTGCCGTCCGGGGACCAACTGGCACCATAAACGTTGTCGTACGAAACGGGGACTGAATAGAGAAGTTTGCGCTCGGCAACGTCCCACATCTGCAGTTCACCCAGTCTTCCCGGCGAACCGCCTGCCACGGCCAGACGCTTACCATCCGGCGAGAAGGCAACCGATTCGATTCGCTCGGACATGCCAACCAGTCGTCCAGCGACTCCGCTTCCATCCGCCTTTTGTAAAAGCACTTCGTGATAGCCAGATACGGCAAGCAGTTGGCCATCGGGTGAGAACGCAACGCAGGTCAGCACGGGAGCACGCACGTAGGTCGGTGGATGTTCGGCATCGAAGGTTACTTTGGCGGACTCTGACGTGTCGTCCTTCGCACCTTGCAAGATCCAGTTCAGGATCGTCTTGCGATCGGTCTCGGAAAGAGGCGTCTTCCCTTTGGGCATCTCGGCTTTGCCGTCGACCGGTGTGATCAAATCGACCAGGTAACTAGCCGCCGGATCGCCAGCGACCACCGAGGCCGACCCAGATTCGCCAGCGGTCATCAGTGATTTGTGATCGGTCATCAGGAAGTCGCCACCCCGCTTTGCCGGTTGGTGGCATCCCTGACAGTTCGCTTGCACGATTGGTCGAACGTCCCGGTAGTAGCTGACCTGACCTGCCTGATCGGCCGCAGCGTCTTCAGCCGCTGCGATCGCAGGGAATGCGATCAGCACCACCATGAATAGAGAGGAAGCACGCATGGATGAACCCTTTGCGGGATAACTCGACAGGAAAAGGAAGGGAGGTGACAGGCCAAGGGCGTGTCGAGAAGGGAAGGCTCGCAGGAAGATGCAGGTCAGTGTAACGGAAGATTCGCCCGATTTGCAAGTTTTTTAGGCGGGGGCAACCTCGATTCGCTGGTTCTCGATCGCAGTCAACTGCGCTAGACTGGATTGGATTCAAATCTGGCTTTCTACGGAGCTGCAAATGGCGAAGGTTGTCGCGGTGGTGTCGGGCGGAATGGATTCGGCAACACTGCTTTATCACATTCTGGACGAAGGTCACGAGGCCTGGGCCATCTCGGTCGATTACGGCCAGCGCCACGTGAAAGAGCTCGACTTTGCCCGGCAACTTTGCGAAGGGGTCGGCGTTCCGCACCAGGTCGCCGATCTGTCGGCTATCAACCCGATCTTCGGCAACAACAGTCTTTCCGGCCGTGAGATGGAAATCCCGGAAGGGCATTACGCCGAAGAGAGCATGAAGCAGACGGTCGTCCCGAATCGAAACATGATCCTGCTTTCGGTGGCGATTGCCTGGGCGGCCAGCAACAAGTGTCAGGCGGTCGCCTATGGTGCCCATAGCGGCGACCATGCGATCTATCCCGACTGCCGGCCTGAATTTGCCGATGCTATGGACAACGCGGCCCGGCTGTGCGACTGGAATCCGATCGAGCTATGGCGACCCTTCGTGCATATGGACAAAGGCGAGATCGCCAAACGAGGCTTCGATTTGGGTGTTCCGTTCGAGAAGACTTGGACCTGTTACAAGGGTCTCGAACTGCATTGTGGAAAGTGCGGAGCGTGTGTCGAACGGAAAGAAGCCTTCTCTGCTCACGGGTTGCCCGACCCCACCCGGTATGCCGGGTAGATAGTCTGGGCAATGTAAAAGTTGCGTCTCAAACGACTTGTCGCGCGAAATCTGGCGAAAATCAGCTCAACCTTTCGATCGGTTTTGCGATAATCTTCTCGCAACGTCAGTGCTAGCCCGAGCGGCCCTTTCAGGGGGATCGCTCGTTGGTGGGGATTGGCGCCGCTTGCTTGGAGCCGGAATATTTGGTCTAGTTCGCCTAGGCTTCCCTCCTGCTCCAGTCGATTTAGGTCCTATTCGGAGCGACGTGAATCTGGGAGATCGAGTGAATTTAGCGTAATTTCCACCTCTGCGATGGGTGTGAAGTATCCTTTGGCTGCGATCGCGCGAAGCTATTGGGGTTCTGCTGATTACGCTTCTCGACCTGGAAACAATGGCCGCAGACCCAGCATTTCGCCGAATTCGACCATATTGCGGATGAATGTCCGATCATGGCACCCCCCCGAACGGGCCCACCACCGATGATTCAACTTTCCACCAAGCCGTTTCCTTTGCCGCTTCCTGCTCGGCAATTGGAAATAGGAACCAACGATCTGCACCTTTGGCGGGTCTCGCTTGAAGACGGCTTGGCCGACGTCGACCAGCTTCATAAAAGCCTCTCAGACGCCGAGCAACTGCGGGCATCGAAGTTCTTCACGGAAAACCTCGCCCAGCAGTACGTCGTCTATCACGCGGCCCTGCGCGACATCTTGTCACGTTATTTGGGCGTAGTACCTGCCAAAATCGCTTACCAGGCAAGCAGTTACGGCAAGCCAAACGTCATCACCGGCCAAGCCGGAACGCTTCAGTTCAACCTGACGCATTCGAGCGAACTGGCGGTCGTGGCAGTGACCAAAGGGGCAGAAGTTGGGGTCGATATCGAACGCATCCGCGAGGTACGCAGCTTCGCCAGCATGCTCGAACGATGTCTCTCCGACGCGGAACGCAAAGATATCTGTGCCCACCAGGAAACCGAGCAGCATCGCCATTTCCTGCGGTTTTGGACCCACAAAGAAGCCTATCTGAAGACGATTGGCGTCGGGCTACGGGCTCCTCTCGACCGGGTTACCCTCGATCTGCTGGCCCCGGATGCTCGGAAGGTGGTCAATCATTTTCATGTCTTCCCCAATACGCCGTCGGTTCGATTGATGGAACTCGTTCCGTGCGAAGGGTTTGTGGGTGCTGTCGGCACCACCCACGTCGATTCCCCAGAGATCAAAACGTTCGGTTGGGTCAGTGGTCGATCGGGTGAATAACGGGTAAACTGGCGTGTTACCCTTTAGTCACGAGGTGATCAATGACAGCCGATCAGTCCGCACCTTCCGGCGATGCGCCTAAGTCCGCGGAAGAAATCCAAGATTGGATTATCGATTATCTAGCCAAGCTGTTGGAAACGAATCCCAACACCATTGACCCTAGCGCTACCTTCGATTCCTTCGCCCTCGATTCGGCCACGGCCATCGGGATGACGGGCGATTTGGAGACCTGGCTCGGTAAACGAATCGATCCCACGATCGTTTACGATTACCCCACGATCGAAGAATTCTCGAACTATCTTGCGGGCCAGAAATAGCCAACTGACCCAATGTCTGCCGTTGGCGTGCCTGCTCCTATCCACCTGCGACGGAAGCCTTTTCGATGCAGCCAAAACATGAACCGATTGCCGTTATCGGAATCGGTTGTCGTTTGCCCGGTGCCGACGGCCCGGATGCCTTCTGGAATCTGCTAATCGAAGGTCGCGACGCCATCGTCGAGGTCCCGCCAGATCGGTGGGATGTCGATCGTCTGTACGACCCGGAACCAGCCACGCCCGGCAAGATGTATACGCGTCGCGGTGGCTTTCTGGGCAACGTCAGCGACTTCGATCCGACCCTCTTCGGTATCAGCGGACGCGAAGCCGAGAAAATGGATCCGCAGCAGCGACTGCTGTTGGAAGTGACCTGGGAAGCGTTCGAGAACGCCGGCATCCCTGTCAAATCGCTAGGTGACAGCGCTACCGGTGTGTACGTCGGTATCAGCAACAGCGACTATGCGCGGTTGATGTTCCGCGGGCTCGATTCGCTGAATGCCTACAGCGCGACCGGCACCAGTCTTTCGATCGCCGCCAATCGATTGAGCTATCTCTACAACTTCCGCGGACCAAGCATCGCGGTTGATACCGCTTGCAGTTCGTCGCTGGTCGCGGCGCACTTGGCTTGCCAGGCCCTCGAAGCAGGCGAGACCGATCTGGCCGTGGCCGCCGGCGTGAACTTGATTCTGACGCCTGAAGGCACGATCACCTTCTGCCAGGCCCGCATGATGGCCCCCGATGGTCGCTGCAAAACCTTTGATGCCAAGGCCGATGGCTACGTCCGTGGCGAAGGCTGCGGTGCCGTCATTCTGAAGCGACTGAGCGATGCCGAGCGCGATGGCGATCGCATCCTCGCTGTCATCCATGGTACCGCCGTGAACCAGGATGGTCTCACCAACGGGCTGACCGCGCCGAATGGTCCGTCGCAGCAAGAGGTCCTTCACGCAGCGTTGGCCGATGCTGGTGTCGAGCCGCAATCGATCGAACTGATCGAGGCACACGGGACTGGGACTTCGCTGGGCGATCCGATCGAAGTACGGAGCCTGAAGAATGTCCTCGGGATGCAGCGCGACGCCAAGCAGCCACTTCGCTTGGGAAGCGTGAAAACGAACATTGGTCACTTGGAATCGGCCGCCGGTGTTGCCGGTTTGTTGAAGCTGATCCTGGCGGTCAGCAAGGGCAAGATTCCTCCTCATCTCAATTTCGAGACGCTGAATCCTTACATCGATTTAAGCGACGCCAACGTCGAAATCGTCACCCAGCCAACCGAATGGAATGCCGCCCCAGGCAATCGTTTGGCTGGCGTCAGTGCTTTCGGTTTTGGTGGCACCAACTGCCATGTGATCGTCGGCGATTACGTCTCGAAGCCAGCCAAGACAGTCGATGCCCCTCAGGCCGAACGACCGCGCCACCTGATCCCGGTTTCGACGCAAACCGCCGATGCGTTGCCGCTGCTGGCGGAGCGTTACCTGGAAACGCTGCAAAGCGATGCCGTCTCGCTGGCCGATCTGGCTCATAGTGCGACCACTGGCCGTTCGACGCTGGAGGTGCGTGCCGCGATCACTGCCGCGACGAAGGAAGATGCGATCGCCGGCTTGAACAAGCTGGTCGAGAAGGGCTCGAAGGCATCATCCGCCAGCGAACCCGTTCGTCGCCGTAACAAGGTGGTGTTCCTGTTCACCGGTCAGGGCTCGCAGTACGTCGGCATGGGACGGAAGCTGTACGACACGCAGCCAGTCTATCGCGACGCGATCGATCGCTGTGCCAGCGAACTCGCCAAGTACGACGTTCCGCTGCTGGACGTTCTGTTCGGCGAAGCAGGCGACGAAACGATTCATCAAACGGCCATGTCGCAGCCAACGTTGTTCGCGACCGAATACGCCTTGGCTCAGTTGTGGTTGTCGTGGGGTGTTTCCCCCAGCATGGCCATCGGTCATAGCGTCGGCGAATATGTCGCGGCGTGTGTTGCGGGTGTCTTCACGTTGGAAGATGCTTTGAAACTGATTGCCTTGCGTGGCAAGCTGATGCAAAGCCTGCCGGCTGGCGGTGCGATGCTGGCCGTGTCGGCTGCTTCCGATCGGGTTGAGACGCTGCTCAATGGTTTGTCGAAGAAGGTCAACGTCGCGGCGGTGAATAGCCCGCAGCAGACCGTACTAAGCGGTGCTGCCGAAGCAATCGACGAAGTGGCGACCCTTTGTCAGAACGAAGGCATTCGGGCCACGCGTCTGACCGTTTCGCACGCGTTCCATTCGCAGTTGATGGAACCGATCCTGGAAGAGTTCCAGCAAGCCGTTTCCGCCATTGCCATGAAGCCGGCGTCGTTCCCGATCGCGGCGAACCTGACCGGTCAGTTGAGCAAAGATGCGTTCACCAAGCCGGAGTACTGGCGTCAGCATCTGCGGGAAGCAGTCCGTTTCGCCGATGGTATCCAAGCCATCGCCGCCAAGGGTGGCAACGTCTTTATCGAAGTCGGTCCGCAGCCCGTTCTTTCAAGCCTCGGCCGCGTGAGCGTGCCAGGCAAAGAGAACGCTTGGCTACCGAGCCTTCGCAGCGGTCGTGACGACTGGCAGATCTTGCTCGATTCGGTTGGCGAGTTGTACCAGTTGGGCGTGGCGATCGATTGGAAGTCGTTCGATGCACCGTATCAGTTTGGTCGCGTTGAACTGCCGACCTATCCGTTCGTGCGGAGCCGCTATTGGGCTCCTGACACGATGCCGGTCTCCAGTGGCGATGACTTCGGAACCGGGGTTGGGTTGATGCCAACGCGGACTTCGCATCCGCTGTTGGGCGTCAAGATTCCGACCGCGACCGACGAGGTCTTGTTCCAGACGAACCTGGCCCCTGGCTTCCCGGCCTATCTGAACGATCACCAGCTGTTCGGCAATCCGGTCTTCCCAGCGACAGGCTACGTAGAGCTGGCGTTGGCGGCCGCTAAAGCGCAGTTCGAATCAGGCCTGTTCGCGGTCGAGCAGATGACCGTTCAGCAGCCATTGGTCTTCGAACAACAGCATTCGAAGACGATCCAAGTCATCTTATTGCCGGAAGAGTTCGGCTATGCTTCGTTCCGTATCCTTAGTGCGGAAACGTCCGACGACAACGACACCATCTGGAAGCTGCATGCCGCCGGTAAAATTGCTCCGGCCACGGCTCGTCCTGAAAAGGCCGAGCTGCAAGATGTCTTCTTCCGCATGGAGAAGCAGGTCGAAGTCGACGAGTTTTATCTCGGCGCGAAGCAAAGTGGTTTGCAGTATGGTCACGCCTTCCAGGGCATCAAACGCCTGGGCAATGGCGATGGCGAATCGCTGGCGGAAGTCGCGTTGCCGTCCGAACTGCAAAGCGACGCTCGCAACTACAGCCTCCACCCTGCCCTGTTGGACGCTTGCTTCCAGACGGTGGGCAGCTTGCTGGCCGACGACCTCACGCCGGGCACGACGTTCATTCCGATCGGTGTGCAAAGCATCACCTGCTTTGAAGAACATTCGCCGCAGCGGGTTGCTTGCTGGTCGAAGATTACCGGCCGCAAGCCAGGGCGAATGCCTCAGGTCGAAGCCGATATCATTCTCGCCAACGAAGAAGGGGAAGTGCTTGCCGAAGTTCGCGGCTTGAAGCTGGCCCGGTTGGCGAAGATCGATCTACAGAAGCGTTTGGTCGCCGATGTCGATCGTTGGTACCACGAAGTGCAATGGCTCGAAACGCATCGTATCGGCAAGCCGTTGACGGTTGATGAAGCGGACGAATCGGTCTGGCTTGTCTTCGGTGATGGCCGTCCGATGACCGAGTACCTGGTCGATCAGTTGCGGCAGCGCAAGCAGCACGTGATGGAAATCGCTCCAGGCACGGAACTGGAATTCGGACCGCAAGACGCCACGCTCGATCCGGCCGAACCGTCGCAGTTCGCCGATCTGCTGGAATCGCTGAAGCTGGGTGGCAATCGCAAACTACGCGGCGTTATCTATCTGTGGGCTCAGCAAGATTTGTCAGGCAAGGCCGACGAATCAATGGTCGATCATGCCCTCGGTTGCCAGGGACTACTGCACGTCGCCCAGGCCTTGGGTGCGTTGGAAGACCAGGCACCACGGTTGTATGTCGTGACGTTGTCAGGCCAGCAGGTCTTTGCGGGCGACAAGATTGGTCACCCGCTGGAAGCCGCGACATGGGGTCTGGCAGGCGTGATCGCCAACGAGATGCCGAAGCTGCAGTGCACCCGGGTCGATGTCGACGCCGCCGATCGCGAGTCGGCCGGACGTTTGTTCGGCGAAGTCTGGGTCCCCGATGCCGAAACCGAAATTGCCTTGCGAGGCGAGCGGCGTTTCTCGGCACGCTTGATGCCAATGCGTTTGGCAGACGATGGCGAGCTGACCGTGCCAGAGCAGTCGTATCAGCTCGGCCTGAAGAAGTTCGGCATGCTGACCAACCTGGAACTGGTCTCCAAGCCGCGAACCGCTCCTGGCGAGACCGAAGTCGAGATCGCCGTGAAGGCGTCCGGCTTGAACTTCCGCGATGTGCTGCGTGCCTTGGGTATGCTTCAGGAATACGAAAAAGAGATCGGCATTCTCAGCGAAGCTGACGTGACGTTTGGCTTCGAAGGAAGCGGCGTCATCACGGCTGTTGGCAGTAAGGTGAAGAACCTGAAGGTGGGTGACGAAGTCATCGCCCTTTCGACCGCCAGCATGACGAGCCATTTGCTGGTCGATCAGAACTACGTCGCCAAGAAGCCGAGCAATCAGAGCTTCGACGAAGCCGCGACCATTCCGCTGGCATTTCTAACGGCTCACTACGGTTTGGTGCGTCTGGCGAAGCTTCGCAAGGGAGAACGCGTTCTCATCCACGCCGCCGCTGGTGGTGTTGGTCAGGCCGCCGTGGCAATCGCCCAAGCAGTCGGCGCCGAGATCTATGCGACCGCAAGCCAAGGCAAGTGGGACTTCCTCCGCTCGCTGGGTATCAAGCATATTTACGACTCGCGAACGACGCTGTTCAGTCAGCAGGTTCTGGATGATACCGATGGCCAAGGGGTCGATGTCGTCCTGAACAGCTTGAACCAAGAGTTCATTCCGAAGAGCTTTGAGTGCCTGTCCGCCAAGGGACGATTTGTCGAGATCGGCAAGATCGGGATCTGGACTGCCGAACAGGTCGCCGAGTTGCGTCCGAAGGCAGAGTACTTCCCATTCGATCTGGGCGACGAAGAACGCAAAGCACCAGGGCTGATCGCCGAGATGCTGACCGAACTGCTGCCGCAATTTGAATCGCATCAACTGGCACCCCTTCCGCTGCAAGCCTATCGCATTGAAGACGCCGTCGAGGCGTTCCGCTTCATGCAGCAAGCCAAGCACCTGGGCAAGGTGGTGCTGCAGATGACTCCGCCCACCAGCGAGCGTCCGCTGGTGCGTGGGGATGCTTCGTACCTGATCACTGGTGGTACCGGTGCCATTGGTCTGGAGGTCACGCAGTGGCTGGTTGACCAGGGCGCGAAGAGCGTGGTGCTGACCAGTCGCAGCGGAAAGGCGAACGAAGAAGCCGCCGAACGCATCGCCCAGTGGGAAAACGAAGGGGCGAAGATCTCGGTACTGACCATGGATGCCGCGCAAAGCGATCAGGTCGCCGCGGCGTTGGGTTATGTACAAACCGAACTGCCGCCCCTGGCAGGCGTGTTCCACGCGGCCGGTGTGCTGGACGATGCCACCATTCCGCAGCAATCGTGGGAGCGATTCTCGAAGGTGTTGCCGGCGAAGGTCGACGGTTCGTGGTACCTGCATCAGCAGACCCGCGAGTTGCCGCTCGATTACTTTGTCTGCTTTTCGTCGATCGCCGCCATGATTGGCTCGCCCGGTCAGGCCAACTACGCCGCAGCCAATGCGTTCATGGATGCCTTGTGTGCTGGCCGACGGGCTGAAGGTCTGACAGGCCTTAGCATCAACTGGGGACCATGGAGCGGTGGTGGTATGGCCAAGGGAACCGATGCTCGTCGGTTCGCGGGGATTGGCTTGGGCATGATTGCTCCGCCACAAGGCTTGTTGGCAATGGAAGAACTGCTTCCAACGCGACATGCCAACGTGGGTGTATTCCCGGTCGAGTGGAACAAGTTCCTGAAGCAGTTCGGCCGCAACAAGCATCCAAGGCTGCTCGATGAACTGGCCAAGATTCATCGACAGGAACGAACCGCCGCGACCGCCGTTGGTGGTTCGCTTCGCGACCGATTGCAATCGGCCGACGAAGAGAAACGGGCCTCGATGATCTCGGACTACGTCGCCGATCAAGCCGCGAAGACGCTAGGCATCGCCGCGTCGCAGATCGATCGGGCCAAGCCATTGGCCGAGATGGGGCTCGACTCGCTGATGGGGATCGAGCTGAAGAACGCGATCGAAGCCGAACTCGATGTCGATATTCCGGTCGAAGAGTTCTCGCAAGACACCACGGTCACCAGCCTGGCTACGGCCGTGGCAGGACTGATCGGCGTCGAAGGGGACTTCACTGCTTCGTCGGGCGAGGCATCCACCTCCCCGGCTGCGAAAGAAAAACCGGCTCGGGCCATCGAAGACATTCCTGACTCAGAATTCCAGACCGATCAGTTCCCGGAAGTGGTCGCTCTGCAAGATCGTATTGCGACGTTCGCCCGTATGGGGATGGATAGTCCGTACTTCGATGTGCACGAAGGGACGACCCGCGACACGGCGATCATCGACGGTCGCGAGTTCATCTGCTTCAGCAGCTACAACTACCTGGGCAGCAGTGGTGATCCGGAAGTTACCGCCGCGGCCAAAGCGGCGGTCGATACGTTTGGTACCAGCGTCTCGGCCAGCCGTGTGGTCTCGGGCGAGAAGACGATCCATGGCGAGCTGGAACGAAAGATCGCCGAGTTCCTGGGTGTCGAGTCTTCGGTCTGTTTCGTCGGTGGTCACTCGACCAACGAAACGACGATCGGGCACCTGATGAGCCCGGGTGACTTGATCCTGCATGACGAACTGGCCCATAACAGCCTGGTGCAAGGCTGTATTTTGTCGGGTGCCCAGCGACGCGCCTTTCCGCACAACGACACGGCCGCATGCGAACGCATGTTGGCGGAAGTGCGTGGCAAGTATCGCCGCGCGGTGATCGTCGTCGAAGGCGTTTACAGCATGGATGGCGACTACTGCGATCTGCCGAAGCTGGTCGAGATCAAAGAGAAGTACAAGGCGATGCTGTTCGTCGACGAAGCCCACTCGATCGGAACGATGGGCAAGACGGGCCGCGGGATCTGCGAACACTACGGCATTCCTGGTTCGCGAATCGACTTCCTGATGGCGACCCTCAGCAAATCGCTGGGTAGTTGCGGTGGTTACATCGCCGGTAAGAAGACGATGATCGAGTACCTCAAGTACACGGCTCCGGGCTTCGTGTTCAGCGTTGGTATGCCGCCATCGAACGCCGCCGCCGCCTTGGCTTCGTTCAAGCGGATTGAAAAGCATCCGGAAGTGGTCGCTAAGTGCATGAGCAACTCGAAGCTCTTCCTGAAGCTGGCCAAAGAAAAGGGGCTGGATACCGGCCTCAGTAACAATACGCCAGTGGTCCCTGTGATCACGGGCAACTCGCTGTTGGCACTGAAGTTGTCGCGGGCTCTGTATGCTCGCGGTTATAACGTGCAGCCGATCATGTATCCGGCGGTTGAAGAAAAAGCGGCTCGTCTGCGATTCTTCATCACCAGTTGCCATAGTGAAGAACAGATTCGGCAAACGGTCAATGCAACGGCCGAAGAGCTGGCAAAACTGCGAGCGGAAGAGGCTGGCAGCTAAGGGGCATCGGCCATGTTTAAGATGGGCGGCTAGTGGCGATCTCGATCGCGCATTGCCTTTTCCCACAAACGCATCAGTTCGCGGCCGATGCTTAAGACGGTGAGCAGCAAGACCGGGGTGGCCAGCGTTAGAAACAGAAACGGAAAGTTGTGCGTGTTGTCTTTCTCGTTTCCGGTGTTCAGCATGTAGTGACCCATGACGAACAACATGCTGAACAGAAACATCATCAGCATGATCGCCCCCATTCCAAACTGAGGGCGCCAAGGGCGCTTCGAAGCTGGCTCCATTTCGCTGGTGGAGTCGTCTTCAAAGAGTGGATCGTTTCCCATCTTAGGAAATGGTCTCCAGCACCGGAGCATGCAGGGAATGAATCTGGTTGAGCAGCTCGTCTTGAGTCAGCTCGCCGGCCATCGGAATCATCAAGTACTTGCCAAGCCGGCTGCAACAGTCGAGGACGATCTGTCGCGAATTCGGCGATGAGAAACCATGCTGGCAAGGTTCGTGGCCGGTAATGAACAAATCGATGCCTAACTGCTGGGCGAGGTAGTCGACGTTCTCTTGACGGAAGTCGCGGCCCCACACCAGGCGATGCAGCGATCCACCACAGGCCCGATCGTGGGCGTTGATTTCGCGGTCGAAGATCGTGATATCAAAAGGTTCGTCATCACACCCCTTGGGCAGGCTGTGGGTGACCATCAGTCGCTCGCCAATGCGGATCGCGATGGGAAGGCTGCCTAGGAACTCGAGCTGGGCCGCGCGAATCATCGGGACGGCATCGCCGTACATCTGACCCATGCCGCAGCGGAACATCAAGTTCAGCATCTTGCCCGCTTTCATGATCGGAAAGTCGGTCAGCTCGGCAAGCTCGTGGTTCGAGATCAGAAAGTGGACCTGGTTGGGGAACTGGATCACCAGCTTGGCGATGTCTTCCAGCATCAGGTGCGACATGCAGCCGCCAGCCTTGGGATAGGTGGGCCCCCCATGGCAGACCTCCTGGAAGACCAGGTGCCGCCGGGGATGGTTCTCGAGATCGGCGATTTCCAGGATCCGACGAAAGTTCGTCCGGTTGCCGTGCAAATCGGCTGTAACCATGACGTCGTCAGAATTATCGCGGTCCAGGCAGACAACGTTTCCGTGCCGGAGAGAAGATCCTCGCAAGATCTGTCCGGCTTTGCGGTAACAGTCGACCGTCATCTGGGCCACGCTGGGGGCAACACTCATAAGCTTTTATGGGATCAGCAGCTAGGGACGAGAACGGACTGGTAACAATTTATTGTTGTCAGTTAACCCCGACGAGGCAAATCAGAAAAAGTTTGTGCCGGTTGTATCGATTACTCACTGCGTTTCGGCTCCGGGGGCAGCGGTCAAGCAGATTCTACTGCATTTGGCTAATTTTGATTCGGCAGACCAGGGGTTTTCAAATCTATACTTCGGTTAACTCTTCGCCTTTTCTCCTGCATGTGTAGTCCGATGAAAGCCGACCGTCGAAACTCAATGCGCTTTTCAGTAGCCCCAACCAGGGTCAAAGCCCAGCTTCGCGTGGGACGAGACACCTTCAAGGCCGAGCTGCTGGACGAGTCGATGTCGGGATTTGCCGTCGCGGTGGAAATTCCACGCCGCAAACTAGGTGAACAAGGTTTCACCTGCGAATCGGAATGCATGCTCTTTGGCGAGATCGCAAGGCTCTGCATCGTTGGGCATAGCGATTACGAAGTACAAATCATCAGCATCGTCCCCCGCGAGGACGATTCGGCCTCGGCGACACGCTCTCGGGTGTGCCTCCGCCTGGGGACCCGAGTGGTTCGCGAGCTCTACGAGGACGATCGCAATTCGCTGGGCCGTAACCTCCGGCTAATCGGGGCGATGGTCCTGGCCATGGTCTTCTCGCTGTACTGCACGGCTCATTCGTTCTCGGGTCAGGTCGCAGGATTGATGCCGCAAGTCGAGGTGGTCTGGAGCGATCTGGTAGCACAGTTTTCCAGTGCTCAGGGACCTGAACGAGTCTGGCGAAAAGAGATCGCCCACGCCAAGACACATGGCTACGTGGTCCCGAATACTCCAGAAATGACCGAGCTGATTGCTTTCACCCAGACACTGCCGACGCTGCATCGTGTGGAAAAGCTGATGCTGTTCCAGCAAGACACTCCGCTGCTGGCACAAATGGACCTGACGCCGCACCAGGTGCTATCGGTCCGCAAGATCGCCTTGGAGGCCAGCGCCGAGATGGAACGCTTGTGGCTGCAACTAAAGCACGACGCCGAGGCCTTCCAGGCCAAGCTGGCCGAAGTGCTGATCGAGACCGAAACGCGCATTCTGGCGAACCTCACCGCAAGCCAGGCCCAGATGTGGGTCAACGCTCAGCTGCAGTAATTGCCTGCTAGCATCTTGACGCTTTCGACCGCTTCTGTGCGGAAATCAGGCTCCCTAAGTTGGGATTGCCCTGAATTGTTCAATTTTCCCGGATCTGACGCCGATCAAACGTACTGGACTCGCATGTCAGAGACACGTGGCGAGTGCCCAGTTCCTGTTGTGGATCCGCAATCCACCATGTGACAGGAACTTCAGGACCCAAATGACCCAACGCCGTGCCCGTTTCCGCGCGAGGAAAGACAACATGAATCGTTTGTTCTTCATTCTGGCAACCGTTTGCCTTCTGGCGGGCAGTGGCTGCTGCCATCGGATCGGGGCGAACCCGTGCAACAACCCGACCAGCGTTAGCGCCCCGCCACCAGCCGTTCAGGGTGGGAATGGTTCGGCCCAGATCACTTACCCCTACTACACGACGCGTGGTCCTCGAGACTTCCTGGACCCAGCACCGATGGATATCGGTTACTAAACGATCGTCGCAGATTGGAACACGAAGACGCGAGTGCCGTCGCTCCTTAGGGAAGGCGGCACTTTTTTTGCGCGCTCAGGATTGTTACCGGCGGTGTGGTGGTATCTCTTGTGCAGATCCTCGACATCCCCTGATTTGTGATCAAAAGGCACCTACGGAAGGTGGCCAAGACCAAAAGGTGCGAAACGTCGGTTAAATATGGGGCGTGATCTCTCCCCTAATCCTTGACAAGCGGCACCGCTGCCCCTATGTTGCCGTGCTGGTATCATCGGGTTCCCGATATCGCTTTAGTCAAACAGCATCTGCGTTTACGTCGACTCTTCGACACGCAAGTTTGCGACAGCTCCCACCAGGCTTCCACATGGATACGACAATCGTCACGGACCTTCAAATCGTTGCCCGTGAAGTTGGTATTCCTCTCGACAAAGTTCAACGCACGGTCGAACTGCTCGACGATGGGAACACAGTCCCATTTATTACTCGTTACCGTAAGGACGAGACGGGCGGGCTCGATGAAGAGCAGATCCGTGCGATTCAAAGCAGCAACACCAAGCTGCGTCAGCTCAACGAGCGCAAACGGACGATCCTTAAGTCGATCCAGTCGCAGGAAAAGCTGACCGAAGAACTCGCCGAACAAATCAAAAAGGCCCAGACGCAGAAGCTGCTGGAAGACCTCTATCTTCCCTTCAAGCCCAAGAAGCAGACCCTCGCGACCCAGGCACGCGAACGCGGTCTAGAGCCACTCGCTCAGGAAGTGCTCGATGACGCCGAAACCGCCAAAGAGCTTCGTGCTCGGGCTGAAGCCTTCGTCGATGCCGAGAAGTCGCTCGCCGACGTCGACGCCGTGGTGCAGGGCGTAGGCTGCATCGTGGCCGAAGTCTTCTCGGAACATGCCATGCTGCGTGGTCGCTTGCGGAAACTGTTCTGGAAGACCGGACAGTTGACCAGCACCCGGATCGAAAACTCAGGCCAGTCCGATAACGACGACGATTATCACGACGACTCGGAAGAAGCCACCGGCGAAGAAGTGGAAACCACTTCGGATGTGACCGAAGTCGCTGCCGACGATGCAGCGTCTGCGGAATCGACCGAAACCAAGGCTGAAGAAAAGAAGGATGGCAAGAAGAAGCCAACCATCCAAGAGATCCGCCGCGAGAAGCGTAAGCGTCAGAAAGAAAAGGAACGTGCCAAGAAGGACAAGGCGTTCCGCGACTATTACGACTACCACGAACCGGTTTCCAAGATCCCGCCGCATCGCGTGCTGGCAATCAATCGTGGCGACCGCACCCGATTCTTGAAGGTGCGAATCGAAGTCGATTTCGACAAGATCGTGAAGACGGCTGAAGATGCCGTCATCCCGGAAGGTCACACGCACGCCGAGTTCCTGAAGCAGTCGCTCCGCGATAGCCTCAATCGTTTGATCATTCCAAGCATCGAACGCGAAATTCGTCGCGAGCTGACCGAGAAGGCCGAGACGCACGCGATCGAAGTGTTTGCCTGCAACTTGCGAAAGCTGTTGCTGCAGCCTCCAGTTCGTGGGAAGCGCGTACTGGCCATCGATCCTGGCTTCCGCAGTGGCTGCAAGCTGGTCGCTATCGATCCCTTCGGCAACGTGATGGGTACCGGGGTGATTCACCTGATCGGTCCTCAGGATCGCGTGGAAAAGAGTCGCTCGCGCATTGTCGAGATGATCAAGCAGTTCGATGCTCAGATTGTCGCGATCGGCAATGGCACCGCTTGTCGCGAGACCGAGCAGATCGTGGCGAGTGCAATCGCCGACGAACTGAAAGATCGCGACATCTGTTACCTGATTGTTAACGAAGCCGGGGCGAGTGTTTACTCGACCAGCGAACTGGGCCGAGAAGAGTTCCCGAAGTTCGACGCCACCATCCGCGGTACCATCAGCATCGGCCGTCGCCTGCTTGATCCGCTGTCGGAACTGGTGAAGATCAATCCTTCCAACATCGGTGTGGGCTTGTACCAGCACGACGTCAAAGCGAAGCACCTGCGTGACTCGCTGGACGACGTGGTCGAATCGTGCGTGAACTATGTCGGCGTCGACGTGAACACCGCCAGCCCTGCCCTGCTGAGCTATGTCTCGGGCTTGAATCAGCTGACGGCACGTCGCATTTACGAGCATCGCCAGGCCAAGGGCCCGTTCCGTTCGCGGGAAGAGATTCGCGAAGTCGCCGGCATTGGTGAAGCGACCTTCGTTCAGGCCGCCGGCTTCTTGAAAGTGGTCCCCGCCGAGAATCCTCTCGATGCGACCTGGATTCACCCGGAAAGTTACGAAGTCGCGACGCAATTGCTGGAGAAGCTGGGCTGCTCGCTGACCGAGGTGTTGGCGACTGTTCCTTCGCCTCCGCCCATCGCAGCCAAGCCAACCGGCTTTGGCGTGCTGGAAGAAGCCGCGGCACCTGCTGCGGAAGAAGCGACCGAAGCAGAAGCACCAGTTGCCGAAGCGGTCGCCACGGAAGAGCCAGCAGCGGAAGCTGCTCCGGCAGAAGCCGCCGAAGCAACTGAAGTGGCTACGGAAGAAGCACCAGCCGAAGTTTCGCAAGCGGAAACCGATTCGGCAGTCGAAACGATCGACCCTGCCGACGTTCCAGCCCCGCAGCCTGCTCCGGTCGAGATTGGCGTCTCGGACGAGAAGCATAAGCAATTGCTGGCCAAGATTGCTTCGGCCAATGTCGATCAGCTGGCAGAAGAACTCAGCATCGGCGTTCACCTCGCTCGCGACATCATGGGTGCCCTTTCGCGTCCTGGTCGCGACCCGCGTGCCGATTTCCCACCACCCCTGTTCCGTCGGGGCGTGCTGAAGCTCGAAGACCTCGAGCCAGGCATGGAAATGATGGGCACCGTGCTGAATGTGGTCGACTTCGGTGCGTTCGTCGACATTGGTTTGCACGACAGCGGCATGGTTCATATCAGCCGCCTTGCCGATCGATACGTGGGCGATCCTCACGAAGTGGTCAGTGTTGGCGATGTAATTCGCGTCTGGGTTATCGAGATCGATCGCGAACGTCGTCGCGTCTCGCTGACGGCCATCGATCCTGCGATCGAGACCGAAAAGAAGGGGAAGCCGGAGCGTCCGCAAGGCAATCGTCCGCCACGTCAGGATCGGCCACAACGCCCCAAGAACAAGGCAGGTCACAAGCCACAAGGTGGCGGTGGCAAGGGAAAGCATGGGGGCAAGCCTCATCACGCCGAACGTCGCTCGAAGCCAAAGCCGAAGCCTGTCAAACCGCTGACCGACGCCATGAAGGAAGGGAAAGAGCCGCTCCGATCGTTTGGAGATCTGGCGCAGTTCTTCGACATGCAGCGCGACGACCCGAAGAAGAAGCCGAAGGGCAAGTAGTCTCTCGCCTCGTCGTGCCTCGCTTCGTCCCGGAAGGTACGGACGCCTGCTGCGAAAACGGTGGTTTTGTCCATCCGCCGCAGGCGTCATAATAGGGGCATCTTGTATCTCTGTCTTTCGCTCCAGGAAAGATGTTCTCATGACAGACTTCGAAGACCGACTCAAACGCGCCATCGAACGTGGTGAAAAGCGTAGCGAAGCCAAGCGGCACGCCGAGCAAGCCGCGGCAATGACGGAAGAAGAATGTCGTGAACTGCATAGTCGGCTTCGTCTGAAGATTTCGGACTATATCGAAACCTGTTTGCAGAAGCTGCCCAACCACTTTCCAGGCTTTCAATACGAAACGCTGTTTGGGGATCAAGGCTGGGGGGGCGCTTGCGTGCGCGACGACCTCGACTTGACGGGTGGCAAGCGGCGAAGTCTCTACAGCCGACTGGAACTGGCTATCCGTCCTTACTCGTCGGTTCATGTCCTGGAACTGACGGGCAAAGGAACCATCCAGAACAAGGAACTGTTCCATCGAAACCACTTCGAGAAACTGGCCGAAGTCGACGAACATGACTTCCGCGAGTTGATCGATCTTTGGATTGTGGAATACGCCGAGCAGTTCTCGGCCGTATAAGCCGGTGCCAGGCCTTGCTCCCTTGGCTTCTTTATGCCAGAGGGACTATTCCCTCGGTTTTGCCGTTGATCGAGAATGGAACTATCCTTAGGTAGACTACCTTCTCGTTGCTTCACGGAGAAAACCTATGCATTGGATCGTGGCGTTGTCGCTGTTATTGGGGGCAGAGGCTTCTGAAGAGAAGGTGCCTACCCCGGACCCTTTGTCCGCCTATCATCAGACAAACATCCGCGGCTGGGATGTCTATGTCCATAAATCGCTAATGCGGGAAGATAAAGAGACCGGCGACGCCGCGCTCGAACTGATCGACCATCAGCTCTACGACATCCAGCGGCGACTTCCCAAGGACGCCGTTGTTCAGATCCAGAAGATTCCGATCTGGCTGGAGCAAGACAACACGCACGCGAATCCTTGTGCCTGCTATCACGTCTCGGAAGACTGGCTGGGTAAGAATGGCTTCCTCCGCGAGAAAGCAAAGGCGGTCGAGATCTCCAGCGCGAAGACGTTCCTGCAGTGGTGTATTGCTCAGCCTTACATGCTGATGCACGAGATGGCCCATGGCTATCATGATCGCGTCTTAGGGTACGACGATGCCCGGGTGGTCGCTGCCTTCGAGCAGGCGAAGAAGTCCGGTACCTATGAAGAAGTGCTGCATATCAATGGCAAGAAGAAGTCGCATTACGCGATCGAGAACGAACGTGAGTACTTCGCGGAAGGTACCGAAGCGATGTTCGGGACGAACGACTTCTATCCGTTCGTGAAGTCGGAGTTCAAACAGCACGACCCCGAAGGTTTTCGCGTCATTGAAATGCTGTGGAACCAAAGCAAGGATGACGAATCGAAGCCGATGACAGACGCAGCCAAGGAAGAATCGGACGACTAAGCCGTGCGGGCTTAGTCGAACTTCGAGGCGTTGCGTCGCGATAAGTACCATGCCACGCAGCGACGGCCTGCCTGAAAGATCGGTTCACGAAAGAAGCCGATCACGCAGCCGAGCACGGCTCCGGTAATCAGCAGGCCAAGCTGGCGATGGAACAAGACGATGGTCAGGCTCCACGCCGCCAATGCAATCGTCCACCACCACGGCGGGTGCTTGATGTAGATGGCTGCCAGCAGCGTGGCCGTTCCTAGAAACGTACCAGCGAGCAAAGGGAAGAGCAGCGATCCCAGAACCGCCGCTTGATCCAAGGCGACTCCCAGAATTGGAATCACCAGCATCATTCCAAGCAGCGTCAACCAGCCCCACGCGGCCCAAGAGACCTGTTTATCGGCCATTGGCATTCTCCGCGTCGATGGGATGCAGCAAAAAGTTCCTTCAAGCGAGGACACTTGGAAGGAGTCCGGTCCGAGAGATCCTGGGTGAGGATCTTAACCGAACTTCATCGTGCGAGCTTCTCGCACGGCACGAGCTGCATTGTCCGCGAAGTTATCGATCTGATTTAAGCCACGCAGCAGCATCGCATGCCCGTCGATGACGACTTCGTCGATTTCGGCATCATCCAGGGTGCGTGCGAGTTGAGAGAGACGCCCTGCTTGTTCTCGGAGGCGTTCGACCACGTTGCTCATACGGTCGCTGTCGTACGGTTCCTTTCGCGGGATGCGGTCTTTCGCGTCGGCCGCCGCTGGTTTCGCCTTCTTCTTGGCCATAGTTCTTCTTTGCAAATGCTTGAGGGGATAAACAAGCGGAGGTTATCAGAGCCTCAGCAACTTGTAAAGTATTTAGTACCAATTAGTCAACGCAAGGTCAATATTCACTCGAAAAACAAGGTGATATCGCGGATATATCCATAGTTGTAAGTTCAATGAAAGAACAACATATAGGCACCAATCGCAAACAATGGATTAATCGGTAGATCCAGGACAATACGACGTGAAACGGCCCGTAATCAACGCAGAACTGGGAGGAATTGGCGGCGAAACCCTTTTCCCAAATGGAGGTGAGCTAGAGTTTCACGCACCCCAAATACTACGGGGTAGGAGCGCTAATAGAGACAGGGCAGACCTATGGCAACCTCGAATCTTAGCAAGACTTCGATCCGCGTCCCAATGGCGGGAATCGTCGCATCTGCGTCGCCGAATGTGCTGGAAACGCTGCTGGGAAGCTGCGTCGGGATCGCACTATGGTGCAAAGAGACTCAGCTTGGTGCGTTGGCCCATGTCATGTTGAGCGACAGCCAGGGATGTCAGAAGCAGCCAGGCCGCTTCGTAGACACGGCGATCCTAGAAATGTTGAAGCAACTGGCCGCAAATGGAGCCCGTCGTCGCGCGATCGTGGCCAAGGTATGCGGCGGGGCGAACATGTTTAAAATCTCCTCTCCGGGCCAGGAAGTGGGACGTAAGAACATCGATAAGTCGCTCGAGTTGCTCAAGGCGAACAACATCCCTGTCATCTCGAAACATGTCGGGGGGACCTCAGGTCGGGTGATCTACTTCGATCTCGAGACCAGCCTCATCCAGGTAAAAATCGGTCACGAGTTCGTCGCCACCGTCTAACGGTAAAATGCCTGTTGTTCTGCCGCTTTCTCCCAGTGAATCCGATTCACCGAAATAGGCTGCCGATTTTGGTATCTCAAAAAATAAGTTTTGGCTGTTGACGCGGCGATTTACTTTGCCCTAGTATTTTGAGTATTCAAAATCAAATACTTGAGAAGGCTAATTTGATGCAGCCAACACGCTGGCGATTGGGGAAATCTGGTTTCATTTACCTCGAGGCCCGCGCATTTCGCGGGTTTACCCTGGTGGAACTGCTCGTTGTCATTGCGATCATCGGTGTGCTGATCGCCCTCTTGTTGCCGGCCGTGCAGCAAGCCCGCGAGGCAGCTCGGCGAATGCAATGCACCAACAACCTGAAGCAGATCGGTTTGGCGATCCATAACTATGCGTCGACGCATGGCGTGTTTCCTTCGGGATATATCAGTCACGCAACGCGGGATGGCAGTGGCCCCAGTTCGGCAGCGATTGATGGCGATACGTGGGACGCCGCACCTGGCTGGGGATGGGGAGCACTCTTGTTACCCTTCCTGGAGCAGGGCAACGTAGCCGATGCGATCGACTGGCGAAGTCCCATTTGGAACGCAACCAATCGCGCGGCCATCGCTACGCCACTGACCGGTTTCCTCTGCCCTTCCGTCAGTGGAGAAACGGAACCGTTCACTCTTCGCGATGAAGCGGCGGGCGCGTTGACTCGATTTGGCGATCCAATTGTCGTTGGTCGTTCCCATTACTTGGCCAGTCACGGGCAAGAGTCGTGCTGGGGCGAATGTGGCTCCTCGGCGAGCGGGCTGGTCTTCACCGACATTTATGCAGGAACCACCAAGACTGTTACGATTCATGGCGACGCGTCGAAGGTTGCCGATGGACCGTTCTATCGCAATTCACGCGTCCGTTTTCGCGACATCACCGACGGAACGACCAACACGCTGTTCATCAGCGAGCACTCCTCGAAGCTAAGCGACAAAACCTGGGTTGGCGTCGTGCCGGGGGCGTTCACGCATCCTCGGTTTTTAACACCAGAGAATGGACCTGATGCGGCCGCCACACTGGTGATGATGCACGTCGGCCCTTCAGGAGGCGAACTCGATATCACCGGCAGCCCGATCATTCACCCGATGAACTATCCGACGCTACACGTTGGCCAGATGTATTCCGAGCATCCTGGCGGCGGCAACGTGATGTATGGCGATGGTTCGGTCGGCTTTCAGCCAGAAACGATCGACCTGATCTTGGCGGCCGAGTTGGCCAGCATGAACGAAGGCGAAGTCATTCAGTCGCGAGGGTTTTAGCTATGCCTGCGAATGCATCTCGATGGATCGTATTGGGATCGATAGTCCTGATTTTGCTGGTCGCCGTTGGCTATTGGCTGCAGCGGCCAGCTTACGGCGAGATCGGCCGGAAGGGCTACGACTATGCGATGGCCCTTAGCTCCGCATGTAGCGGTCGCAGCCAGGCCCGCGTGGCGAAGATCTCGCAGATGATCACGCAATCGGAAGAAGCTGGTGAGTTGAATGCTGCAGAATCGAACTGGCTTCAGCAGATCGTTCAGCAGACCAACACCGGCAACTGGGAAACGGCCTACGAGAACGTGCGACTGCTGATGCAGTGCCAGACCGAAAGAGCCAATCCCCTGCCGGTGATCGATTAGGGCTTACGGGCACGCGTCGCGATGAAGGTGTCGATGTAGCGCGAGATCATATCGGTCTCGTCAAAGCGGTCTTCCAGGAAGTCAATCAGATGGAAGCCTGCTTGAAGTTGGCCACCGATCTGGTCGGCGAGCGTGTGACCAAATTCCAGCGGCCGGGTCTGCATCGCTTGTTCGCGTTCGGCCTCGGTCAGGCTGGTCAGATCAGAATATGGCAGTGCGTGACGGACGACCAGTTCCTGCTTTTCTTCCTGGGCTCGTTCGTCGAAGAGGAAGCGGAGCGGATTGCAGAAGCCCGCGAGTAGTTCGCCACCAGGCTTCAGCACGCGAAACGCTTCTCGCCAGACGGGTAGGATGTTCTCGGCAAAGCAGTTCGAGCAGGGGTGAAAGATCAGGTCGAACGACTCGTCGGCGAACGCACTCAGGTCGGCCATGTCTCCCTCGATGGTTGCCAGAGTCAAACAATCACGCTCGGCGACGAGTTGGTCTTGGGCGAGTTGCTTGGGTGAGTTGTCCAGCACGGTGACTTCTGCCCCGGTTGCCGCCAGGATCGGTCCTTGCTGACCACCCCCTGAGGCAAGGCATAAGATCTTCACGCCAGTCATGGTCGCCGGAAACCACGTTCGTGGAATCTGTTTGGTCGGAGTCAGGATCAGCGACCACTCCCCTGCCCTGGCTTGGGCGATCTCTTCGGAGCTGACGGGGATCGTCCAACGATCGTTCGATTCGACCTGGCGGTTCCACGCATCGCGATTGAAGTGACGAACGTCCATGGGGAACTCCGTGGGTAACCAGGCGAACGGAAATGGAAAGATGGATGCCGGTAGAAACCGGCCGGACAACAAAACTACCACAAAGGTTCGCCATTTTGGCGATGTGAGTCGAACCAGTCGGGAAACTGTTTGAGATGCGCAAGCCGCCTGTTTAAACTGACCCGCATCCTACCCTTCCTCCCCGAAAGAGTCGCAGGCCGTTCCATGCTTCGCTGGGTCGTCGTCTTCATTGCCATCGTCTTGTCTTCGCCGTCGCTCTATGCCCTGTCGCCGGATGTGCTGCAAGATCCAACGGCTGAAGGCTTCTACGATGCGTGGGTCGAAAAGCTGGCCGATTTGCCTCCACTGGTTATCCCTGGCGTCCCGAAGGCTCCGCCCGCGTTCTCTGGTAAAGAAGACCCCAACGCCAAGCAATCGGACGAGTTGATCAATGCGATCAACGATAGCCTCGGAACGAAGGATGCCGTGAAAGCCCTCGGGCGTGGGCTGCTGAGGTTTCCTCAGGCCGAGGTTCGCAAGGAAGCGGCCAATTCGATCTGGCTGGTCGACAAGAAGTCGCAGCCGCTGGCGATCTTGGCTCTGCGGGCAGCGCTATCCGATCCAGATCCCGGAGTTCGGGAGCGTGCTGCGTTATCGCTTTCCAACTTGCGAGATGATGGTGCCGAGGCTGCCTTGGGGGAACTGGTAAATCAACTCGACGTCGAAACCAATCAAGAAACGAATCATGCGATTGCCAGCGTCATTGAGGCCTTCGGTCCGAAGGCTGCACCTGCGGTGCCTTACCTGACGCGTCGACATTTAAGGCTCATGCAGCAGGAAAAGGACCTATTTTACAGCATGGATATTTCAACGTTTGCCAAGATCGGCGAAGCATCGCTGCCAGTCGTTCCGGTGATTGTCTTCGACGCACTGAACGATCAGGAATACTACGCCTGCGAAACGCTCGGACGGCTTGGCTGTGAAAAAGAACTGATCATGCTCATGTCGCGCGACAAGCCAGATCGTCTGGCCGAAATGGCGGTCCGCGGAGCAGGCTTCTTGCCGAAGTGTTCGCCAGAAGTGATCGAACGAATGATCGCAGTCACCGAAAACGCAGATAGTGAGTTCCTCCGCGGCGTTTGTCTGGAAGCCCTGGGCAAGGCACGACCGACCAGTGAGAAGATCGTCAAAATGATGGTCGATAGTCTGTTGAACTCCGACACGAACTCGCTTCGTCGCAGCGCGGCCGAAGCCCTGGGGAATTGCGATCCGAAGTTTCCGATCGCGATCGATCCTTTAAAGAAATCGGTGGCCGAAGATGGCGATCGCGACGTTCGGCAAGCGGCGGCGACGGCGCTGGCCAAGTATCCGGTCGAAGCAGAATCGGTATACCTGGCCCTGGTCGATGAAGCAATCCGCAGCGAATCGATCCAGGTCGTCGGTTTGCGTCAGTTGCAACTCGACTCGGTGCCAGCAATTCTGAGCACGATCAACGACGCGAAGCTGACCGATGCCCAGCGTGAGATTGCTGTTCTCTCGCTGCAATGGGTCGACAAGCTTCGCGAGGACTCTGACGGTAAGAAGAACTGGGAGCCGTTGGTCGCTCCGATCAAGGTGATTGCCACCGACGAGATGTTAGCGCCAGGCATTCGTGCCGCCGCGATGTTTGTCTTGCGATACTGGGGCATGCCTGTCGAACCGATGGAACCGGTCATGCTTGCTTCGATTAACGGGGCTTATTTCTCAGGCACCCGGATCGACTCGATGCGTTGGGTGGAAAGCAACGCCGATCAGCTTGTCAGTCCCGATCAAGCCATCGCTGAGTTGATCAAGGCAACCGAAGACGAAAAGGTCTATGCCCAGCGTTGGGCTGCGAACGCATTGGCTCAGATGGGCCAGAAGGCCAAGCCCGCAATCCCTCAGTTGCTGAAGCTGGTCCAGTCCGAGAATGACTATGTCAGCCGAGAAGCAATCAAGGCGGTCGCCAAGATCAACTGCGAACCAGAGCTGTGCATCGCGACGCTGTTGAAGGTGGAGGATTCCGAAGCGGTCAAAGCCGCCGCAACCCTGGCCGCTCCGGACAATGTGGATGCCCAGCCAGTCATCGCCGAACTACGGAAGCGACTGGAAGAAGGAGACGACGACCTGACGTTGATGGAAGCGATCCAGCAGTTGGGCCCGAAGTCGATCCCGCTCATCAAGTTGGTGATCGCCCAGATCGAAGGGCCAGAAGCGACGCACTACACCGCGGATGCTTTACTGAAGATGGGCCCGACGGTCGAAGACCAGGTGGTAGAGCCGCTGGTTGGGTTCGCCCTCAAGCAACCAGAGGTCGCTTACAGGGTGCTCAAAGGCTTAGGCGAAATGAAGTCGGCCGGGCCTGCTTTAGCCAAGGCGGCACCAAAGCTTCTGGCCGACGGAGACGCCCGGCAAGCCACGCTTGAGGCTCTTGGCAAGTTGGCACCCTCCTCCAAGGCTGCCTTGCCGTCGATGGCACCTCTACTCATGTCCGATGACAGCTTCGTTCGTCACACGGCTCTGGACGCGATCATCAAGTTCGGTCCAGATGCCAAGCCATACCTTCCGCAGATGAAGAAGATGGCCGAGAACGAACCTGCCGGTTTTCAGCGTGGTGTCGAACAAAAAGTGAAAGACTTTGAAGCGTCGCTGAAGTAGGCAGGCCTCAGGAATACTTTGGCCACGATAGTTTCGCCAAGGCGGCCAGCAGTTGATCAACGCTCGCGAACCGTTCGTCTGGAGCAAACGCGAGGCAGGTCTGCAGGAATCGAAGCACGTCCGGCGGAATGGTTTCGCCTGAATAGGTCGTCTTGGGCCAAGTCAGAGGCTGGCCTGATTTTAGTTGCTGAGTGATCTCGGCGGTGGTACCCACGCGAGGTGGTCTTCCGGTCAGAAGCGTGAAGAACAGCCCACCGATTCCATAATTGTCGGCATGAAAGTCGAGCGGGGCATCGTCCAGTTGTTCTGGTGCGAGATAAGCCAGTGTTCCGCCACGCGGTAAGATCGCGTGTGAGCCTTGGCTTCGGAGCGTAGCCAATCCGAAGTCAGTGATGTGAATCCCACCGCTCCGAGATACGAGCACGTTGCTCGGCTTCAAATCGGCATGAATGATCTGGGCCTGGTGTGCCGCGCGAACTGCAATGGCGACCTGGCGAACAATACGCAAGGCATCGAGTTCGAGGGATTCACCGCGGTTCAACTTCTGTTGAAGGTCTTCTCCATCGATCCAATCGAGAACGAGAAAGTAGCTACCGCCAGGATATTGTCCCAGGCCATGCACGCCGACAACGTTTGGGTGATGGATCTTGGCCAGCAGTCTCGCCTCTTGAATAAACGACGCGACAGCCATCTGGTCTTGCTGCAGTCGTTTATGGAGTGACTTGATTGCGACGGTGCGTTGTCGCTTCTTTTCGACCGCACGATAAACCTTGCCGAATCCACCACTGCCCACGTGCTGCTTCAAGAGGTAGTCTTCCCAGGCAAGCGTGGTGCTCGGTCGCTGAATGGGCAAAGCGACATCGATCAACGAATGCTCGAGCGATTCTCGAAAGTGTTGCACCCAGCGGCGGAGTGTTCGGGGTGGTATGTCACTTCTCTGAGCGATGGTGGCCAGCGACTCGCCTGCAAGATACCGCGTCAGCACATCAATCTGTTCTGGCGGCAGTTTCGTCAGCTGCTGATCCACAATCTCTTTGATGGCGATCGCTTGGCTTGGTGTCACCGCTTCGCTGAAATGTCGTGGCAACTCCGTTGGATTCGCGATCACTTCTTGCATGATGCTGCGTTTCGCGGCGGTATGCTTTTGTGCTTGCTTTCTCGCTTTGTTCACGGAGATGGCAGCCAGCAGTCGCCAAAGATCTCCTCCGTGGTCAAGGCGAAATTGCCGGTCGCGGGCCCGGACGAAGAAGCTTCGCAGAGACGACTGAGCTACGTCTTCCGCATCGACACGCTGCCGCAGTTGAGCCGACAGGTTCTGGCGAATCAATGGCAGAAGCCTGGGCCAGTAGCGACGAAAGATCTCGCTCGAGGCCCCAGCGACCTGATTTTCTAACAGGTTCAGGAGCTCGATTGAGTTCAGTTGGTCGAAGCTACGGAGCGAAGGCACGAACGGATTCTTTCAAAAAAGTTCCCTTGGCGTGGCCGCAGAGCGAGGGAATCGGAATGTACCTACATCCAGGGAAGTCATTTGGCTTCCTGAATTGTAGACACCCAAGAGAAAGGAAGGTTCTGATGGCGTTCGTGGTTACCTCTCCGTGCGACGGCTGCAAATATACCGACTGTGTGACGGTTTGCCCCTGCGAGTGCTTTCGGGAAGGGGAAACGATGCTCTATATCGATCCAGAAACCTGCATCGACTGCGGGGCCTGCGAGCCGGAGTGCCCTGTGGAGGCGATCTTCCCCGAAGAAGATGTGCCCGAACAGTGGCAACACTTTATCGAGCTGAACGCCGCAATGGCACTCGAAAAACCGCCGATCGTGATCAAGAAGAACCCCCTATTAAAAGAGGGTGACTAGAAAACGTCGTCGAAGAGAGTTGGGCCTATGAGGCTCGATTGGCTTCAAAGAGGGACGATCCGGCAAACAAAAATGGCCTGGCAGCATGGTGTCTGCCAGACCATTTGGTTTTTTAGTTCGTCCAGCGTGAGGCTGGTGAGCAAACGCTAGGTCGTCTGGTGGATGTGGACTGCTTTGAAGCGGTCTTGCAGCGACTCGACTTCCATGCCTTCTTCACGCAAAGCTTCCATCGCCTTGGTGGCGGCTTCAGCGGCTTGGATGGTCGTGATACATGGAATGCCATGCTGGACGGCGGCGGCACGAATGCGGCCTTCGTCGGTTCGGGCACCCTTTCCGCTTGGTGTATTCATCACCAGCGATACCGCCCCATCGATCATCAGGTCGAGCAGGTTCGGATGTCCTTCGGCCAGCTTCTTGATCCGCTGGGCGGGGACGCCTGCTTCTTCCAGACGACGCGCGGTACCATCGGTGGCCAGCAGTTCGTAGCCAAGGTCTTTCAGGCGACGCGAGATGTCGGCGATCTGATCTTTGTGACGACCGGAAACACTGACGAAGATCTTGCCATCGTCTGGCTTCGGCAGCACAACGCCGGCTGCCAATTGGCACTTGGCGAATGCCATCGAGAAACGTTCGCTGATCCCCATCACTTCGCCCGTCGATCGCATTTCAGGGCCGAGGACAATGTCGACGCCAGGGAACTTGCGGAACGGGAAGACCGATTCTTTGATCGAAACGTGAGCCGGGATAGGTTCGCCAGTGATACCAAGTTCGGCCAGCGTGCAGCCAGCCATCACCTTGGCGGCAATCTTAGCGACCGGCATGCCGGTCGCTTTGGCAACGAAAGGAACGGTACGGCTGGCACGTGGGTTCACTTCCAGAACGTAGACGTTCATCTTGCCGTCTTCCGCTTTGACCGCGAACTGAACGTTCATCAGGCCGACCACCTTCAGGTACTTGGCCATGGCGATGGTCGCTTCGCGAATCTCTTGAACGACCGGGCCTGGCAGGCTGTAAGGCGGAATCACGCAAGCCGAGTCACCACTGTGCACGCCTGCTTCTTCGATGTGTTCCATGACACCGGCAACGACGACCGTATCGCCGTCGCTGATGCAGTCGACATCGACTTCGGTGGCGTCTTCCAGGAAGCGGTCGATCAGCACTGGCTGGCCTTGAGCGACCAGGAACGCTTCGGCGACGAATCGCTCGAACTGCTTGTCGTCGTAGCAGATTTCCATGGCACGGCCACCCAGCACGAAGCTCGGGCGAACCAGGGCGGGATAACCAACCTTAGCGGCTTCAGCTCGGGCCTGGCTCATGTTGCGAGCGATCGCGTTGGCGGGCTGCTTCAGGTTCAAACGGTTGAGCAGTTGCTGGAACTGTTCGCGGTCTTCGGCGGCATCGATGGTATCGACGCTGGTACCGATGATTGGAACACCGGCCGTTGCCAGGCCGCGTGCCAGATTCAAAGGCGTTTGACCGCCGAACTGCACGATCACGCCATCAGGTTGAACGCGGTCGCAGATGTTCAGCACGTCTTCGGTAGTCAGCGGCTCGAAGAACAGCAGGTCCGACGTGTCGTAGTCGGTACTGACCGTTTCTGGGTTGCTGTTGACCATCACCGACTGGATACCCATTTCGCGGAGGGCGAACGAGGCATGGCAGCAGCAGTAGTCGAACTCGATCCCCTGGCCGATGCGGTTCGGACCGCCACCCAGGATCATGATTCGCTTCTGGCCTTCTGCTTTGACCGGAACTTCGTCTTCGATTTCGTAGGTCGAGTAGTAGTAAGGCGTGTAGGCCTCGAACTCGGCGGCACACGTATCGACCGACTTGAAGGTCGCGACGATGCCACGCTTCTTGCGTTCGCTACGAACTTCCAGCTCACTGCTTCGCAGGAGCGTGGCCAGTTGGCGATCGGAGAAGCCCCAGCGTTTGGCTTGCAGCAGTTGTTCGTTGCTCAGCTTCGAGATGTCGCCGACAGCTGCCACTTCGTCTTCACATTCGACCAGCTGCTTCATCTGGTCGCAGAACCAGGGGTCGATGCCGGTGATGTCGTAGAGCTGTTCCACCGACATGCCCGACTTCAGGGCGTAGCGAAGGTACCAGGGACGTTCGGCGTTTGGCTTGGCCAGCTTCGCGCGAATTTCGTCTTCGGATGGCTGTTCGTCGGTGCCCCAAAGGTCTTTGCCGTCGCAGCCAAAGCCGAAGCGTCCGACTTCCAGGCCACGCAAAGCCTTCTGGAACGATTCCTTGAAGGTTCGACCGATCGCCATCGTTTCGCCGACGCTCTTCATCTGGGTCGTCAGCGTGCTGTCCGCTTCCGGGAACTTCTCGAAGGCGAACCGTGGAATCTTGGTAACGACATAATCGATCGAAGGCTCGAAGCAGGCGAGCGTTTCGCGGGTGATGTCGTTCGGCAATTCGTGCAGGCGATAGCCAACGGCCAGCTTGGCGGCGATCTTGGCGATCGGGAAGCCGGTGGCCTTCGATGCGAGAGCCGAACTGCGGCTCACACGTGGGTTCATTTCGATGACGATCATACGATCCGAGTTCGGATCGGTGGCGAACTGAATGTTGGAGCCCCCCGTTTCGACACCGATCTCGCGGATGACTGCCAACGAGGCGTCACGCATGCGCTGATATTCTTTGTCGGTCAGCGTCTGGGCTGGGGCAACCGTGATCGAGTCGCCGGTGTGGACCCCCATCGGGTCGAAGTTTTCGATAGAGCAGATGATCACGACGTTGTCGTCTTTGTCGCGCATCACCTCCATTTCGTATTCTTTCCAGCCGATGATCGACTCTTCGATCAGCACTTCCGTAACGGGAGACTGATCGAGGCCGTTGCGGACCAGGCTGTCGAATTCTTCGCGGTTGTAGGCGATGCTCGAGCCTGAGCCACCCAGCGTGAAGCTTGGGCGAACAACGGCTGGCAAACCGACTTCTTCCAGAACGGCTCGGGCTTCCTGGACCGTGTGGACGGTGGCACCACGACAGACTTCCAGGCCGATCTTGCCCATCGCCTGCTTGAACTGTTCGCGTTCTTCCGCCTTGGCGATCACGTCGGCGCGGGCACCGATCATTTCGACGCCGTATTTGTCGAGGATCCCGGCCTTGGAAAGATCCATTGCCAGGTTCAAGCCGGTCTGGCCGCCCAGCGTTGGCAGCAACGCGCAAGGACGTTCCTTGGCGATGACCTTTTCCAGAATGTCAGGTGTTAGCGGTTCGATATACGTCGCATCGGCCGTATCGGGATCGGTCATGATGGTGGCTGGGTTGGAATTCACCAGCACCACCTCGTACCCCTCTTCTCGAAGCGCTTTGCAGGCCTGAGTACCCGAATAGTCGAACTCGCAAGCCTGGCCGATCACGATGGGACCGGAACCAATGATCAAGATCTTTTTGATATCGTCGCGTCGCGGCACTGGGGGCTCAGTCCTTAGCTTAAGTTAAGGGGCAGCACAGGCGTATTTCTACCCTTGTCTGCGTCGGATCAAGGTGCAAAATCCCACCAATTTAACCCCACGTTCGAAGCGATAACAAGGGGCAGAAAGCTTCCAAAAGGGATGGAATCTCGGATGCTGCGGAGAAACCGCAATCCATTGAGGCAGAAAAACAGGAGTGCGAAACTAGAAATGCCAAGCGAAGGTGGCCAAAGCAAGGCGTTTGGCGAAACTGGTAAAGAAACCTCAAAATTCTCTGCCAGGCCTCCGCGGCGCGCTCTTTAGGCGGGAGGCCCCAGAACTGACCGGCTGCTGGTCGATTGCGCGCATCATTCCGGCTGTATCAATCAATGCCCGTTAATAACTTCCGTTCAATGCTTAATTACTGCGCAGCTGCTAGTCTGGCGCGTTGACAGTCCACACCGATCCACTTAGCATTTAAAGTGTTTTACGGTTCTGACCGCACTCCCAACCTTGCATAATTCTGAGGCACCCTTGTCCCGGAACAGCCCCTCTCAAAGCGGCGTTTTTAGCTCCGCAGTCGACGCTCGGGTCGAAAAGTTCACCGAAAGCATCAGCTTCGACCACCGGCTGTACGCCCAGGACATCCGTGGATCGATTGCGCACGCAGAAATGCTGGCCGATGTCGGTGTGTTGACTCAAGACGAGGCAACTCAAATTACTACCGCCCTGGCGCTAATTAAGGGCGAGATCGAAAATGGCGAGTTCCAGTTCGACGAGAAACTGGAAGATGTCCACATGAACATCGAAAGCGCTCTGGTCGCTCGTTTGGGTGACGTGGGGCGTAAATTGCATACCGGACGAAGCCGAAACGATCAGGTTTCGACCGATGCCCGGCTCTGGGTTCGCGATGCGATCGACCAGACCGACAAGCTGCTGGAAGGTTTGCAGAAGGCATTTGTCGGGCGATGCGAAGCCGACATGGACGTGATCCTGCCTGCTTATACGCACATGCAGCGAGCCCAGCCGGTTTTGGCACCTCACTATTGGCTGGCTTATACCGAGAAGTTTCAGCGTGACCGCGAACGCCTGGCCGATTGTCGGCGTCGTGTGAATGTCTGCAGCTTGGGCACCGCTGCCCTGGCGGGGACAACGATTCCGATCGATCGCGACAATGTCGCACGCCGTCTCGAGTTTGAAGCGGTGGCGGCGAACAGTATCGACGTTTCGAGTGACCGTGATTTTCTGGTGGAATATGCGTTCTGCCTGACAATGATCGCGGAGCACTTGAGTGTTTGGGCCGATGAATGGGTTTTGTGGTCCAGTGTCGAATTCAAGTTCATCAAGATTCCGCAGCAATTCTGCACCGGCAGTTCGATCATGCCGCAGAAGATCAATCCGGATGTCTGTGAATTGATTCGTGGCAAGTCGGCCCGCGTGATTGGGAACCTGCAGGCCTTGCTGGTTCTGATCAAAGGTCTGCCACTGGCTTACAACCGCGACCTGCAAGAAGACAAAGAACGGCTGTTCGATTCGGTCGACACCGTCCATCGATCGCTCGACCTGGCGGCTTCGATTGTCGAAGGGGCCCAGTTGAATGTCGAATCGATCAACTCGCGTCTGGAAGATGGCTTCCTTGATGCGACCACGTTGATGGAGTACTTGATCGGCAAAGGAACCCCCCAGCGGACCGCCCATCATCAGATTGGAAGTCTGGTCGCCACCGCGATGGACAAAGGTTGCCGTTTGGCTGATTTGCCGTTGGATGAATTTACGGCTGTTAACGAATCGCTCGATAAATCTGTTTATGACGTCTTGGGGGTCGCCAAAGCGGTCGCTGCATTCCGTAGCTACGGCTCGACTTCCCCCGGCGAAGTGAAAAAGCAAGTGGTTCGCTGGAAGGAGCAATTAGAATTGAGCTGACCGCTCAGGACTTTTCCCGTGCCAAGGACCAGGCATTTTTAGTCGAGATGCCATCCTACTAACCTTGCGAAAACTCAGATGCAACGTTTCTTCCAGATTGCTTTGATTCTTGCGGCCCTACTGGGATTGTCCATCGTGCGCGATGGGGCAGCTCAGCAGACGGAACAGCCCGCGGCACAGCCTCCGGTCGATACGGCGGCCATCCAAGCAATTAAAGAGTCGAACCCGACAACCGTTGCCGATCTGGTCCGAGCGGCTCTCGTGACCGCCGATCTTGATCGAACCGATCTGAGTAAGGCGTATCTGCAAAAGCTGATCGACAACGATCCCACCGGTGAAGAAGTCTGGGCTGCCCAGCGCAAGCTCGGCAGTGCTCAGTTCGTGCGATTGCAAACGCTCGATACCATTCAACCGGAAGGTGGCAAGGCTTCGACGCTGTTGCTCGATAAATTGCAGGCCTATCTGCACGATCCAACGCGTCTCAAGACGGCGGTCGATCAGTTGGCCAGTTCCGATATCACGGCGAAGTCGAAGGCGGCTCGTCAATTGATCGATGCGGGTACCGCTGCCGCGAATCCCTTGTTCGCAGTGTTGGCCGATCCTGCCCGCGAAGCAGAATACCCAGCGGTCAAGAAGGTTCTCGTCCACTTCGGTCAGGTCATGCATCCTCCAGTGTTGGCGGCGGTTGATAGTGACGACCCGCACCTGGTCGCCGAGTTGGCCGACGTTGCTCGTCAGATGCAATTGAAGTCCGCGATGCCGTTCCTCGTGGGCAGCTTCGTGACGACTGACAACGCCGAGTTGAAAGAAGCGATCGGTTTGTATCTCGACGACGTGGTCGCCCACCGACCCGATACGGCCGAAGCGAAGGCCTATCTGGCCAAGCGAGTCAACGCTTATCTCGACGGCGCCCCGATGTTCCCGCTCAACGCGGAAGGTGAGGTCGATCTTTGGAGTTGGAACCCTGACTCCAAGCAGGTTGAAGTCCATCAACTGCCGGCGACCGATGCCAACGTGGTCGTCGCAGGTCAGCTCTTACACGATCTGTATGCGATCGACGGTGAGAACCCTGAAGTTCAAATGCTGAGCACCTTGGCCGAGATGCAGCGGATTGGGGTGCTGGAAGAATCAGACGAGTTGCTGAAGCAGTTGGTCGCCGCCCACGGCATCGAAGTGGTCGAGGCCGCGCTCAAGCGTTCGCTCGAAGGCCGCAAGTATGCTCATGCCTCGGTGATTGCCTGCGAACAGCTGGGCGCAACCAAGAATGCGGATCTGCTGCTGGCAGTCGATGGTAATCTGAGTCAACTGGCGCGAGCCCTCCAGTCGCCCGTCTATCGCGTGCGTCGCGCTGCCGCGAAGGCGATCCTTGAGATCGATCCGAAGACGCCGTATGCCGGCTCGGCCGAGTTGCTCGACGCACTGGGCTTTATGGCGAACTCGCAAGGCAAGCGATTGATCGTGATCGGTGAGCTGCAGCAGCAACGTGCCCAGGAAATGGGTTCGCTATTGGCAGAGCTGCGACTGGAACCACTGGTCACCGCCGGTGGTGCCGAGCTCTTCAAAGCGGCCTACTCGTCGCCAGATGTCGAAGCCATTTTCATCAGCAAACCGCTGGCACGTCCTTCGGTGATGGAAACCGTTCAGGTCCTGCGAAAGGATCGTCGAACCGGCGATCTTCCGATCGGTTTGATCTCGCCGATCGAAGAGGTCAGCCAATTCGAAACCCGTACCGAAAACGATCCGCTGACGCATGTGATGATTCGCCCGAACGATACCGAGGGCTTCATCTTCCAGCTGCAGCATCTTTATCGTTCGCAGGGACGCTTGCTCGTTTCGGCGGAAGAACGGGAA